>JANOHI010000224.1:0-4154 GCA_031406385.1 Acidimicrobiia bacterium
TTGAACTGGGCACTTTAATGACTGAACTGAGTCAAGAAGCAGCAAACCGTCCTGATCGGCCACTCCCCGATTATGAGAGCTGGGTGAAGGAAATGAGCGGGGATTCCTGGCTCTACATCACGCTGGCAAACGCGCGCGCCGACATCGCGAAGATCAACGCCGTCCGGCCGACCGGCATCCTGAAGCAGGTTCTGGTTGGGCGAAGAAGTTCGCCATCAGCAGATCGTGATGCACGTCGAGTCCGTGATTCGGACGGGCGAAGCCGATGAAGTCGCAAGGGATCCTGATCGTTCCCTGGTGGACGAGCTGATAGTACGCGTGCTGACCATTTGTTCCCGGCGTGCCCCACACCACAGGACCGGTCTGCGCGGCGATAGGCGCGCCGTTGCGGTCGACGGACTTCCCGTTGCTCTCCATGTCGAGTTGCTGCAGGTAGGCCGCGAACTTCCCCAGCTCGTGACTGTACGGAAGCACTGCGTGCGTCTGGGTGCCGTGGAAGTTCCCGTACCAGACACCGAGAAGACCAAGCAGGACAGGGAGGTTCCGGTCGAACGGCGCGGTGCGGAAGTGCTCGTCCATCGCAAGAAAGCCGGCGAGCATCGACCGGAAGTTGTCGGGCCCAACGGCGATCATCAGCGACAGCCCGATGGCGGAGTCGAACGAGTAGCGACCGCCGACCCAGTCCCAGAAGCGGAACATGTTCGCCGTGTCGATCCCGAACTCGGCCACCTTCGCGGTGTTGGTCGAGACGGCGACGAAGTGTTTGGCCACCGCATCCTCGCCGAGCGCATCGACCAACCACGCCCGGGCCGAGCGGGCGTTGGTCAGCGTCTCGATCGTGGTGAACGTCTTGGAGCTGATGACGAACAGGGTCGTGGCGGGATCGAGGTCGCGCACTGCCTCCCACAGGTCGGCGCCGTCGACGTTGGAGACGAACCGGCAGGCGATGTCGTGTTGGCGGAAGGCGGCCAGTGCGTCGTAGGCCATGGCCGGACCGAGGTCGGAGCCGCCGATGCCGATGTTCACGATGGTCGAGATCCGCAGACCGGTCGCCCCGTGCCACCGCCCGTGGCGAACCCGTTCCGAGAAGGCCGCCATCTGGTCGAGCACCTCGTGCACGTCGGCCACGACATCGACCCCTTCGAGCATCAGCGAACCTCCACGAGGTGCCCGCAATGCGGTGTGCAGCACGGCGCGGTCCTCCGTGATGTTGATGCGTCGCCCGGCGAACATTGCGTCGATCTGCTCACGGAGTCCGGCAACTTCGGTCAGGGCCAGGAGGGCCGACAAGGCGTCCACATCGACAAGGTGCTTGCTGTAGTCGACGTACAGATCCACACCCGACGCGGTGTGGCTCTCCCCGCGTTGCGAGTCAGCAGCGAACAGGTCCCGGAGATGCGCTCCGCGGAGCCGATCGGCATGTCGGCCGACTTCGTCCCATGCGGGCGTGCCGATCACGGTGGGCATGGGGACGGGTGGCGTAGTCATGACGGTCCTTTGCGACGGTGGCACCCCCTCCGGAGCGACAGTCCATGATGGCCGCTCGACGGGTCGGTCTGGTGCACGACCGATGGCCTACCCAAAGAGTGATGCCGCGTTCAGACCGGCCGCAGACTCAGCTCCGGTAGCCATCGGGCACGGACGGAAAACCGCGGTCCGGATCCCAGCCGATGCGCGCCGGTTCTACCGGTTGGCCTCGAGAAACGCTTCGACGGAGACCGACGGTTCCGGGTCGTACATCGGCGGACAGGTGCGACAGACGGTGTCGTGGAATCGCGCCGGTGTGTGTTCGCTCACAAAATCGCGGACGGACATCTGAGAATCCCGGAACACGAGATCACCACACATCACGCACGAAGGCAACGAGCGGTCGAACACATCGAAGTTCGACAATGCCTCAGCGAGCAGGCGGCGGACCACCGTGCCCTCGAGCAACCGGCCGACCTGGTTCGCCAACGCCCTCAGGGCATCTCGTTGCGAATCCGAGAGGCTTCGCGGTACCCGATCAATGACGCACAGCGTGCCGAGATTCATCCCCTCCGTAGAACGCAACGGCACGCCGGCATAGAAGCGGATGAACGGTTCGCCGACCACGAGACCGTTCTGGGCGAAGCGAGTGTCGGCCCAGGTGTCGGGGACTTCGAAGAGCTCCTGATCGAGAATCGCCCAGGCACACAACGATAGGCACCGGTGGGTCTCAGAGACGCCCAAACCGACTCGCGCCTTGAACCACTGCCGGTCCTCGTCGACGAACGACACCAACGCGATCGGTGCGCCACAGATGTAGGCGGCAAGCCGGGTGATGTCGTCGAAGGCGACATCAGGGGCGGAATCGAGGATGTCGTAGTAACGGAGGGCTTCGAGGCGACTCGCTTCGTCCACGGGTTTCGGAGCAGACATCAGTTCCTCTGGGAGGTGTCCAGTCCTCGGACGCTGAGCGTCGGGGCCGGTTCGGGGGTTCCGTCAACCAACGGGCACATTACCTGATGGATCACCGCAAACGTGGATGGCAGACAGCGTTCCGGTGCGTCGCCCACGCCCCGCGTTCAGCCGTCATTTGCTGACGGCACAACCGCCGCAATCGACCGACCCTCAGCTCGAAGGCGCCGTCCGCCTGAGTTCAGGTAGTGCGGCAATGGCGTCGAGGGTTTCCGGATTGGCCAACGCCTCGGTATTGCGAACCGGGCGGCCGTGAACAACGTCGGCGACAGCGAGCTCGGCGAGCTTGTTCGACCTCGTTCGGGGGAGGTCGTCAACGGCGACGATGACCGCAGGCACGTGACGCGGTGTTGCCGACGAACGAATCCGGGCGCGGATCTCGCTGCGCAGGTCTTCGGCGAGCGTGACATCGGGGATCAGACGGACGAGCAGAACGATGCGGGTGTCGTTGTCCCACTCCTGTGCGAACACGAGGGCTTCGGCTATCTGGGGAAGCTGTTCGACCACACGGTAGATCTCTGCGGTGCCGATGCGGACACCGCCGGGGTTGAGCGTGGCATCCGACCTTCCGTGGACGACGATCCCGCCGTGGCTGGTCCAGGACGCGAAGTCACCTTGGGCCCACACGTCCGCGAAGCGCTCGTAATAGGCCGCCCGGTAACGGGAGCCATCGAGGTCGTTCCAGAATCCGAGTGGCATCGACGGAAAGCTGCGTGTGCATACGAGCTCACCAGCACCGCCCTCGGGAGCGAGCGATGCGCCGTCAGGCCCCCACACGTCGACCGCCATGCCGAGGACGGGTCGTTGGATCTCGCCGGCCCAAACGGGCCCGGTCGGGTCGCCGCCGACGAAGCAGCCGCAGAGATCCGTGCCGCCCGAGATTGACGCCAGGTGCACGTCGGCCTTCACGCGGTCGTAGACGTAACGGAAGCCGTCGGGCGAAAGAGGCGAACCGGTGGAACACACCGTGCGAAGGTGCTCCAGTGGATGATCCGCCGACGGGTCGAGCGCGGCTTTCGCGCAGGAGTCGATGAACTTCGCCGAGACCCCGAGGAGCGTCGTCCGTTCCGACTCGGCAATGTCGAAGAGGACGTTGCCATTCGGATGAAACGGCGATCCGTCGAAGAGCAGCACTGTGGCTCCGCTTGCCAACACCGACGCCAACCAGTTCCACATCATCCACCCGGCAGTCGTGAAATACATGACCCGGTCGCCCGGGGTGATGTCGCACTGGATCTGATGCTCCATGACGTGTTTGAGCAGCACACCGCCGGAGCGGTGCACGATGCACTTCGGCTTGCCGGTGGTGCCTGATGAATACAGCACGTACCAAGGATGGTCAAAGGGAAGCGGAGTCGTTTCGAGTGTCGCCCCCTGATGCGGGGCAATCCAGTTGCCGAATACAACGAAGTCGGCAGGCAGCGGGACATCACCGAGATGAGGAAACACCACGACCCTCCGCACGGTCGGAAGCGCGCGTACGATCTCCGACAACCGATCGATCACCTCGAACCGCTTACCGCCGTAGAGATAGCCGTCGCACGCGACCAGGACCACGGGCTCGATCTGTCCGAATCGATCGATGACCCCGGATACGCCGAAGTCGGGGGAGGTCGACGAGAACACCGCGCCGATCGACGCCGCTGCCAGCATCACGATGATGGTCTCGGGGATAGTGGGCATCCACGCGACAACCCTGTCGCCGACCCCCACTC
>JANOHI010000235.1:0-19075 GCA_031406385.1 Acidimicrobiia bacterium
GACTTCTTCGATCAACAAAATCAGGGCTGACGCTACAGGCGATTGGCTGCCAAATGAAAAATGGCACTGTAAAGGCGCGAGCGTGTCCGAGGGGCGTTTCGTAAGCGCTCCCCAATGCGTCCTGGGGTCAAGAGCAATCGAATGGAGGGGCGGCACCGATGGGGCCCCGCCCGAGGAACGGAGACCCGGCGACGAAGGAGCTCGGGCGAGTACCGCAGCGGATGGGGTGAATCGGTGACAGGACCCCGCAATGGAAGCCGAACTCAGGTGTCTGATGAGCGAGTGACAGGACCCCGCAATGGAAGCCGAACTCAGGTGTCTGGTGAGCGAGTGACAGGACCCCGCCTTGGTCGAAGCGGTGCCCGCTTGTCCGAGGGAACACCTGATTCGATCTGCAATGGTCGAAGCGGTACTTGTCCGAGAAGTAGGTGACAGCCTCGGAGAGCATCAGGTGAAAACGGGGGTTGGGGGCTTGTGGGCAGGTCGTAGCCTGTAGCGCGTGCTTTCCCTTCACGACACTGCTCTGGGCCGTCCGGTCGAGCTCGTTCCACGCGAGCCGGGGAAGTTCTCGTTCTATGCGTGCGGGCCGACCGTCTATGACCTTCCCCACATCGGCCATGGCCGGGCGATGCTCTCGTGGGACCTGATCCGCCGAACGCTCGAGTGGATGGGCCTCGAGGTCACCCACGTCAGCAACATCACCGACATCGACGACAAGATCATCGAGCGCGCGGCCGAGCTGAAGATCTCCGCACGCGAGCTGACGAAGAAGTACGAGGCCGAGTGGTGGAAGGCGTCGGATGCGCTGGGCGCGCTCCGTCCGCATCAGGCGCCGCGCGCCACCGAGTTCGTCGATCGGATGGTTGAGCTCATCGGCGCGCTCATCGATAGGGGAGTCGCCTACGACACCCCGAACACCGTCTACTTCTCCCCGTCGTCGGTTGCCGACTACGGCTTGCTGGCGCGCCAGACGATCGAGTCGCTCCAGGCGGGCGCTCGGGTGGAGTCCGATCCGCACAAGCGCAACCCGGTCGACTTCGCCCTGTGGAAGAAGGCCAGCGGTCCGGCTGACGTTCCGCAGTACCCGTCTCCCTGGGGTGCTGGACGTCCCGGATGGCACACCGAGTGCGTTGTGATGAGTCTTGACATCCTCGGCGAGGGTTTCGATCTCCACGGCGGTGGCCTCGATCTGATGTTCCCGCACCACGAAAACGAGCGGGCTCAGGCCGTAGCGATGGGCCACGTCTTCTGCCAGCACTGGGTGCACCACGGGTTCATCGAGATGGGGGGCGAGAAGATGTCGAAAAGCCTCGGCAACTTCACCTCGCTCACCGATCTGCTCCGCCGGGTTGATCCGCGCGCGTACCGATTGCTGATCCTGCGCGGTCACTATCGCTCGCCCATCGAGGTCACACCGGATCTGCTGTCCGACGCAGAAACTGCGCTCAGCCGATTCGACGGCCTGGCCCGTCGCTGGGGTGAGTCGCCGCAGACGACCGTTGGGCTGGAGCAGGCACTCGCCACGCTCGACGCCGACGCCATCGGTCGGTTCCGCGCCAAACTCGAACGCGACCTCGACACGCCCGGCGCGATGGCAGTGGTGTTCGAAACCCTTCGGGTCGCCAACTCGGCCTTCGACACCGAAAGCTCCCACGCCGACGTGCTGGCGGCGACGGTGTTCGAGATGGCCGGGGCCCTCGGACTGTTCCCAGCTCCGCTGGAGGCGCCCGTTCCGTTCGAGATCGTCGATCTGCTCAAGGTCTTGGATGCCGCCCGCGCGTCCAAGAACTGGCCCGCGGCGGATGCGGCTCGAGCCAGGCTGCAGGCCGACGGCTGGGTGGTCGAGCAGACGAAGGCCGGATCAACCGTCCGTCGGGCCTGAGCGCCGCCGTTCGATTCTCTGACCTGGATGGATGCTTCCAGATTCAATTAGCTGTGACGGGCGACACGCGGCGGGATCCCTGTTACGCTTGTTCATGAGGGGTTCCAACCTCTGATCCTGCAACACAAGATTTTCGAGTGCCTCGGAGCGCTCGGTCGGTGGTGACACCGCTGAGCACCGGTTCGTTCACGATCCAGCAGTGTCGGTGGCGTCGTCCCCCTCTCTCAACACCCAAGAGCTCAATCCCGAGCTCCGCATCAAAAGGGGGCCGCCAACGATGGCAGCCGGAACAGTCAAGTGGTTCAACGCAGAGAAGGGCTTCGGCTTCATCTCGCAGTCAGACGGAGGGCAGGACGTATTCGTCCACCACTCCGCCATCCAGAAGCAGGGGTATCGCTCCCTTGCCGAAGGCGAGAAAGTGGAGTTCGAGGTGCAGCAGGGCCCGAAGGGTCTGCAAGCTTCCAACGTTCGTCCGGGCTGATCCGGAGGGCGTTCGGCCTCTAACGAAATCGCCGCGTCGATTGGGGTTCTGCCCCGGTCTGACGCACATCTTCTGAAATGAGCCAGCCTCCGGGCTGGCTCGTTTTGCGTCCGGGGTTGCGTTTGCGCTTTGCCGTCGGAACCTGTCTTCCCCCAGAACACGGGGGAGGGGGCCGACTACCGTGATCGTCCGCATGTCCACCACGGTCGCCACCAACTCGTCGGCCAAACCACCGAAAGAACCGATGCCGCCAGGCTTCTGGGTTCTCTGGAGCGCGGTGGTGATCGACATGATCGGCTTCGGCATCGCGGTACCCGTCTTGGGTCCGTACGCGAAGTCCCTTGGCGCGAACGGGCTCTTCATCGGAGCGATTGGTTCAGCGTTCTCCGTGATGCAGTTCATCGTGGCGCGTCCGCTCGGCAGGTTGTCCGATCGCGTCGGTCGCAAACCGGTGCTGGTGGTGTCGATGCTTGGTACTGCGTTCGCGTCGATCCTGACGGGCGCAGCGAACGCATTGTGGCTGCTGTTGTTTGCTCGAGCGCTGGACGGAGCGTCGGGCGCAACGATCGGCGTGGCTCAGGCCTCGGTGGCCGACATGGCGCCGCCACGCCGCCGGGCGGCGTTGATGGGAATGATGGGAGCGGCGTTCGGGATCGGCTTCACGGTGGGACCGGCGATTGGCGCGTTGCTCTCGTGGGCCGGTGGCCGACGTGCGCCGTTCTTTGGCGCAGCCGTGATCGCGTTCGTGAACGCAATCGCCACGTGGATCCGAGTGCCGGAGACGAAGGGATTGGCGCTTGCCGAGGCCGCGGCGGCTGGTTCGTCCGGGGAGACGCAGGGTCTGGCCCGGAAGTGGAACGAGAACGGCCTGCGCGAACTCCTGGTGATCGTCTTCCTGACGTTCTTTGCCTTCGCCGCGTTCGAGCAGCTCGTGACGGTGTTCCTGGACGATCGTCTGTCGTTCGGCCAGCGCGGCGCCGGCATCGTGTTCACGTTCGTGGGGTTGGTGCTGATGATCGTGCAAGGGTTGCTCGTCGGCAGGGCCGTCGCCCGATTCGGTGAGCTCACGGTGCTCTCGTTCGGCCTGCTGTCGGTGACCGCGGGCTTCTTCGTGTTGGCGATCACCCAGTCGTGGTGGATGCTCATTCCGCAGGTGCTGCTCACGGCGGCGGGACAGGGCTTTGCTGCGCCGTCACTCTCGGCCACGATCTCGGCGCGCATCGACCCGGCGGTTCGGGGCGAGCTGATGGGTACGCAGCAGTCGTTCGGCTCCTTGGCCCGGGTTCTCGGCCCCCTCGGTGGCGGCCTCCTCTACGACCGCGTCGACATCGCTGCGCCATTCGTGGTCGGCGGCGCGCTGTACGCCATCGCCGTCGTCCTGGTGGTGCGGGCCCGATCGAGGACGACGGCCGTGCTTCCCCACACCCGCCGGGGTGCTCCTTCCTCTGCCCACTGACCTGCGGGATCGGCATGGCCGAACACCGAGCGGAATATGCCGCACATCAGCTCCGATCTGCCGCACATCGGGCGAAATCAGCGGTTTCGCGTCGATTTCGGAGTGATCTGCGGTGTGGGAAGCCCGATGTGCGTGCGTGGGCCGTCGATCTGCGGCAGCGGAATAGCGTCCGGACCCACCGGATAGCTGAGTGATTGCTCAGGTTCGCCTGCGTGCTTGCTACAGTTAGCAGACTGCTCGCGCCGATACCGCGAGTGGAATCGATCCCTTCCTCTGAGGTGTGTGTCATGGCTGAGTTCTCGCTTGCTCTCAACGACGATCAGATCGTGTTGCGTGACTGGATCCACCAGTTCGCCGTCGATGTGATGCGACCGGCGGCCCACGAATGGGATGAGCGGGAGGAGTTCCCGTGGCCGATCGTCCAGGAAGCCGCGAAGATCGGGCTCTACGGAATGGATTTCATCGCTCAGGCGATGCTGGGCGACCCCACCGGGCTCACCATGCCCGTCGCCGTCGAGGAGATGTTCTGGGGCGACGCCGGCATCGGCATGGCCATCATGGGTTCGGGTCTGGCTGCCGCCGGTATCGCCGGCAACGGCACGCCGGAGCAGGTCATGGAGTGGGTTCCCCAGTGCTACGGCACTCCCGACGATGTGAAGCTCGGCGCGTTCTGTGTGTCTGAGCCCGACGCCGGTTCCGACGTGTCGTCACTTCGTACGCGCGCTGTGTATGACGGCAAGAAGAAGGAGTGGGTTCTCAACGGCACCAAGGCATGGATCACCAACGGCGGCATCGCCAACATCCATGTCGTCGTTGCAGCCGTCGACCCCGAACTCAAGGGTCGCGGTCAGGCGTCCTTCGTGATCCCGAAGGAGGCCAAGGGCCTGTCGATGGGACAGAAGTACAAGAAGCACGGCATCCGTGCGTCGCACACCGCCGAGGTCGTGCTCGAAGACGTTCGCATCCCCGCCGAGTTCCTCCTCGGTGGCACGGAGAAGCTCGAAGCCAAGCTGGCCAAGGCTCGTGAAGCGAGCAAGCCCGGCGTCCACTCGTCGTCCGGCAAGCAGCCGGCCATGGCCACGTTCGAGGCGACACGCCCGACCGTCGGTGCGCAGGCCCTCGGCATCGCACGAGCGGCATATGAGTTCTCGCTTGAGTATGCGAAGGAGCGCAAGGCGTTCGGGCGGCCGATCATCATGAACCAGGCGATTGCCTTCAAGCTCGCCAACATGATCACGGAGATCGATGCGTCACGTCTGCTTATCTGGCGTGCCGCGTGGTTGTCGCGCAACGGCGGATTTAAGAACGGCGAAGGCTCGATGAGCAAGTGGAAGGCGTCGGAGACTGCGGTGCGTGTGACCGAAGATGCGATCCAGATTCTGGGTGGCTACGGCTACACCCGCGAGTACCCGGTCGAGCGCTGGCACCGCGACGCAAAGATCCACACGATCTTTGAGGGAACGTCGGAGATCCAGCAGCTCGTCATCGCACGAGCCATATCTGGCTTGAGGATCGAGTAGTTTTCGTCCGCCTGGTGCGGTGTAGTCCGGGCGGTTATCCCTAGTCACATCCCTAGTGTCACACCCCGTCGCTACACTTTCGCGTGTGGCGACGATTCGTGAACGCAAGCCCGGTGTGTGGGAGGTTCGCTCCTTCACGGGGAACTCTCCCTCGGGTGTGCCGACGCAGGTTTCGCGGACCGTGCGAGGCACCAAGAAGGACGCGCTGCGCGTTGCGGCGGAGCTGACGGTCGCTCCTGCTGGTCGTGCGGCTGGTCGGTCTGTGTCCGACGTGTTGGACGCATGGGTTCAGAAGCACGACGCGACGTGGGCGCCGGCTTCGCGTCGTGATCAGTTGTCGCGGGTTGCCCGGATCAATGGTGACCGCATCGCCCGGTTGCCGGTTGCTCGGTTGAAGATCGAGGACGTGGAGCGATGGCATGCGCGCTTACGGGATGAGGGATTGGCCGACGTGTCGATCCGCAACGTCCACGGCGTGCTGCGGGCCGCGCTCACGCAGGCAGTGCGATGGGGATGGGTGTCGCGCAACGTTGCGTCGTTGGCCGAGTTGTCATCGCGAAAGGTTGCGCCCCGGAAGGTCATGTCGGCCGCCGATATACGGCGCGTAGTCGTGGCCGGTGATTCGATCGGCCCCGAGGTTGGCTTGATGCTGCGGCTCGCTGCGGTGACCGGTGCCAGGCGGGCGGAGCTCGCGGCATTGCAGTGGACGGACGTGGCGGACGGTGTGCTCACCGTCGACTCGGCCATCGAGATCGATCGGCGTTCGGGCCGTACCGTGCTGTCCGACGCACCAACGAAGACGGCAAATCAGCGGCGTCTCACGCTCGACGCTGCAACGCTTGGTGTGGTGGAGCGCGAGCGGGAGCAACGAGAAGAGTTCGGGCCGTGGATGTTCGCGCTCGGCGACGATCCGCCCAATCCGGATCGGATCGGATACTGGTGGCGGATCGCGCGTGACAAGGCCGGACTCGACGCGAAGTGGCGCCTGCACGACTTGCGGCACTGGTCGGCGTCGGTGGCGATCGCTGCGGGACACGACGTCAAGACCGTCGCCGACCGGCTTGGTCATGCGAATGCGGCGATGACGCTGCGCGTCTACGCGCATGCGTTCGCCAAGTCCGATCGTGCCGTCGCTGATTCGGTCGGCGCGTTGTTGGAGGGAGACCTATGAGACCGCTGTTGCTTCGTGACGAGCTACCGCCGGATGACACAGTGGTGGTGGTTCGGGGCGGCGAGATGAAGTCTGAGTACGTTCGGTCGAGTGCGCAGGACGCCTTCTTCGCGGTCGGTGTCTTCGCGGTTTCGGTTGCGTTGACGCTCGACTTCCCGGTGGAAAAGCTTTGCGCCTCGGATCGTCGCATCGCACGGTACGGGAAGGTTCGCCTGTCCACGGTGGGCCGTCTTCGAGAACTTGGTTTTGCATTGCTCCCGACGCTTGATCGCCCGCACTACGACGTTGTGCTGCCAGACCTGGAGGACGCGACCCTGGACAGGCTGGAGTTGGCGTTCGACCAGGCGATTCCTCGACCAGGATCCCGGGAGAGGTCGTAGAATGCTGGACATGGCATGGGATCTGTGGATCGACTTCCAGAGTGGCGACGACGAAGGCCATACCCGCGCGAACACCCGCAACCTTCGGGCCGGACTAACCGTCACGGTCGGCGACGTGATCGTTGTGGGCAACGAGGACGCGGAGCCCGGTGTCGCCGAGGTCGTCGAGCTTGGCGATCGGGGCTTCGTGCTTGTGAAGGTGTTTCCGGGAACCGTCGAAGAAAATCGGTTCCGTTTGCGGCCGGGCTACGCCTCAGCAAGCTGACGCTGACAATCCCGCCCGTCCTGCCAGATCCCGCCCGTCCTGCCAGACGTGCAACACCCGGCTACCGATCCGCCGGAGAGCTCGCCGTGGCCCTTCCGCTCCTCCTGGAGCAAGCATCCTGAGTTTGCCGGAGAACGACAGCGCCGCTGCGGCGAATTCTCGGATCATGGCCCGAAATCGCAGAACCCGGCTCCCCAACCAAAGGGTCGGCAACCGGGTCCGCATCCGCCGATGCTGACCGGAGGCGTATCCAGTATTCCCAACCCCTGCGACGATCGGCAACGAATTCTGGACAGGACGAGCCCAATCCAGAAAAACGCAGAGCGGGTTCCCCTGCCATCCGACAGGCAACCCGCTCCACTTCCGCCGATGCTGACCGGAGGCATGTAAAGGTTGTCCCTCTTAGCGTGACTGTGCAAGTGAGTATTGGCGTCGATGCGCTCAGTCGAAGCCGGGAAGGCGGAGCGGTTCGTCGTCGAAAAACTCCGAATAGGTTGCAGCCGGGTCGTCGATACGTTGCAGCTCCGTCCGGTCCGTCTCGACGAGGGCGTCGGCGTCTTCGATCAGCTCGGCAATGAGCTTCACGGGTACGCGAAGGCATCGGCCGATGCGGATGACGGGTAGGCCGTCGGGGCCGCCGGCAAGGTACCGGTTGGCGGCCTCGTACGCGGTGGAGCGACCGATGCGGAGCAGGTTCGCTGCTTCGGTCACGGTGAGGACCTTCGGAGTCGCATGAGTCGGACGGCGGGAGCTGCGGTGGATTATATGCATGCTTACGTATCCGCTCTCGAGTGTCCGGCTGCGGACAGATCTTCTCGAGAAAGTCCGAACTCGGATCCGACGTGGCGTTGGTTGGTCGGTAAAGGCCGCAGTGGCGAAGCCAATGCGCCCGGAGGGCTTGGCCTTGAGGGACCGGTTGGTCGGCAGCATTGCAGTGGTCCGCCCGGAGGCGGACTTGGTTGCCATCGGCCGACAGCGCAGCACGGGGTGGACGTTTTCGGAGGTAGCGCGCTACCTCCAACTGTGTAGCGCGATCTTGCGATTGTTGACGGACGATCCAAGGGCTGCAACCAACGTGCCAACGACGGTGGCTGCCGGTCGAGTCGGAGCGGAGCGAAGGCTCGAAGCGTCCGGTCTCAGGGCCAGAAGGAGCGGTGCTTAGTCGGAGACTTCGATCCACGGGAGATCTCTGGGTCTCGTCGGTATCTCTCCGTTGCCGCTGGCGGGTGACACCGGCTACGTTGGCGCGGTCGACACCGAGGAGCAGACCGATGGACTCACTGACGCTACGAGGCTTGGCCGTTCAGGAATTGGGCGCGGTCATCGCTTCGATCGATGACTCCCAACTGGAGACGGTCACCAACTGCGAGCCATGGACGGTTCGTCGACTTGCGAGCCACGCGCTCAACGTGCAGTTGTTCTGGGCGGGGACCGTAACCGGCGAGTCGCTCGTCGAACTCGAAGACATGATGAACGCGGTAGCGCATAAGGGTGACCTTGGCGCGTTCGCCCGAACGGTCGCCGAGCTGACCGAGGAACGGTGGGCGCGTCCCGGCGTGTTGACGTCGATCCATCCAACACCGTTCGGAGAGCGTCCCGGCTCGGCGATCATCGGCTTCCCGACCTGGGACGCGACCATCCATTCGTGGGATCTCTCACAGGCGTTGGGTCATGCCTGCGAGCTGAACGGCGACCGGTTGCCTGCCACAACGGCGCTATTCGAGGCGGTCACAGGCCTCGCTGCGAGTGTCGGCCTGACGCAGCCCGGTACCGAACCGCCGGCTGACGCAACCGAGACCGAGCGCCTGATGGCGGCAGCCGGTCGCACGATCAGCCGCTGACCGCCGTTGGCGGCGAGCCGCTCTGTCTGGCGAAATGCGAGACGACTCGGCTGGGTCGATCCGCACGGAGCGGCGCAGATCTGGGAACCGGCAGCACATCGGCGCCCAGATCAGCGGCCCGGGTCGCAGTGACACCCTTGTCCCAATCGCGCACGCTCGACACACTGCCCGGCTCATTCCGACGGGCACCCTGTCAACCTTCGCCGATCACGGCCACATCACCAGAATGGCTGAGAACCCAAGGCTCGCAGCCCAACTCGCTCACCGGCGATGAGGTGCACCGCAGTCGCAGCCCACGGCTTTCCAGCAGCGTCCGCCCCTTCCGAGATCGCCGGATCCGGGTCGCACACCCCGCGAGTCGATGTTTCTCGCGTAAGCGGCTCGTAAACGCCATGATGCAGCGTTCGAAGGCGCACGCACTGGGGCCGGAGTAGTGCGGCGTGTCAATCGATGTGGTCGTCGTTATGCAGCGCCTCGGACGAGAGTACGGACTGGACCGGATCTTGAGGTTAGGCGTATGGTTGTACGTATGCCCCGAGTTCAGGTTTACCTTCCCGAGAATCTTTACGCGGAGCTCAAGAGCCGCGACCTGCCTGCCTCGGAACTGCTCCAGGTGGCGGTCCAGGCAGAGATTGAGCGACGAGACGCTCACGATGCAACCGACGAGTACCTAGCCGAGCTGGCAGCCGAAGTTGGGGAGCCATCGACGAAAGACCGAGCGCGGGCCAGGGCCATCGTGCGTCGCATTCAGGACCGTCAGATGCACGAGGCCAGCTGAAATGTTGGTGCTTGACAGTGGCGGTTTTGGTCGACTTTCTGAGCGGTCAAGGAAGTCGCTGGCCCTTATCCAAGAGTTCCGTCAAGCGGGTCTTTGGCCGCCGGTCGTCCCAACGATGGTTCTGGTGGAGTCGCTTCAGGGCCATCCGGGACGTGATACAAACGCGAACCGCTTTTTGAAGACCGTGCTGAAGGACGAAGGGGTCTCCGTTGATATGGCGCGACGCGCCGCAGAGTTGCGGAGGCGGGCTAGACGTGGCTCCGCGGTTGATGCGCTCGTTGTCGTTCTTGCGGAACCCAACGGCACTGTCTTGACTGGCGACGAAGAAGACATCACTGCTCTGGCAGCCGTATCGAGAAACGTGTCGGTCGAACTCGTCTAAGCCGCGCTGCGACTTGGGCCGCAGTAGGGCGGGGCCGGTCGGTTCGCGAAAGCGACGCCGAGGTTGGTATCTCAGTCGCTCCGGGGGCGACTGAGATACCAATCACTGCGCAGCCGTCCGAAACAAGCGGATACCCGGAACGCTAAACCGCAGCTCACAGCCCTACGCACCACGCGCTGGACACCTCGAAATGAGCCACACGATCTTCGAGGGAACCAGCGAGATCCAGCAGCTGGTCACCTCGCGAACCATATCTGGCCTGCGAATCGAGCGATCTCGTCCGTCCAGCTCGATGACGTCGATGTCATCAGAACGTTGACATTCGTGCCCGTAGAGCGCCGACCGTTCCAGTTCAGGCCGGGTGCGCAAGGGTGTGTAGGTAGGGGCCGGAGCTGGTGGCGTGAGCGGCGCTTGTTTCAACTGTGATGCAGCGCTCGTCAGGTCAACGAGATGCTGCTGGCGATCTCATGCTGCATGACGAGCGCTTGTGTGATGGTGGTCTGTTGGTCGTCGGTAGGTCCCGACCCACGGAAGGCCTCCACGGATTCGACCGATTCCCACTGCTCAAAGATGTTGATCCGATCTGCTTCGATCGGATCGGGCGATAGGTGAAAGTCAAGACAACCCGAGGCTGAACGGGCCATCCGAATCACCTCGTTCGATGCGTCGAGGTAAGTCGCACGTTCGTCAGGACTGACCCTTAGGAAGCCTGCAACGATGATCATGGGCCGATTCTCACACTGTTTCCCGCGCCCGCAAGTCCGGCGGGATTCGCGCCGCGCCACGAGTCCAACGGCGCGATCGACGAATCTCCACCCCTGGGGCAATGCCGCGTGATAGTAAGCACGCGCATGTATTGAGAGAGTGGGGCTGGCGGACGGCGAGGCACCGCAGTCTCGTTGCTATGTGTGCGGAGACTTCCGGCCCGTCCACCAGCTTGGGTCTTGGATCGGTGGTGGCGGAGGCTGGCTGAGCGCGTGTCCGCGACGAAGGTCGCGCAGCACGCCGATCTCGGCCACGTGATGGACGTGTTCGGCAAGCATGGTTGTGACGAGACGCGCCACGGGTACGAGTTCTCCCCAGTGGGCGGGCCGTGACTCGAACACCGCCTCGTCGCTCAGCGAAGTGACAGCCTTGATGAAGTCGTCCTGGGCTCGATACAGCCATGCGATTCCGGCGTCGAGGTCGCCCGGCACGTCGGCGTGGTTAAGGTCGGGCCGGGTGTCGGTGAAGGCGAACTGGCGGTAGATGTCCGTCCAGGCGGCGAGATGAATGACGCGCCATGCGATCGTTGTGGTCGGAAGCGGGTTGGGTGGCGGCCATGCGTCTTCGCAGACGAAGTCGCCGGAGCCCCAGCCCCGAACCGACGGGCTGCGCCTCCGAACCGACCAACACGGTGACGCTGGTTCCCAGAAGTACTCGTCCTCCGTTAACGCTTCGAGCACCCGACGTTGATCGAGCCATGCGTGGCGTAACTGGGTCTTGAGCAAGTCGCCGGCCGAGGGCAATGACACGTGGCGAGACTAGGTGTTGTGTCCTGGGACGTTCCAGAGACCGGTTGGATCATGGCTCAAACGAGTTCTTCGGTGCCCGGTACCCGGCTCTCGAGATGGTGAGTGCTTGGATGAGGCGATGAGTTTTGAGGCGGTGCTGTTCGATTTCAGCGACACGTTGTTCTGGCGAGATTCAGCCGAGCGTCTCGCGGTATTGCTTGCTGAGAGCGACACGGTCGTTGACGTCGCTGCTCTGTCTCGGGTGTGGGCCGAGGTGAAGCGTGAAAGCGGCACGCCGGGCGAGTTGGCGAAGCGCCGCGACTCTTCGGCCGAGGCACATCGCCGTTGTTGGTTGGACTTGCTGCGTCCGTTCGACCGCCTCCATCCCGGTGCTGCCGAGGCGATCTATCTCGACCAGCCCAGCCCCGCGGGATGGCATCCCTTCGACGACACCCTTGACGTACTCGGCACGTTGTCGGCCCGCGATATTCCGATCGGTGTGGTCAGCGACATCGGCTGGAACCTGCGACCGATCTTCGAGCACTTCGGTGCTGCTGGCTTCGTCACGACGTGGGTGCTTTCGTTCGAGCACGGCACGGAGAAGCCCGATCCGCGATTGTTCGAACTCGGCTGCCAGGGCTTGGGATCGGCGCCGGGCCGGACACTGATGGTCGGCGATTCGGTAGAGAAGGACGCCGGCGCTGCTCGGGCGGGCCTCACTGCATTGACGCTCCCCACCTACTCCGGGATCGGTGACCGTGGGCTTCGCAACGCGCTCGCGCTGATGGGCGCGTAAATACCGAGGGCGGCCTTCGCTCACCAGGCAACAGCACGCCGTCCGAGCGAGCACCCATTTGCAGCACTGCTCGTGGCGTCATCGTTCGGCGGTCCTCCGGTGTTGCGACCACCTCGTACGGTTCTCGTCGATGGACGGGGTTCGGCGGGCATACGGAGAATGGGCTGAGCAGTACATATCGCTGTTCGGAAGCAGCACGCAGGTGCACCCCGAGGACCTTGCGCGGATCACCCGTCACCTCTTGATTCGGCCCGCCGTCGTCCTCGACGTGGGTTGCGGGCCGGGGCACCTGACCGAGCACTTGCGTTCGCTCGATGTCGACGCAATTGGCATCGACTTGGTTGCGCAATTCGTTGACCACGCCCGCGTCGCGTATCCGAGCGGCCGATATGAGCTCGGCTCGTTCAATCGGCTCCCTTCGCCGGACGGTTCCGTCGTTGGCATCTTGGCGTGGTACTCGCTGATCCATGTGCCACCAGACGACATCGACGGCGTGCTTGTCGAGTTGCGACGAGTGATGGCGAGGGGCGCCCCGCTGGTGACTGGGTTCTTCGAAGGTGGTGAGATCGAGGACTTCGAGCACGCGGTCGCGACCGCCTACTACTGGCCGGTCGACGAGTTCTCAGATCCCATGCAGCGCGCCGGTTTTGTGGAGATCGAGCGTCATCTGCGGCCCGGTGTTCGAGGAGCCGGCCGTCGCCCCCACGCAGCCGTGGTGGCGATCGCAAGCTGACCGACGTGCAACCGTGATGGACTCACCGAGCCGTTCGACTGTTTTCGTTTGCTTCCGAGATTGTGGCTAGATAGATAGCTCCCGGAAAAGCGCTGACGAAGTGTTCGAAGGCGTTGGCAACGTCACCCAGACTGTCGCCGAGGAAGTGATCGGCACCGTCGACGACCTCGATGTCCGTTGCAACCCACGTGGAGGTGATCTCACGCGCACGATCGGGTGCGCAGAACTGATCGTGTTGCGGGACCATCAGTCGTTTCGGGTTCAGGGCAGCGGCCGCAACCATGTCGGCCGGGTCGACGACGGCAAGCGGTGGGGCTACGGCGAACCATCCGGCCACATCGTCGTCGACGGCGAGCATCACGTCGGCGCCGAATGACCAGCCGGCAAGGAAGACCGGAACGTCGTTGGTCTCGCCGACTGAAAGCGCGTCCCGAAGCCACGCGATCACCGACCGCACGTCGTCGCGTTCCCCGACGCCGCTGTCGTGCGTGCCGGTCGACGCACCGACGCCCCGGAAGTCGAAGCGCACCGCGGCCAGGCCCATCGCACTTGCGCGTTCGAACAGCGCCGACGGCACCGGCGTGAACATCGATCCACCATGCAAGGGGTGGGGATGGGTGATCACCACCGCCGCCAACGGTCGCTCCGGCAGGAACGCCTCGGCGCTCAGGACAATGGCTTGAGCGCTTGCCGACAGGGTGTTCGCGATCGAATGCCGTTCAGGGCGCATAGGCCGTCACCGTAGCTGGCGGGGTGCGCAACGGTCACGTGAACACTGCGCTTCAGGATGTCCCGGTCGGCCATTTTCGAACGTCGCGACCGCGAAGGTGGTGAGCTCGACCTTCAACCCGACGAGCCAAGAACTCGGACATCTACAGTGCGCAGGGCGGCACGCGGTAGCCGTCGGCCACGTCGGCGATGAGACCGCCAACGGTGATCGCCGTGCGGTCGTGGAGATATGGCGCCACAACTTGTATGCCCACGGGTAATCCTGCGGGCGTGTGGCCGACGGGCACCGATGTTGACGGGAGATACACCGAGCCGATCAATGCCGCCCAGGCGCCGAGCAACGCATATCTGACGTCGAGGTCGCCCACCTTCATCCACCGGGAACCCAGCGTTCCTTCTTGGTTGTGGGGGATCGCTGGAGTGATCGAGACCGGACACAGCAGCACGTCGACGTGGCGGAAGTATTCGGCCCACGCCGCTCGAGTTCGGGCACGATTGCGGTCGGCGAAGAGCCAGTCGGTGTGGGTCGTCCCCTGGTCGTTGTCGCTGACGCCAGCCGCCGCACCGATGATCTGCATGCCGGAGGTCCACGACGCGGCGAGGTCGATCGCCGGTCGCGTGTCGATGTCGACGAGTGCACCGGCATGGACGAGCTTGGGCAGCAGGGCGTGCAGCACCGTCATCATCTCGGGGTCTTGGGGCAGTGTCGGTTCGTCGAACCACACACCGATCCGAAGTCCGCTGAGATCGGCTGCCAAGCATTCGGGGAGGTCAAGGCGCCAGGCAACCGATTTGTCGGGAGTCGGACCGGCGGTGACGTCGAGGATGAGCCGAAGGTCTTCGGCGCTGCGGGCGATGGGGCCGAACACGTTGACGTCGCTCTCCACGCCACCGCCGTTCGGTTCGTCGAGATAGCCAAGGGTCGGGATCACCCCGAAGCTCGGCTTGTGGCCGAACACTCCACAGAACGCCGAGGGAACGCGCACGGAACCACCGATGTCCGTCCCGATCTCGAAACTCGTCATGCCGGTCGCGACGGCTGCAGCGGCTCCGCCCGACGATCCGCCGGGCATCCGGGAGAGATCCCACGGATTGTTGGTCGTGCCGAACATTGCGTTGAACGCCTGCCAGTCGCCCGACCATTCCGGCAGGTTCGTCTTGCCGAACACCGTTGCTCCGGCACGTCGCAACGACGCGACGACCGGCGCATCGGCGGCCGGGACGTGTGATTGCAGTTCGGTCGAACCGCCCGTCGACCGAAGCCCCGCTGTTTCGATTGCGTCCTTGATGGTGATGGGGATGCCGTGCAACGGCCCGAGGCTGGCGCCTCCTGCTGCGAGTTCATCTGCGCGCCTACATTCCGCGCGTCCACGTTCAAGGTCGAGCGTGCAGACTGCGTTGATGTCAGCGTTGAGCCGATCGATGCGGGCAACCTGTGCGTCAAACAACTCAACGCTGCCCAATTCGAGTGCGGCGATGGCCCGCCGTTGCTCCGATGTTGTCCAAAGGGCGGGATCAGAACTGAGCATGATCAACCGTAGCGAGCCCGGTCAACCAGGAGCGGCTCAGCACAGGTAGTTGTCGAACCACGCCAGGAGCGTCTTGTACACCGTGTCCGCCTGCTTCGGGTCGTAGCGAGGGCCGGTGTCGTTGAAGAAGGCGTGATCGACGCCGGGCACGGTACCGATTTTGCGGGTGAGCTTGGCGTTCTCCAGCGTCGCGGCCATCGCCGTTCCGCCGGCTGATCGGTTTCAGCCGAGCGGCAGCAGCGCTTGGACTCGTGAGCCGCTGCCGTTCGACGCGATGTCGATCGATCCACCGATCTCAGCAGCCCGCTCCCGCATGGAGGACACGCCCACGCCCGGAACCCATGCCGCACCCGAGGAGCCTTCGTCGCGAACGGTGACTTCGAGGTGGTCGTGTTCGTGTTGGATCCGTAGCCAGACCTGGTTCGTGCCGCTGTGCCGAGCCGAGTTCGTCACGGCCTCGGTCGCGATGCGGAACGCCGCGACTTCGACGGACGCCGGGAGCGTCGGGAGTTCATCGGCCTCCACGAACACGTGCATCGGGCTTCCGGTGGGGGTGCGTAGCACGCTGACCTGCTGGCGAAGTGCGGCGACGAGGCCGAGTTCGTCGAGCGCCGGTGGACGCATGTTGTAGACCAGCCGGCGGATCTCTCCGACGGCGGCAGCGGCGTCGGACCGGAGTCCTTGCAGGAGCGCGTCGGCTGCGGTGGGGTTGGTGACCATGGTGTTTCGCGCCGCCGCGGCGGTGTGCGCGATGCCCGACAGGGTCGGGCCCAATCCGTCGTGGAGATCTCGACGGAGCCGACGACGTTCCTCTTCGATCGCCGTGATCGCCGCCGTCCGCGACTCCTTGAGGTCGAGTGCGAGCGCACGTGCACGGAGCGTCTGGGCGAGCAGCGGACCGACGATCCGCAGCACCTGTTCGTCCCCTGGTGACAACTTCAGCTCACCAGGGCGAAGCCCGACGACGATCTCCCCCACGATCTCGTCGCCTCGCAGCAGTGGCAATCGGCTGGTCTCGGTGACGGCGGTTCCGGACGCCGCGAGTTCGACGCCATCAGTGGAGATGCTGGCATAGGGAAGCAGCAACGCCTCCCGGATCGCCCGCAGGGACTGCACCGGGTCGTCGCCGATGCGGTCGGCGACTGCGGTCGCGGCGACGAGGGGGTCGGGCCGTTGACCGAAGATCAGTTCGTCGATGAGGCCCCGCAGCACGACACCGAGGGGACGGTACCCGGCGGCGAGCACGAGCCCCACGGCGGCGAAGAGCTCGGCCGGTGGGTCGTCGATGCCAAGCATTTCGAAGGTGGCAGCTGCGGCGATGAACACCGACACATAGCTGACGGCCACGACGACGAACACCACCACCGACACGACGAGCGCCCGGATGTCGGTCAGGCCGGGCCGACGAACACCGATGACCATCGCCGGCCCGATTACCGCCGCTGAGACGGCACTCGCGGCCGCACCGCCGGGGCCGAACTGGGCCGCCAGGACGAAGAGGGCGACCACGACGGGGACGGCGACCAGCCCGAGCGTGAGGATCGCTTCCTGATCCCGGTCGTCGCCTTTCACGAGCACGAACCAGCCGTGACCGAACAACACGAGGACGACGATCGTCCCGAACGTCGCCGAGAGCTCCGCGGAGGCGTGCGCGGCAAGCGTCGTGCCGATCAGCCCGGCGCCGCCGGCCGTGACCCACAGACAGAACTCGAGCGCGTGGCGAACGCTGGCGCGCGGATAGGAGAGGACGGCGAACGGGCCCAGCACCAACAGCGAACCGACCAGCAGGTACCGGGTCAGCTTCGACTGATCGGCGACATCACTGAGCAGGGCGGCGATCACCCCGGCCGAGGTGGCCAGCAACATCGCGCCGGCGAGGCGGCTACGCGTCCGCAGAAGCGCGATGCCGCTCGCCCCGATCGACACGGCCGGCACGAGCGCAACCGCGACGATCGCAAACTCGCTCACGTGGTGGTGCCCAACCCGCCCTCCCGGGCCCGCACGATCGCCTCGCCCCGACCGACGACCTGGAGCTTGGCGAAGATCGACGTGAGATGGTTGCTCACGGTCTTGGTCGACAGGTAGGTCTCTGCGGCGATCTCGGCGTTGCGCTTGCCGCGCGCGAGGAGTCCGAGGATGGTGCGTTCTCGGTCGGTCAGTTCAGGAAACGGGTCGACGGCTCCGATCGTCGCGGGAGGCTCTGCGAAATAGCCGAGCACCCGTGTCGCGACGCCCGGACCGAAGATGGCCTCACCGGCGACGACCCCGTGCACGGCTCGGACGATGTCGTCCTGCTCCGACTCCTTGAGGAGATACCCCTGCGCCCCGGCCTTCATCGCCGTGAACACGGTGGCGTCGTCGTCGTGCATCGTGAGGATCAGCACCCGGCACTCCGGCGTCTGCATCCTGATCCGGCGGGTGGCTTCGATGCCGTCGGTCCCTGGCATCCGGACATCCATCAAGATCACGTCGGGCGAGCGTTCCTGAACTGCCCGCACTGCCGCGTCGCCGTCGGCTGCCTCGCCGACTACTTCGAGCCCGGGAATCGTGCGCAACAGGGCGACGAGCCCGTTTCGCACGACCGGATGATCGTCGGCGACGACGATCCTGATGGGCCGCTCGGTGGACACGTCCTCATCATGGCAGTGACGACATCGCTACGGGGCAGGAACAAGCTCCCGAGTTCTTCCCGAGTTCGCAGGACAACACCGGGGGCTTCGGCTCTCGTCCTGGGACATGCCCCTGCGTCATGGTGGAACTCCAACCCCAACCAGGAGGCAACAATGTCAACCATCACCGCACCAACGAATCACCTCAGCACCGACGCCACCCCCACCCCGAACCCCACCGTACGGGCGGGCCTCGCCCTGTCTGCCCTCATCGGCCTCGCGAACATCCCGTTTCTGTTCCCCATCATCGACTGGGGTGCGGAAGAACCGCCGTTCGTGATGACACTGCTGGGCGCAGTGGTCGGAATGGTGTCGGTCGTGTGCGCCTTCGTGGCGTGGAACTCGGGAAACCGGAAAGCGATCCGCATCAACGCCGCCGCGCTGATCTTCAACGCCCTGGGGGTCATACCCGGCCTCTTCGTCGATGCATCGGCCTTCATCAAAGTCATGTCCGCCGTCATCATCGTCGCCAGCCTCGTCGCCGTCGTCACCACGATGCGACGCGAACGCACGCCTGTCCGGGTGGTCGACTGAACCTCGTCGCAACACCATGCACACGGAGGCTGGCGTGTGTTGCCCGTGGCGGAGGTCAGCCGACGCCGGGCGGTGCCTGATGGGCCTTGCGCCCGGCGCGCTGCATCGGTAGTGCCGCCGCGGCGGCTGATGCAGCGGCGTCGAGCGCCCGCCAGGTCGCCAGTGATCGCGTGACGAGTTGGCGCGCTCCTTCCTTCAGCTCCACGGACTTGCGGACGAAGCGGACGTTGTTCTGCATGTCCTCGGCGTTCCACCCACGCGAGTGGCCGATGTAGGGGAACGGCGGGAACACGAAGCCGAGTTCGGCCCAGAAACCGAGCATCGTGCCGGCCACGCCCTGCACGTTGTCCTGCCCGCCGGTGATGATGAACGACGCGACCTTGTTCTCGATCAGCAGTCGATTGTGGGTGGTGATCTGGTTCTGGACGCAGTTCAG
>JANOHI010000247.1:0-11870 GCA_031406385.1 Acidimicrobiia bacterium
CCAACGGCGAAGCCGAGCTCTGCAGGGCTTGCAAACCAACGGCGAAGCCGAGCTCTGCAGGGCGTGCAAACCAACGGCGAAGCCGAGCTCTGCAGGGCGTGCAAACCAACGGCGAAGCCGAGCTCTGCAGGGCGTGCAAACCAACGGCGAAGCCGAGCGCTGCCCGGCCAGGAAGAGCTCGACCTCTTCCCTACACTCGACCGCGGTGTTCCACATCTCGTTCTACCGGTTCGTGGCCGTAGAGGATCCGTCATCGCTGCGCGAGCAACTGCTCGTGCTTACCGACGGATTGCTCGGGACGATCCTCGTCGCCCGCGAGGGGGTGAACGGGATGCTGGCCGGATCGGTCGATGAACTCGACGCCTTCGAAGCGGCGGTGCAGTCGCCGGACGTGCTCGACGGCGCGTTCGCCGGGATGGCGTTCAAACGGACGGTGTGCGATGTGCCGCCGTTCCGCCGACGCAAGGTGAAGGTCAAGCCCGAACTGGTTCCGCTCGACGTCGACGGGATCGACGTGCCCACGCGCCGCGCCGACATCGAGGCATCCGATGTCGACGCAGCGGAGTGGCGTGCGCTGCTGCGACGGGACGACGTGGTGGTCATCGACAACCGCAACAGCTTCGAGTTCGGACACGGTCGCTTCGTCGGTGCGATCGATCCGGGCACGACCGACTTCCGTGATTTCGCGGCGTACGTGCGGGCGAACGCCGAGGAGTGGCGAGCGACGGGAAAGACCATTGCCATGTACTGCACCGGCGGAATCCGATGCGAGAAGTCGAGTCCGTGGATGCAGGACCTCGGCCTCACCGTCCGTCAACTCCGCGGTGGAATCGTCACCTACCTGGCGGAGATGACGGACGCCGAACAGGACTGGTCCGGCGACTGCGTCGTGTTCGACAACCGCTACCTGCTCGATGGGCGTTTGCGGCCGATCGCCGGCGCTTCCCCGTCCGGTGGCTCAGACTGCGCCAGCAAGGCTTCGTAGGCCGCGCAGCACCACGGAAAGCGAAGCGATCGTCGACGGACCGGCGTCCTCCAACTCCCGCATGGTCGTGAGGTGCTGGCGGATAGGCAGCGCGTGAAGGGTCGACCAGGCCTCGTACTGGTCGTAGTGGTCACTGGTGGTGGCGGTGGCGAGCACCGCAGCCGTGAGCGCACTGTGCTCTCCGGCGAGATCGTCGCGCAGGGCTGAGCGGGCGAGCGCATCCCATCGGTCGTTGCGCTGGAGAGCGACGATGCGATCGCGGAGGGTGCCGAGGCCGAGTCGTTCGTCGAGGGTGAAGTACACCCGTGCCGTGGCGTCGACGTTCGCGTCGGTCTGGCCGATGATGGTGAGCCGGGTGATGTCGAGGGCCGCGGGACAAAGATCGAGCGCGGCGACACGACTCGCCAGCTCCGGCGGCGTCCCATCACTGATCCATGCTGCGGATCGCTGCTCGACCGCGGCACGCTCGGCCGGCGAGAAGAGCCCGTGGAGGAGTTCACCGACGCGGGCAACACCTGGACGGTATGCCGAAACGACTTGGCCAACATCGAGTGGGAGACGGCGGTGGTGCAGGATCCACCGACTCACGCGTTCGACGAAGCGGTCGATCTCCAGCAGCATGGCCACGGTCGTGCTCTCCGGGCTACGAGCCGTCTGGGCGCCGATTGCGCTCCAGAGCGCCTCGGCGTCGAACAGCGTCGAAGCGGCGATGTGCGCCCGGATGACGTCACCCACGGTGGCGTGTGTCTCCTCCTGCAGGCGGAACACGAACGTGACGCCGTTGCGGTTCACCACGTGATTCACGATGCTCGTGGCGATGATCTCCCGCCGAAGGGGATGCATGTCGATGGCGTCGGTGAACCGTTCGACGAGCAGAGGGGGAAAGTAGCCGTGGAGGACCCCTCGCATGGACGTCTCGTTGATGTCCTCGGCCAGGAACTGATCGGTGAGCGAGAGCTTGGTGTACGCCATGACGACGGCCAGCTCCGGCGCGGTGAGCCCGGTGCCCTGGGCCTTTCGTTCGAGCAGTGCATCAGTATCGGGGAGTGCCTCGAGGTGGCGATCGAGCCGGGCGACCCGCTCGAGATGGCCGAGGTAGCGGGCGTGGGTGTCGAGCATCTCGGGCGCCAGGGTCACGGCGTTGACCAGAGCCTGGTTCTGATCGATGTTGTCGGCGAGGACGAGCGCCGCCACGTCGTCGGTCATGTTCGCGAGGATGCTGCCGCGATCCTCGGCGGTGAGACCTCCGGTCGACCGGGCGCGGTCCAAGAGGATTTTGATGTTGACCTCGTGGTCGCTGGTGTCGACGCCGGCGGAGTTGTCGATGGCGTCGGTGTTGATCAGCCCGCCGTGCCGGGCGAACTCGATGCGCGCCCGTTGCGTGAGACCCAGATTCCCTCCCTCGCCGACGACGCGGACGCGCAACTCGTCGGCGTCGACGCGGAGCGCGTCGTTCGTGCGATCACCGACGTCGCCGTGGGTTTCCGTACTCGCCTTCACGTACGTACCGATCCCGCCGTTCCACAACAGATCGACCGGTGCCTTCAGGATGTGGCTGATGAGTGCCGTCGGGTTCAGCGTGAGGGGCCCCTCCCCAGCGATGCCCAGCGCTCGGCATGCTTCGGCGGAGAGCGTGATCGTCTTCGCCGACCGCGGCCACACCCCTCCCCCGGTGGACACGATCGAGAGATCGAAGTCGTTCCACGACGACGTTGGCAGGCCGAACAACCGCTGGCGCTCGGTGAGGGTTCTTGCGGCATTGGGTGTTGGGTCGATGAAGACGTGGCGGTGGTCGAACGCGGCGATCAGGCGGATCTGCGGCGAGAGCAGCATGCCGTTGCCGAACACGTCACCGGACATGTCGCCGATCCCGACGACGCTGATCGGGTCGTCCGGGCCGCGGCCGAGCCGCCGGAGGTGATGCTTGACGGACTCCCAGGCCCCGCGTGCGGTGATGCCCATCACCTTGTGGTCGTAGCCGGCCGATCCACCCGATGCGAACGCGTCGCCGAGCCAGAATCCCCGTTCGACGGCGATGGCATTCGCGGTGTCGGAGAACGTCGCCGTTCCCTTGTCGGCGGCCACGACGAGGTACGAGTCGTCGGGATCGAGCCTCACGGTTCGCGCGGGGGCAACGATTGCGCCGTCGACGAGGTTGTCCGTCAGATCCAGCAGCGTGTTGATGAACAACTTGTAGCAGCGGACCACCTCGGCCTGCATCGACGGACGGTCGGCGAACGTTCGGCGGGCTACGAACCCGCCTTTGGCACCGGCGGGAACGATCACCGCGTTCTTGACGGCCTGGGCCTTCATGAGGCCGAGTACCTCGGTGCGGAAGTCCTCCGGGCGTTCCGACCACCGGATCCCGCCGCGCGAAACGGCGCCCATGCGCAGGTGCACGCCCTCGGTGGTCGGTGAGTGGACGAAGATCTCGTACTTCGGTCGGGGGAGCGGTGCGTCGGCGATCTTCTCGGTCAGGAGCTTGAGTCCGAGTGCCGCTCGGGGTGCGCCATGTTCGTCTCGTTGGTACCAGTTCGTGCGGACGGTGGCTTCGACGAGGCCGAGGAGGGCACGCACGATGCGGTCCTGGTCCAGCGACGGGACGCTGTTCAACTCGTCGAGGATCCCGGCACGGATCCTGGCGGCGATGTCGGCGGTGGTGGGCCCGTGGTCGGGGTCGGGGTCGAACGTGACGTGGAAGAGGGAGACGAGACCTCCGGCGATCGTGGGGTTCTCCACGAGCGTCGTCTCGATGTAGCCCTGGCTGAGTCCGAAGCCGATCTGGCGCAGATAGGCGGTGTAGGCGCGCAGCACCTGGATGTCTCGCCACGTCAATCGGGTCATGGCGATGAGACGGTTCAGAGCGTCGTCGGTCGTGCGGGCATCGACCAGCGCAGCGAAGGCGTCATTGAGCCTCGTCGCGCCGCTGTCGTCGCCCGACGCCGGTGTCGTGTTTCCGGCGACGCTCACTCCGAGGTCGTGCATCCAGACGGCCATCGGGGCGGCGTCGATGCGTGTGGCGCGTTCATCCGACACCCGGTAGCCGAGGTTGGTGAGCATCGGCAGGAGGTCGGCGAGATCGAGCTGCTCGCGGGGCACATAGATCTTCAGGCGGAGATCCTCGGTGCGGCCCGGTGCCCCTTCGAGAACGAGTTGCGGGGTGGCTGTCGTCTGCACGTTCGCGATCCGCAGCGCATCGATGACGGCCGTTGCCGGAGTGACGACGGCGGTGTACTCCGGGGGGAATGCCAGGGCGAACCGCTCGAAGAGGTTGTGGCCATCGTCGACGGAGCCGAACGCGTCACGAAGGGCGTCCTCCCACGAGCGGGTGTCTTGAGAAAGTGCCGACTCGAGGGCGTGTTCATCGATGTCCGCGAAGCTCATGTCCGGATCGAGATGGATGGCGAAGTACAGACGGGCGAGCGGCGACTCGGTGAGGGTCACCGAGAACTCGCTGCGACTCCCCTTCAGCGTCGAGCTGAGAGTCGCCTCGATCCGGCGTCGGACGTCGGTGTTGTAGCGGTCCCGGGGCAGGTAGACGATCGAAGTCCAGACCCGCCGGTGCACGTCGCGTCGCAGGAACAGGCGAACCCGGCGGCGACCTTGGAGTTGCACCACTCCCATGGCCGTATCGAAGAGCTGGTCGACCGGGGCGGCGAACAGCTCGTCGCGCGGATGACCGTCGAGGACGGTCTTCAGCTCCTTGATGGCGTGGCCCTTGGGGTTGAATCCGGATCGCCCCAGGATCGCCTCGACCTTGCGACGCAGGACCGGAATCGTGGTCGGGTTCGAGTAGTACGCCTCGCTGGTGAAGAACCCGATGATGCGGCGTTCGCCGATGATGTGTCCGTCGGTGCCGAAGGATTTCGCGCCGATGACGTCGTAGGGCCCAGACCGGTGGACAACACTCTCCGTCTCGGTCTTGGTGATGAGCAGCACGTCGGAAGCGCGCCACTCATCGGAGGCGGCGTAGTCGAAGCGCATCGCATCACGCATGACCCCGAGACCCGATCCGGGCACTTGGCGAAGTTTCCCTTCGGTGTAGAGGAAGTCCGCAGCGCCGACGAGGGTGAAGTTGTTGTCGCCGATCCATCGGAGCAGAGCTCCGGCCTCTTGTCGATCGATGGACTCGGCGGACTCGATCGGTTGGTGCTCCACGTCGCGAGCCACCTCGTCGGCACGTTCGCGCAGGAGTTGCCAGTCGGTGACAGCAGCGCGGACGTTCGCCAGGGCGGCGAGGACGCGGGCCTCGATCGCCCCCGGTGACGAGTCGGGCGCCGTCGACTCGATCTCGATGATCATGTGGGACTCGGCAACGAATCCCCCGGCGCTGTCGGGCGAGCTGGCCGACGGGGGCCGCGCCTCGACCAGCACACCCTGGGCGTCTCGGCGGACGTGGAGGATCGGGTGGATGAGCAGCCCGATTTCGGCGCCGGTCCGACGTACGGCGATCGATACCGAGTCGACGAGGAAGGGAGCGTCGTCGGTGACGATGTGGAGATGGGTCGCCGATGCGCGCACGGTCGTTTCGCCCGGGCCGCGCCGCGTCGTCAACAGCCAGTGATCGGCGAGGGCGGCGCAGAGGGTGTCTGGTTCCCGTTCGGCGAGGTCGGCGGTCGAGACGTCGCGGAAGAATATCGGCGGGACCGTTGACCATCGGCCGTCGGCTTCGACGGACCGAACGTTCGCCCACGCGTGGGTAAGAGCGTCGAACAGGGCGGCTCTCCGGGGCTCGACTCGTGCCGCACTGACAGCTGTCATGGCTTGCCTTCCAACCGGTGGTCGCAGTGAAAACTCGCTGGTGGCGGTGAAGCTACCGGATCCCCGGGTGCCGGGCTCGGCCGAACGGTCAACACTTCGCCAATGGCGGGCAAACTCCGGGCTCAGGGCGGACTCAGAGTCGGTGGGTTGTCTTGGCGCGGGCGGGTCCCTGCGAACAGTCAGGTGGTGCTGATGCAGACTATGGCGTCCGCCGACGGTTCGATCCGGATCACCCACGGACGCGCCGGCCGCTCGTCGGACGCCACGACGGTGATCATCGCGTCCTTCCGCGGTGTGACCGTGGCGACGTTGCGCCCCGAAAACCCCTCCGCCCGCCGCCGGGTCTGCAGCGGCGTGGAGCCGGTCGACGAGATGCGCCACGTTTCGCCCGCCAACGGAACTTGCAGGTCGGCGAACGCGCCGACACCGATCGATCGAAGCGTGGTGCACCGGCCTTTCGTCTCGCTCAGGATGTTGTTCGAGTCGGCCTCGACGAGCGCACTCGAGGAGAAGTCGAAGGCCGACTCTGCTGCGGTGGCTGCCTCCTCCGACGGGACCAGCCGGACCAGGCTCTGACCGTCGAAGAAGTCGGCCAGCTTGCGCTCGTCCTCGGTGCGCGGTCTCGGCCCGCGACCCCGGAGGGGATTGGTCCCGTCGGCGATCAGGCCGACGAACCTGGCGGCGGTGACCTGCGGGGCGAACTCGGGGTCCGGTTGGAAGTCGTCGGCGAAGGCGGCCCCATTCATCTGTGCACGTAGGAATGCGGCGAGTGCGACCTGCGTTCGCCGGTTGTCGCGGCTGAACTCCGTGGCAACGGTGCGGAACGAACCCGAGCCGGCGATAGCGGCGGCCCCCACGATCACGACAGAAGTGACGGCGAAGGCGCGCTTCCAACGCTCCGTGGAGATCGTCAATCCCCGGGCAGCCTCGACGCCAATGAGTGCAACCTGCACGCCGACCACGTAGAGATAGCGACCGCTCGCCGGCAAGGCGTTGCCGGCGCGGGCCCACGACACCAGTGCAAGATCGATGCCCAACCCGACCGCCAGGGCCCCGAGGCGATACCAGTCGACGCTATGGCGTCGCAACACGACGATCACGCCGAGCAGCACGGCCAGCGCAGCGGCTGTGATCGGTGCCCGGCCGGGTCCGACGCCGAACAACGCAGCGATACCGTTGGCGAGGAGGCGGAGAGCGAACCTGGCGCTGCCGGCGAACTCGGTCGTGCGCCGCGTGTCGTCTCGTACGTTCACATACCAAAGAGCGAAGGCCGCCAGTGGCGCCGCGGTCGCTGCTGACCACACCGCGAACGACCGCCACGAACGAGCCCGCGCCAGGCGGTCCGCGGAAATGGTCAGCACGCGGGCCACGCCAAGTCCCGAGGAGGAGATGGCGAACAGTCCGAGGAACGCAGTGATGATCGGGCGGCGACCGCCCTCTCCGTCGACCACGTTCATGGCCAGCACCCCGGCGAGTAGAGCGAGGGTGAAGGCCATCACGATCGGTGAAAGAACGACCGACGCGCCTCGCCCGAGCACGGCGATCAGCAGTGCTGGCACCAGCGCGCCCCACGGTCCGACCCGCCGCCGGGAGTACACGTAGACCGAAGCCGCCAGCGCGGCATGCACGAGCGCGGCGAACCCGACCATCGTCGGGTAGTTGTACGACACGAGAGCACCGGCGGCACGGTAGATCCCGACGAGCACCATCACCGGGTGTCCGTTGTGCGGTTGGAACCACTGGTCCAGCGCACCAGGGATGAGCGACGGCCCGGCCCCGCGCCGATCGAGCACGAAATTCCAGTCGTCGAAGGCGACGATCGTGTTGCGCATCGACACCACGCAGGTGACGGCGACACCCAGCAGCACCGCTCCGAGCAACGCGTCCGGTCGCCGCTCGGATCGCGCCGGCCCCTTGTCGACCGTGTCCAGGCCATGGCCGCGGCCGGTCGACCGGAAGTTCGGCTCGGGTTCGATGCAAGCCAACGCTACCGGCCCGGCGCGCCGCCTCGGAGTGCAGGCCCGCGTCCGTTCTTCTGACACCGAATTGCTTTGATCCGCTGTGCTTCGTGACTTCGTGCGCCGTCCGAAGGATCGACGTACCGGGAACGGCGGATCAGTGCCCTAAGGATCTTCGCAGAAGTTCCTGTGACATCGAATTGTTCTGATTCGTTGTACGTCCTGCGTTGTCCGAAGGATCGATGTCACAGAAACTTCCGACTCAGTGCCCTAGGTGTGCAGCACGTCGAGAAGGTCGGAGCGGTCATCGGTCCACGCCCGCACCGATGCGACACGTCGGGATTCGCGCCAGATCCCGTCTCGATACGGATCCAGCGTGCTCGGCCTCTCGGCGAGCAGCAGCCAGTCCGCACCGGTGGCACCTTCTGCTTCCTGCCCTTCATCGGCCACGAAGTTGCCGGTCACCACGGCCATCCCCAAACGGTCGGCAATCGCGGCGACGACTGGTTCGAGGTCGAGGTAACGATTCGAGACGTGAACGGCGAGCACCCCATGGACGCCAAGTCGTGCGCGGTAGGTTTCGAACGCTTCGAGCGTCAGCAGATGGACGGGGATCGAGTCGGAGCTGAACGCATCGAGAACGATCTCGTCGTAGCGCGCCGTCGAATGTCCGATGCGTCGACGTCCATCGCCGACGACCACCGAGATCGTTGCCTTGCTGTCGGTGAGGTACGTGAACATCGTCGGATCCTCGGCAAGTTCGACGATGAGCGGATCGATCTCGTAGTACGTGACGGAGTCTCCGGCGCGCCCGTATGCAGCAACCGTTCCAACGCCGAGGCCGATGACGCCGACCTGGCCGACCCCCACCACGCTCTCTGATCCGAGTGCTCATGAGTTGTCCGAGCGGTCCCGGTTCGGCGTAGTAACTCGTCGGCTTCGTGCGTTTCTCCGGATCGAGGAACTGGTAGCCGTGAATTGTTGTGCCGTGCACGAGTTGGCGGAACGTGCCGTCCTCCTCGACCCGGATCGCTCCGTAGAACCCGCGCACGTTGCGAATGGAAGAACTCGTTGTGTCACGCATCGCAAGCACCGCGATCGTTCCGACGATCACTGTGGCCACGAGACCCTGTCGCGCGAGAAGCGCCGCGGTCGCCGCGCCGGCGACAAGACACACCAAAACGACCGGACGATCGGAAAGCGACCGTGCCGCCTTCACCGTCACGAACGCCAGCGGAACCGACGCACTCAACGCAACGAGATCGACGCGTCGCCACACGAGCGAACCGCCGGACCGACCAATCCCACCAATCACGAGGAGCGCAACACTCAGGACGAGCGGATACTCAATGATCGTCGAGAAGATGATTGGCGCGACGATCGCATTGAACATGCCGCCGAGCAGACCGCCGATGGAGATCGCCAGGTAGAACGCAGTGAGGCGATTCGCGGGCGGGCGGGTGTCGGCAAGGCGGCCGTGACAGGCGAGGCCGACAAAGAACAGTGCGGCGAGGTGGGGCACGAGGTCGTATGGAAAGATCGTGTAGTCGACGAAATTCTCAGTGAGCGCGGCGCCGACCGCCAGCGCGGCGTACGCAACGCGAACGCGCTCGGGCAACTGTCGCCGGGCGAAGGCGACCACATGCGTGAGGAGGTACAGACCAAGGGGCACGACCCACAACAGCGGCACGGATGCGACATCGGTGGTGATGTGCGTGGTGACGCCCATGATCAGGCTCGATGGCACGAACGCCAGCACGATCCATCGAACCCTCAACCATCGCAGCGCCGGCATCGGCCCGGGCGTCGGCGTGGGCTCGGGCTCGGGCGTGGGCTCGGGCGTGGGCTCGTCGGTCGGTGCCTCGGTGTCCACCGTCGGCTCGTCGGCTGTTGCCTCGGTGTCCACCGTGGCCACGTCGGCCGGTGCCTTGCTGCCCACCGTCGACGAATCGGCGTCAGTTCTCGGGGTGCGCGTCGGTTTCACGAGCCAGGCGACAGCAACGCAGCTCAGGACGAACGCAAGATACGCAGCAGTCCACCAACGCGCCTGCGTGGTGATCGGCATCGTCCGATCCAAGACGAGGGGCACCGCGAGCAGGCCGGCGAAGCTGCCGACGTTGGAGACTGCGTAGAGGAAGTATGGGTCACCTGCGTCGGCACTACGCCCGAGGCTGAACCATCGCTGCACGAGCGGACTTGTCGTAGCCACGGCCAGATATGGCAGGCCAACGGTGGCGGTGAGGACTCCGAGCTGCCACCACACCGGGTTGCCTTCGCTCGGGGCTTGCCACGAAGTGGGGAGGGCCACCGGGAGAAGGATGATTGCGCCGATCAGCAGTGCCAGGTGTGTCGCCGCCTGCACCCGAGGCGAAAGCCGTGTCGACGTGAGGTGGGTGAGGAGGTAGCCGCCGAGGAGAACGGCCTGAAAGAACACGAGCGTGGTATTCCAGACCGACGCGCTCCCGCCGAGGCGTGGAAGGAGTTGGCGCGACACGATCGGCTGCACCGCGAACCCGAGAGAGGCTCCGAGAAAGGTCGCAAGGATCGCGGCAACGAGCAACCCGGGTCGACGGGCGTTTGCGGTCGACGCCAAGGACACGAGTTCAGTATTGGTCATCGCCCGACGTTGCGAGAAGTCCTCGCCGCGGTTTCACCACTGCGGCCGAGCGACCGGAAGTTGGCTCGGTTCGACGCCGCCAACGTGACCGGCCCCGCCTCCGCCAAAGGGTCCGGCTCACGCCGCCTCTGTGAGTATCGCCGTGCGGTGTTCTTGGCCGTGATCGGATCGGTTTGACGCTCGTCGTTGTGACCCGGATACACCTCCTGGCCCTCGGTGCCTTGATTGGGACTTGTCGAACGTTCGAGCGTCGAACCCGTCCGGTCGGACAGCGTTGGCTTTATAGGAGCTTGACCATCCGAGAGTGGTTCTCGGGTGTGTCCCATCACAGTGTTGCCGCTGCTGTCGTCCCGGACGGATCACGTCATTCCCCCATTTCGAGAAGAGGAACGTATGAGCAGTTTGGCAGAACACTTCGATGTTGTCATCGGTGTCGACACGCACCGCGACACCCACACGTTCGCAGTGCTGGTCGCAGCGACCGGCGCCCACGTCCACACGATCACCGTCACTGCCAACCCGGCCGGGTTCCTTGAGGCACTCTCGTCGATCGACACCCTGACCGAGGTCGTCCAGGCCCGATGGTGTTGGGCTGTCGAGGGCTGCGGTAGCTGGGGTCGCAGTCTGTTCGCATGGCTCCACGACCGTGACGCGCACGTGGTCGAGATCGAACGACCGAAACGTCCACGCCGTCACATGGGCGCGAAAAACGATGACCTCGACGCCGTCCGCGCCGCACGCGAAGCACTCGCCGCCGCACGACTCCCGGAACCGAAAACGCCTGGCAGTAAGGACTTCCTGGCCGCGTTGATGACCGCACGCAACTCCGCAGTCAACGCCGCAACCGACGCTGAACGGCAACTCCACGCCTTAATCACGACCGCGCCCGAGCTCATCGCCGGCCGGCTCCGCGGCCTCAAGACTCATCCGATCATCGTTGCCTGCACCAGTCCCGAGTGGGTCTTCGCAGACGCCCACACGACCGCGTACGGCGGTGTGATGACCGCTCTCGCGCGACGGATCACGGCGCTGCGCGCCGAAGCTGACGGATACAAGACCATGATCGGCGAGCAGGTCGAGAACGTGAAGCCAGAACTGTTGAAAATCGTCGGTGTCGGGCCGATCATCGCCGCGACACTGTTGTGTTCGTGGGGCCAACCCGGCCGTGTACGTAACGAGGCCGCGTTCGCAATGCTCGCCGGGACAGCGCCCATCCCAGCATCATCGGGGCTCACGACCCGACACCGCCTCAACCGCTTCGGAGACCGACGACTGAACGCCGCGATCCACACCGTCGCAGTCACCCGTCTGCGCTGCGACGAACGAACCAAGACCTATGCCAAAGGCCGCCGCGCCGAAGTCCAAAGCCCTAGGTGCAACACACTGAGCTCGAGACCAGCAAAGAAATGCACCGTGCGCACCGTTGGAAAGCGTTCCGGCACCAGGTCAAGGTCCGGTGTCTCACACAGCGAAAACCAGCGGCGTTCCAGCCCCTGCAGCACGCGACGATGCAACAAAGACCAGCCAGGGCGCAGCCGCACCGCGCTCC
>JANOHI010000255.1:0-10348 GCA_031406385.1 Acidimicrobiia bacterium
CGGAATCTTTCGACCCAACGATCGACGCCAGTATCCGCGCTCAGCACTTGAACAAGGAACCGCTCGTCGCGTTCGTGCCGTTGACATCGCCACAGGGCGTCTGGGCCGATACACCGGTCACTGGGCCGACGCGCACCAAAGGGTCCAGCGACCGGCACCAACCACTGACCAAAGCAACGGAGGGCGCTCCTGGCGGAGCCGGAACGGACGGACCCGGAACGGACGGACCCGGCACGGGCGGACCCGGCACGGCGGGCACCGGCACCGTTGAAACAGCCGGACCCGGCACCGGCACCGGCGCCGATGAAACAGCCTTACCCGGCACCGTTGGAACTGCCGGACCCGGCACCGTTGGAACCGCCACAGCCGCGCCCGCCCCTGGTGCCACCACCCAGCCGCGTGCGCTCCCGGGTACAAGCGCGCTGGGGAGCGGAATGCCAAGCGGGGAGTTGAGCCGCGCCGACTTCGCCCATGTGCACATCCGCACCATGCCGAGGGCCGGCGGGGCGAGGCAGATGCTCATCCTCCAGCTACCCGACGGAAGGCAGTTCATCTTCAAGCCGGCGAGCGCCGAGCAGCCCCACGGCTACCGGGGTGGCGCACAGGGCCAGGAGAGCTCGATCGTGGAAGGCGAGTTCTACCGGCGCAACGGCGCGGCCGCGGTGATCGCCGACGCGCTCGGTGTCCGCACGCCCGACGTCGCTTCGGTGACGTACAACGGCGAACCGGGCAGCCTGCAGGCGTACGCCGAAGGGACGGCACTGGGAGCCGGCCGGACGAAGGACCAGATCGACGCGTTCCTTGCCAGCGCGCCGATGCGCGACCTCGATGTCTTCGACTACGTGATCGCCAACCAGGACCGCAACGCCGGCAACGTGCTCATCGGCGCGGACGGTCGGCCGACGGCGATCGACCACGACCTGTCGTTCCCGGCCACGGAGCGGCGTTTCGGGCAGCCTGACGTCCCTGGGACCAACCCATCCAACCCAAACGACGGCAGGCAGTATCGCAAAGACGGCAGTCGGATACAGCTGGAAGCTTGGCAGCGGAAGCTCCCGCCGGCCATGAGCGCGGAGATGGCAGACCGATTGCGGGCCATGGTCGGCAACGAGGCAGCGTTCCGGGAGCGACTCGCGCCCTACCTCGACGCCGCCGAGATCGACGGGGCGCTCGCCCGTGCCCGCTTGATCCTGAATCTGATGGACACGCAAGGGTTCCCGGCGGTCATCTGACCCACGGACTGATCGGTTGGTTCGGCCGCGCCACCGAGGTCTGGTTCTTCATGAGACGCCAGTCTCAGCTGTAGATCGCCAGCCAGATCGCGATGTAGTGACAGATGGCCGCGATGATCGTGCAGAGATGGAAGACCTCGTGATAGCCGAAGACGGTCGGTGAGAGCCGAGGTCGACGAGTGCCATACGCAACGGCGCCGAGCGAGTAGAAGGCTCCACCGACGGCGGTCAGAACCAGCGCGGCGATACCAACCTGGCGGGTCAGATCGGGAACGACGAAGACCCCGGCCCAGCCGAGCAAGAGATAGGCCACGACGTTCAGCCAGCGGGGGGCAGGAACAACTTCCAGGGACAGCAGCAGACCCACAAGCGCTCCGACCCAGACGACGACGAGGATGTTGCGGGCGACTGAGGGCGACAGCGCGAGGACCGACATGGCGGTGAAGGTCCCGGCGATGAAGACGAAGATCATGGAATGGTCGAGTCGGCGCATTCGCGCCCGACCGGCCGGGCTCCAGTTGCCGCGGTGATAGGTGGCACTGATGGCGAACAACCCCACCACCGTGCATGCGTATACCCCCGTTCCGATTCCGGCCCCGAGTCCACGATGGACCCAGGCCATCACGACAAGCGGAAAACCGGCAAGCCCAGCGACGACCGCCGCCCACGAGTGAAGCACCCCGCGCCACCGCGGCTTCGACGGAGTCGGTGTTGCCGGAGTGGACGCGTCGCCCATCGCTCGTCCGGACACCACGGCAGCGGCCATACCTTCAGCGTACCGGTGTCGACATCTCCGTCGACGAGATCGACAACCAACTCACCGGCCGGACGTTTGTCGACGGAACGTTCCTCTCCGGTGAGTTCACGCAGGCGTCAGAAATCCCATGCCGTCAAGACCCCACCGGTGCCGACCAACATGACGGGCTGCGCAGCCCAGGTGGTCTCGTCCCCGCCCATCCCGGGCGAGTCGGCCGGCATCCCTGGAAGCGCCAACCCAACCGCATCGGGTCGCTCCGCGAGCAGCCGCTCGATCGCCTCGACGGGAACGTGTCCTTCGATCAGATAGCCGTCGACCTCGGCCGTGTGGCACGACGCAACCTCCTCGGGGATGCCTCTGACCGCGCGAAACGACGCGCGATCTGCATCGTCGGTCACGTCGACGGTGGCGCCATGCGAACGCAGGTACACGACCCACGTAGTGCAGCAGCCTCAACCAGGATCACGGCGGACGTCGAACCGCACACCGTCGAGTTTCGACCTGACGCTGGTGACGGATACTCGGCTGCTCTCCGGTCCAGCAATGGCGACCGGGACTCGGCTGCTCTGCGGTCCACTCGCAACGCCGCCGCCCGAGGAACAACCAGCCGCCAGCACAGTGAGCATCGCCAGGGGAACCACGCACACACGACGGAACGGTTGCATAGTGCTCCATCGTACCGAAGCGGTCGCGCAGAACGGGTGCGGGTGCAGTGACGCCCCATCCGACACGAACCTTTGTCCGGGCAACGCTGAGTGACCGAGGTATGGAGCGCAATCACGATGCCCGGCCGGGGGACTTTCGCCCTATTCCGACGTCCGATCGGCCCGTTGATTCCCTTTTGATGGGGTTGCGCTCTACGGTTGTTGTGTGCCGCAGAATTCGCGCAGTTCAACCGTTACCGAAGACCTGGCCGAGCAGGCCGAGCATCGCCTCACGACCGCGCCCCATTGCCTGCTGAGGCTGGCCGAGAGTCGCGCCATTTTCGAAGCCGGAGCCTTTGCTGCGTCGTCGCCGATCCTGCGTCTCCTCGGACGTGGTGACAACCATCCCGTCCTCGTTCTTCCCGGTTTCACCGCCGGTGATAGTTCGACCGTTGCCCTCCGCTGGACGATCCGTTCGCAGGGCTACTGGGCCCACGGATGGAACCTCGGGGTCAACATCGGGCCCACCGACCGCATCTTCGACGGCATCCACGATCGACTCGCCCAGCTTCACGAGCGCCACAACAAACCGGTCAGCATCGTCGGCTGGAGCCTCGGCGGGATCTACGCGCGCGAGTTGGCGCGCGACAACCCTGGAGCCGTCCGCCAGGTCATCACCCTCGGCAGCCCGTTCCGACTCACCCTTGTCGATCGCTCGTCGATCTCCGCACTCGTCGACCGCCTCTCCCCGACCTGGAGCGACGAAGTCCTGCGCCTCGCCATGGACGAAGCAGACAAACCGCCCCTCTCGGTTCCCTCTACCGCCATCTATTCACGTACCGACGGTGTGGTTCGCTGGCACGCCTGCATCGACACGGTCTCCGAGTACCACGAGAACATCGAAGTGCGGGGCAGCCACTCCGGCCTCGGTTTCAACCCGGCGGTGCACTACGCCATCTCCGACCGCCTCGCGCAGCCCATCGACGACTGGCGCCCGTTCAAGGCGCCGGTCATCGCCCGCTCGATGTTTCCCAAGCCGATCAGCTGGGACGACGCTCGTAACCGCCGGACCACCGCCAAGGCGCGCACCGCGTAAGCGACCGGGGATGCGGTCGCTATCGGCGATCAAACACTGAAGGCACGAACGTATAGCGCCGTTTCGCCCTGTTGCGTCAGAATGGCCTCGGCCTGCGCTGCCGTGATCTTCTTGCGCAGAAGGATCTCGAGTCGATGATCACGGGCCTCGCTGAACCGCACGACGGTAGAGCGATCCGACATCACGGACACCGGGACGACCGCACACAGATTCCCGACCATGGCCTTTCCCAGTGTCGGGCCCATCCTCGTCGAGGGCAGCAGCTCGAGAAGGCGGGTGTCGCCGTAGCGCTCGCACGCCCGGTCGCCAAGGACGGAGTAAGCGGTGCCGCTCGAGTCGATGATGTCGATGTCGACCTTCGCCTCAGCCATGTTCCCGGCGTATCCGCTGAAGCTGATGAACGAAAGCGGCAGGACTGCGACAACATGGTCCGTCGGAATCGGCGTGCGCGTCGGGTCAGGAACGAACCTGTCGGGAGGGGCGACGAAAAGCTCGCCACTCACCCGCAACATGAACGACAAGCCGATATCCGCTGAGGTCGACCCGTCGCGAGAAGTCGCAACGGTCTGAGTCATCGCGAAGTTCGTGCTTTGGCCGACCGGAACCGGGTTGTTGACCGTTCCGAGCGACCGCCAGAACAACTGGCCGCCAACACGTACGCAGTCGTAGGTCGAATTCGGCTGGTGTACGCCGACCTTGGTACAGCGCCCGTTGGGAATGAAGCCGTCACGACGCGCTGCGACCTTCGGCTGCGGTTTCGCCGTCTTCGCGACCTTGCCCACCGCGGTCGCGGCCGTCGCCACACTCACGAGTAGCCACACCGTCATCAGCGCAATACCAACGGCAGCGGGCACCACACGGTCCCGACGCGATGCTCCTCGGCACGGAAGGTCACTGCGCATCCTTTGGTCAGACACGTGACCCACCTCCGTCGCCGTGACCTCGGGCCGATCGATTCGACCGCGTTGGAGGGACAATAGACGGGTCCGGGCCGCCATAGCCCGCTGATCGGGCGGAGCCCGATCAGCGGCGGATCTCACCTTGCGCGGCGCGGCAACTCATCGCTCGGGCATTCCAACCGCTCGGGGATCTCCGACGAACGAGCCGGGGCGTAGTGGGACGAACGACGATCCGGTCGGTATCGTCGTCACATGGCAACGCCCGTGAGTGAACTGGACCTTCCCCTCCTCGACCTCATGGCGGCGACAAGCCGCGAAGAACGGGAGGAAATGATCCTCGACGCGCAGAACAAGCACTGGTTGGCGAAGACCCCCCTCGGCTATCTGGTCACGCGATACGAGGATGTGGCTCTGCTGTTGCGCGACCGTCGCTGGCACCAACTGGCCAAGCTGATCGCCCAACTCAACGGCATGGAAAACGAGATGAAGGATCGCCGAACGTCGATCCTTACGGCCGAGGGCGAGGAACACACCCGTCTGCGCCGACTCGTAGCGCCCGCGTTCTCCCCTCGCTCCGCCGATCGTCTGCGGCCGTTCATGCGACAGGTCATCAACGGCTTGGTCGACGACGTCGTCGAACGCGGCTCCACCGAGTTCGTGCACGACATCTGCGAGCCGTACCCCATTCCGATCATCTGTGAGCTTCTCGGTGCGCCGAAAGAAGACTGGCGGCTCTTCAGCCGATGGGCGAGCGACCTGTTGCTGATCTTCAACAACAACCTCCGCGAGGACCTGCCGATCATGGCGAAGGCCCGCGTCGAACTGGATGCCTACGTCATCGAGCTCATCAACGACCGAAGGGCCAAGCCAGCAGACGACCTCCTTACCGATCTCATCGCCGCCGAAGAAGCCGGCGACCGCCTTTCGGCCGAGGAGTTGCTCGTCATGGTGGAAGCGGTGATCGTCGCCGGGACCGACACGACCCGCAATCAGCTCGCCTGCGCGATTGCTCTGTTCACTGAGTATCCGGAGCAGTGGAAACTGCTTCGGGAGAACCCGGCGCTTGCCTCGACCGCGGTCGAAGAGACCATGCGCTACCTCGGTGCGGTTCGAGGCACCGGGCGCTTCGCGTCTGAAGATGTCGAGTTCAACGATGTGTTCTTCCCGAAGGGTTCACTGATGTTTGTTTCCTTGGTCGCCGCGAACTTCGACTCTGCCGTGTTCGAGGCTCCGGCCACTTTTGACATCACCCGTCCCGGAATCGGTCAGCAGATGTCGTTCGGCACGGGGATCCACTACTGCCTCGGAGCGTCGCTGGCACGGGCGGAACTTCAGGAAGCACTGCCCATCCTCGCCGAACGGATGCCGAACCTTCGCCGAGACGGTGACATCACCTGGAAGCCGAACACGGCCGGCATCTGGGGACCCGAACGGCTCCCCATCCGCTTCGACTAGGCGCCTCGCCGAAAACCCGATCAGGTGGTCGCTCGGTACGCCGGACGCAGGCCGGGGAACATCGGGAAGTGCTTCACGTTCAGGGTCAGAAGCTCGTCGGCATGGAGCTCGGCAGTGGCCGCGATGAGGTAGTCGATCGCGTCGATGGCAGCGTGGGAGCGTCGGTAGGTCCGGCCGAACTCGGCGGCGCGATCAGCAACGTTGGTGTCGACGACGATGTGTTCGTAGAGGGCAAGATGCTCGACCAGCGAGCTGAGCTCCTTCGGGCGGGCTCCAGCGCTGAGCTCGTACCGAGTCAACACCGACATCCGTAGCGCTTGGCCGTGCTCGATTCGCTCTCGAAGCGACCGTGCCGCTCTGAGGTTCCCACGCAGCACATCGACGACGACGTTCGTGTCGACAACGACGCGATGTACGCCCGTCGCCGGTTCGCTCACGACACTCGGCGCCGGCCGGGTCGCGACGACACGGCAGTGGGCCGCTCCGCCAGACCCCGCCGCTGCTGTCGTTGGAACTCCTGCCCTGTTTCACGACTCGAGCTCCATGCACCGATCGTGCGGTCCAAGATCGCCAGGCGGTCACCGACGCTCTGCACACCGAGCCGATCGCTCACCGCCCGGCGCACCAGCTCAGCGAGGGACGCTCCCGTCACGCGAGCTTCGGCTCGAAGCGCTTCGTACAACTCATCGTCGAGGGTGATCTGCAAGCGACGGGACATGACATCACCCTACGTCACCTGATGTCACGCGAGCGAGGGCAACCACGACGACGCAGCGCCTACCCGCGTTGGAGTTGCCCCCCACACACGACAGGTCGTACGGTGATCGTTCGATGGCCCGCCGGACGAACAACTTCGCGATCGCCGGTCTGGGGATCACCCCGATGGGTCGGGTCTACGGCAGAACAGCGGCCGGCTTCGCCCAGGACGCCGTGCAGCTTGCAGTGGCCGACGCCGGCTTGACGATGCACGACGTCGACGGTCTCCTCATCAACTCACCGGGCGACCTGAACCTGCAATTGCAGAGGCGACTGGGTCTGCGCGACGCCAAGCTCGTCGCCGAGTACCAGTCCTTCGGCTCGTCAGCCGGGGCCATGATCCAATACGCCGGCCTCGCCATCGATGCCGGCATGGCCGACGTCGTGGCGTGCGTCTTTGCCGATGCCCCGCTGCGCGAAGGAGTCGGTGCCGGTGCGGCCTACGGGGCGCGGCGGCCCCAGTTGAAGGGGTTCCCGGCGATCCAGATGGCCTCCGGGTATATGGGCGCCAACCCCCGCTATGCCATGGCGGCCCGGCGGCACATGCTCACCTACGGCACGACGAGTGAGCAGTTCGGAGCGGTCGCCGTGCAGCAGCGGAACTGGGCCACGATGAACCCGATGGCCCAGTTCCGTGAACCCATCACGATCGAGGATCACCAGTCGTCGCGCTGGATTGCCGACCCGCTTCGATTGCTCGATTGCTGCTTGGTGTCCAACGGTGGGGTGGCCGTCATCGTCACCTCCGCTGACCGCGCCCGAACGTTGCAGCAGCCCCCGGTCTACGTCCACGGGTTCGGTCAGGCTCATCCGGGATTGGTGCAGGAGCGGGGCTGCCGATTCGGCGAGGTGTCAGGTGCCGTCGAATCGGGCGCCCGGGCATTCGCCATGGCGGGACTCACCCCCGACGATGTGGATGTGTGCCAGATCTACGACTGCTACACCTACACCGTCATCGTGTCGCTGGAGGACTACGGCTTCTGCACCAAGGGCGAGGGCGGACCCTTCGTCGAATCCGGAGCGCTGGGACCCGGAGGCTCGTTGCCCACCAACACCGGCGGTGGCGAGCTGTCCGCCTATTACATGTGGGGCATGACGCCCATCTCAGAAGGCATCCTCCAGGCCCGCGGCACCGCCGGAGAGCGTCAGGTGGCCAAGCACGACGTGGTGCTCACGAGCGGCAACGGCGGCATTCTCGACTACCACTCCACTCTGCTCATGAGTCCCCACCGACCGACATGACCACCAACCCGCTCTCCCCCGTCGTGCGAGACGAGGCTTCGGCTGAGTTCTTCGACGGGACGGCGCGTGGCGTGCTGCTGCTGCGCCAGTGCCTTGCGTGTGCTCACGTCCGCGCGCCGGAGATCCCTATGTGCACTGACTGCCTCTCCGAAGCCTTCGAATGGACCCCGGCCGCCGGCACCGGACATCTCGTGTCGTGGGTCGCCTTGCACGCCAAGCCGTCGCTCGACGGGCCCGCTCCCGAGCCGCGAATCGTCGCCACGGTCGAGCTGACGGAGGGGCCATGGATCGCCAGCGCGCTTATGGGCGTCGATACCGATCGACTGACCGGCGGGATGCCCGTCGTGGTGGCGTTCGAACGTCCTGACGGCAGCGAAGCCATTCCGGTCTTCCGGCGTTCAGATGATCGTTGATGCAGAGTCGCCGGGTGTGACCAGCGCTCCCAGCGGCGAACTCACTGGATGAGGGACTCCCCGGCCGCTTCCCAGGCAATCACGCCGCCGTCAAGATCCGCCACATCTGCGAAGCCCAGATCTTTCATCATCGAGGCCGCCTGCCCGCTCCGATTGCCCGACCGGCAGTACACCAGGTATTTCTGCGCGCGGTCCAGGTCCGCCAGTTTGGCCCGAAAGTCGGGCTCGTAGAAGTCGATCATCGCCGAGCGTTCCAAATGACCGCCGGCGTACTCATCGGGCGTGCGGAAGTCGAGAACGGTGACCGTGGTGTCGGCCAGAAGGTCCTTCGCCGACTCGACCGAGACGAGTCGGATCCCCGCCTGTTTCTCCGCGACGGTTCCGGTGACGTCGGCAGTCGCTTGTTCTACCTTCTCCGCCGCCGTGGCGACGGTATCGGCCGCAGATGTCCCTCCCCCAGAGCTACACCCACCGAGCAGGGCAAGCGACGCAGCAGCGAGGACAAGAACAGATTTGCGATACATGCTTCCTGCCTTTTCATTGGATGTAGATACGGACGAGATTCCCACACAGGCATTCTGTCATACCCCCTTGGGTATCCCACCCGACGACGAACGGCCGGAGCGGGCCGACCCTTCATGACCACCGAATGATGCGCAGTAACACCCAGTTCGCTACCGTTCGGACATGCCCAAGCTGAGTGACCTCGACATCCAGGACGACCCGTTCGGGTACTACTCGCAGCGCCTCGGTGTCTGCCCGGTATGGCATGAGGAGGATGTCGACCTCTACGTCGTGGGCGGCATGGAGGAAGCCCGGGCGACCCTCACAGACCCCATGACGTTCTCGAGTGCTCCGGCCCGCCGGACCGCCGGGGTGAACCCGGTCGCCGTCGCCTACGTTCGAGCATTGGCCGAGCGCGGATGGGGTCGCGCCGTCACACTGCAGCGAACAGACCCGCCAGTTCACACGCGGTATCGCAAAGTGCTGAACCGGGTCTTCACGCCGGCTCGCGTGCGATCGATGGTGCCCTCCATCGAGAGCATCACCCATGAACTGATCGACCAGTTCATCGACACCGGTCGGTGCGAGTTCGTCGCCGATCTGGCGCTTCCGCTCCCCGGGATCTTCATTGCCGAGCAGTTGGGACTCGATCGTTCGCAGTACAAGACCTTCCGCCGATGGGCCGAAGCGATGCTCTGTCTTGCGAATCGACCGCACATGACGTTGGAAGAGGCCATGGCCGAAGTGGAGGTCGAGCTCGAAGCGCAGCACTATCTCGCCGCGGAATGCGAAAGGCGACGGGCCGAGCCGGGCGACGATCTGATCTCGCTGATCGTCCATGCCCACGCCGACAGCGAACCGTTCGCCATGAATGAGCTGCAGGACCTCATGCATCAGCTCGTCACCGGCGGATTCGAGACGACCACTGGTGGGTTGGCTACCGCCATGCATCTGCTGGCGACGCACCCGGACCAACAGGCGCTCCTGCGGTCCCGGCCAGAGCTGCTTGCGAACTTCATCGAGGAAGCGCTGCGCTTCGACAGCCCGGTGCAAGGCCTGTGGCGCACGTCTACCTGTCCGGCCCAGGTCGCCGGCGTGGAGATCCCAGGCGGTTCATCGGTGATGGTCCGCTATGGCGCGGCCAACCGCGATCCCGATGTCTTCACGGGTCCCGACCGGTTCGACATCACGCGCGAGAACGCCAACCAGCACATCGCGTTCGGTCTCGGGGCGCACTTCTGCCTCGGAGCAGCCTTGGCCCGCCAGGAGATGACGAGCGCGTTCGAGATCCTTCTCGCTCGCACCGAACACATCGAACTCGACGGGGAACTGCCCCAGCCCCTCCACGAT
>JANOHI010000260.1:0-7855 GCA_031406385.1 Acidimicrobiia bacterium
CAAGCCATGATGAAATCGCGTTGCCGCGCTTCACGACCTCTTCGTGGCCAGTCCGGCCCACTACCGCAACATTGTCGATCCGACCTTTGATTCGATCGGCATCGGCATCGCCTATGACGGCGACGTGATGTATGTGACCGAGCAGTTCATGGACCTTCGAGACGCGCCGAGCGTCTCTGCTCCGAGTGAGCTGGCCAACCGCGCCCCGGTCCGTAGGACTGCGCCCCGAAGCGCAGCACGCAAGGTCAAGCGGTAGTTTCTGCGCCTGTTCCGCCCAAGACGCGCCGATGGGGCGGCCAAAGCCAGCCCATCGTTCACCGTTCCACGGTCCGCTTCCGCTTGCGGACCTGAGGATCAATCTTTGTGGAGCAATCCCTTTGCCTTGTCCACGAGACCGCCTGCGGCCCCCTTGGCCTTTTCGAGCACGTCGATGTCTCCGTCGCCATCTCTGTCAAGCATGCCCTTGGCCTTCTCGATGAGACCGTCGGCCTTATCGCCGCCGGGGACCTTGTCCTTCAGTCCTCCGGCTGCGTCCTTGGCCTTGTCGACAAGGCCGTCCGCCTTGTCCTTCATGTCGTCCATGATTCCCATGTGTTGCTCCTTCTGGTGGAGATGCCTCTTCGGGAGGCCCGTACGGCATCAGTTTGGCATCAGTTTTCGACGGCTCGCGACGTTGGTGCGGCTATCGTGATGGGCGACCCGGGCGATTGGCTCAGTTGGTAGAGCACCGCCTTCACACGGCGGGGGTCACAGGTTCGAGTCCTGTATCGCCCACTCCCTCACAGGTTCGCTTCGCTGTCAAAATCAGGATGTTGCCGAGATGGCGTCAGTCGGGACGAATTAGATTATGTAAAGCATCTTGAGGCTCGATGTGGACGGTCAGTGACGTTCTGCTCATGGCGACCGTGAATTGGTCAAAGAAGCCGACTTGGCCCAGGATCACAAAGAAGTCCGCATCCCACGGCTCGATGAAGCCCACATCGGTTTGCCATTCGACGAACTCTCCGCCTGAATGGTCACGGTAGAGACGGATCGTTACGGGAGCGAAAAGCGCTTCGACGATTCGGCCACCGATCCCAAGAGTCAGCTATCGAGATCTCGTTGGTCGACGGCGAAGTCGTTCATCAACCATCGAGCCGCCAAAGTGTGCTCACTCCCGCTGTCGACAAGCGCAGCGGTCGGAAGCGGCTGGCCCGGGCTCAGCCGCACAGGCACCGCTGGCCGAAAGATCGATCGGCCCCGCCGTGGCCGTTCGATTTCTATGTATTCGAAGTCCCATCCGCCCTGCGGAAGCTCAGCCAAGTCCGACCCGGAGAGGTGAGTCGATTTCGGGAACTCGAAGGATCATGGCGTCTTCGATCGCCTCTTTCCGAATGATCTCGAACAGTTGCTCAGGGGTTTCGGCCGCCGCGACGACCTGGTCCGTGGCCATGTCGATGGCAACGACTTTGCCTTCGTAGCCTTCGACATGGAGAACTCGACCGGCCATGTCCGCAAGTTTACAACCCGCAGTCGGCGGATTCGCAGGAGTTCCAACGTCGGCTGTTCAGGGCCACACCTATTTCCGCAGGTCAGAGCGGATTTTCCTGGTCGGCCGAACATGCGGATCGGGCCCCAAGTGCATGCCAAGTGCATGCCAAGTGCACACCAAGTGCACAGAATTCTCAGATCTCGCCGGACGGGTCGGATGCCTGGGCCCTGTTCGGAGGTGGTCGCCGTGGGCGCAGGCGAGTAGCGGAGCTCCGCCTGATGCGTCGGAGCGACGATTTTTCTGGGTGCGTTTTTCTTGCATCCCGGCGATCTTTGGATCGGCGCTTAGCCCTCAAACACTCGAACGCCTCGGCGCGTAACGTTCGCCGAGGTACTGGTCGTCAGCGCCATGTTCGTCATGACCGTGCCCCTCGGCGCCCCTGGTGACGATCGACCTGCCTCTCGGGCGTACCACGCGTCACCGGCCGGTCAGGTGGTGTTGTCGGTCATCGTCGTTGCGCACGGTGGCGGCTTCGTGTGGCTTCTGCGGATCTCACGCCACGCCGCCGGGCACCGCATTGCGGACAAAAGATGACTGCATATGAGCCGGTATTCACACAGCGGCTGGTGATGTCCTATCGTCGCCCGAAGGCAGCGTGTCCGCACGATCCGCGGACGACCCCGAACCTGAGGAGCCACGATGGCCGTCGATCTCGAGAACATGCGAATCGAACCCGACAACCCGCAGACCACTGCCCCGTTCGACGTGCGCGCCGAGGCATGCCCGCGCCGACTGCGCGTGCGCTTCGCCGGCGAGGTCATCGCCGACACGACCGAAGGCCTGTACCTGTTCGAACGCTCTCACCTGCCCGTGTACTACTTCCCGAAGACCGACGTCCGCATGGACCTCCTCGTCGCCACCGACCACACCACGCACTGCCCTCGCAAAGGCGACGCGTCCTACTGGTCGATCGTGGTCGGCGACCACACTTCGACCAACGCGGTGTGGGGCTACCCGACCGTGTTCGAGTCCTGCCCCGACATCACTGGCTATGTCGCCTTCTACTGGAACCGTGTCGACGAGTGGTTCGAGGAGGACGACCAGGTCTTCGTGCACGCCCGTGACCCGTACAAGCGCGTCGACGTGATGTCGTCGTCGCGTCACGTCCAGGTGAAGGTCGGCGGCGTCGTCGTGGCCGACACGCAACGGCCGCGCCTGCTATTCGAGTCCGGCCTGCCCGTCCGGTACTACATCCCGAAGCTCGACGTCCGCATGGACCTACTCACCCCGACCGCGACGCGCACGGCCTGCCCGTACAAGGGCGAGGCGGTCTACTGGGCGGCGACCATCGACGGGCGCGTCATCGAAGACATCGTTTGGGGCTACCCGGCGCCGATACCCGAGATCCCCAAGATCGAGAACCACCTGTGCTTCTGGAACGAGCGGGTCGACGAGATCGTGGTCGACGGCGTCGTGCAGGAGAGGCCCGTCACGATGTGGACGCGCTGACGTGACGAGCGCTGTGTAGGTGCTGCCTCAGTCATCGTCCACGCCGAGACTGATGGCGCTTACCGACTGACGGCACGCTTGTTGTTGCGACGCTTGCCATCTTTGGTGAGCGGAAACCGTACGGTCCGATGTCAACCCGTCCATGGTGATCGCGCGTGAGGAGATCTTCGGGCCGGTGCTTTCGATCATCACGGTAGAAGACGAGAACGAGGCCGTAGCAGTGGCCAATGACAGCGACTTCGGTTTGGCCGCCTCGGTCTGGTCGAGCGACCAGGCACGAGCGGCGAAAGTGGCCCGACGGCTCGATGCGGGATCGATCACCGTGAACGGTGCTCCCTTCAATGCCGACGCGCCGTACGGAGGTCTGAAGCAGAGTGGGCTCGGACACGAGCTCGGTGTTGCGGGCATCGAGGAGTGGCTCGACCTCAAGGTCATCCACTTCTGAGCGAGCCCCACGCCTCGCGTCACCGCTGACCGATCGCACCGTGTCAACGATCGTCGGGCACAGGCCGTTCCGGCGATGCTGGAGCTCTGCCTTGTACGACCGTTTGTCGCTTCCGGTGAGCGTGTTCGGCTTCTGCTTTCCAAAGGGAACGGTGATGAAGGCAGCTGGCCACGCGCCGGACTCGCACGTCGACGGCTCGAGTCAACGCGCAAGGGCTAACGCTGCGGCTGAGTATGGCGGATGGCCGAGATGCTGCGCGACCCACATGGATGCCGCTACGACCTGGTCGAGATCGATGCCTGTTCGGATCCCCGACCCCTCAAACGCGTAGACGAGGTCTTCAGTGGCGAGGTTTCCGCGCACCGCAGGGCCGGCGTAGGGACACCCTCCGAGCCCACCGGCCGACGTGTCGAATGTCCGAATCCCTTGCTCGTACGCAGCGAAGGCGTTGGCGAGGCCCGTCCCGTAGGTGTCATGGCCGTGAAAGGCAAGCCGGCGGACATCGCACGATCCGCTGACCGCGGCGATGAGGGCGCGGACGGTTCCGGGCGTGCCGACCCCGATCGTGTCACCCAGGCTGACCTCGGCGCAGCCGAGGGCGAACATCGATTCCGTCAGCGCGACGACGTCGCGCAACGGCACGCGACCCTGATAGGGGCATCCGAGAACAGTCGAGACGTATCCTCGAACGTGAAGGGCGGCGTCGAGGGCCCGCTCCGCTACCGGTCGGAACATCTCGAGGCTTGCCGCCACCGATTGGTTGATGTTCCGCCGGCTGAATTCGTCGCTGGCGGCAGCGAAGATGGCGACCTCGTTGATTCCGGCCTGAAGCGCCGCATCGAGCCCCTTCTCGTTCGGGGTCAACGCGATGAGCCGGACTCCGGCACGGTGCGGAAAATGTGCGGCGACCTCGGCCGCGTCGGCGAGCTGGGGGATCCGGTCAGCGCGGACGAAAGACGTCAGCTCCAGCGCGGACACGCCGGCGGCGAGCAACCGTTCGATGAACTCGATCTTCTCGGCCGGTCCGATCGCTCTCGCCTCGTTCTGGAGGCCGTCACGCGGCCCGACCTCGACAACGGTAACGTCACGGGCCGGCGGCGCGTCAGCGCCTACATCGGTCATCGGTCTACCCCGGAGGGTGGGGATTGCAGTCCTTGGAGGAAGAAGTCCGCCTGCGCTGCCCCCATTGCCTCCGGGTCCAGCCGGCCCTTCGGATCGAACCATCGCACAGCAGTGAGTAACGCGCCCATCGTCGTGCGGAACACGAGTCGCACATCGAGGTCTCTGCGGAACGCGCCCACGTCGACCCCTCGTTGGATGACCGAGATCCATGCCGACTCGACCTCCATACTGGACTCTCGCAGGAAAGCGAAACGGGGGATCTGGGCGAGGTAGGCGAAGTCGTTCTGGAAGATAGTGAATTCGTCGTGGCGTTTCGCTACGGAGACGAACCCGAACATGATCAGTCGCCGGAACGCTTCGACCGCGTCGAGTTCGGCAGTTGCCACTGCCTCATACCCAGCGATCAGTTCACTGAACATCTCCTGGAGATGCTCCTCGAGCATTGCGTCCTTGGAGTCGAAGTGGTGGTAGAGGCTGCCGGAGAGAATCCCCGCAGCGAGCGCGATGTCGCGCACGGTGGCGCTGGCGTAGCCCTTGCGGGCAAAGACACCGACCGCGATGGCCCGGAGTTCGTCGCGCCGCCCGTCGGGTCGCCCGTCGGGCGACTGCTCTTCCGCTGTGCGTGTCATCGGTCCCTGTTCTCTCTTGTCGACCTAGCGCTTGTTCACCCACTGTATTCGCAACGTCTCCACTCTTGTCGTGCGAACAGCGCCGATCAGCTGCGTGGACCACGGTGCGGGACGCGACCCGCTAACGCGCGGCCGAAGGCTCCCGTGGGAGGCCCAGGACCCGCTCAGCGATGCCGTTCTTCAGCACCTCGTCGGTGCCGCCCCCGATGCGCATACCCGGGACGCCAAGGACCAGCTCGGACCAGGAGAACGTGCCCCACGCACCGGTGTCGGCCTGGGCCGACGGCCCGAGAACGTGGCTCGCAAGAGCGCCCATTCGGCCGAGGACATCGGTAACGGCGAGCTTCGCCAGGGCCAGCTCGGGGCCGGGGCTGGCGCCCGGCGGCGTCGCCGCGAGAACCCGGTCGACGAAGAGGCTTGTAGTGGTCAGTCGCGTGCGGACATCGGCAAGGCGATCGCGCGCGATCGCGTCCCCTGGGGCGAAGCGCACCACGAGTTGACGGAGGCGCTCGAACACCGCTTCGTCAGGCAGCAATGACCGCCCGATGGTCGAGCGCTCGTTCATCAGTACATCGATCACAACCGCCCATCCCTTGTCTACATCGCCAACGCGCCGATCGTCGCTGACGCGAACGCCATCGAGGAATACTTCGCAGAACTCTGAGCCGCTGGTCATCTGCCGGATGGGCCGCACGTCGACTCCGGGGGACCGCATGTCGATGAGGAACGTTGAAAGGCCCGCGTGACGGGCGAGGGTGCGATTGGTCCGGGCTACGCAAAGACCGGTGTCGGCGTGATGCGCGCCCGACGACCAGACCTTTTGGCCGTCGATGATCCAGTCGTCTCCATCGCGATCGGCCAGCGCTGCGATATTGGCGAGGTCCGAACCGGCGTCCGGTTCGCTGAAAAGCTGGCACACCAGTTCATCGCCGCGATGGATTCGCGGCAGGTGGACGGTGCGGACCGCTTCTTGGCCGTAGTGCAGGAGCGACGGTCCGAGGACAGCGCTTCCGGTGCGAACCAAGGTGTCGTCCGGCGTGACGAACCTCTGGGCGATCTCGTTGCGGATCCGTTCGTGTTCGGCCGTGAGGCCGCGACCGCCGAGATCGACCGGACCGGTGAGCCATGCCAGTCCGGCGTCGAACAGCTCGGCCTGCCAGGCGCGGGACTCGGCGATCTCAGCGCGTTCCTCGTCGGGCGTCCCGCGGCCGGCGACGATCGGCGGTGCGACGCCATCGCTCCCGAGGCCCCACTCGACGCGCTGCGCAGTGCGGCGGGGTCGGTGGGTCTCGTAGAACGACTCGACCTCGGCGGCGAAGGCCTGGAGATCATCGGGCACCATGACCGACCCCGAAGTCATTCGGGGTCGGCGCCGACAACCGAGACAAAGCTCACGCACTCGCCCGGCTGCCCGCCGAGGTTGTGCGTGAGTCCGAAGCGGGGATTGGCGATTTGACGCGGACCGGCCTCCCCTCGGAACTGCAGCCACATCTCAAAGAGCATCCGAAGGCCCGATGCGCCGACCGGGTGGCCGAAGCTCTTCAGCCCGCCGTCCGGGTTGATGGGCAGCGGTCCGTCGAGATCGAAGCGACCGGCTAGCACGTCGGACCAAGCAGTGCCCCGTGCCGAGAACCCGAGGTCCTCCATCAGCACCAACTCGGTCGGTGTGAAGCAGTCGTGCACCTCGGCCATCGAGATCTCGCTGGCCGGGTCGACGACCCCGGCCTGGGCGTAGGCGTCGGCTGCGCAGGTGGTGATCTCGGGGAAGGTGGTGTAGTCGTAGTTCGGATCGGTGAGCCCCGAGCCGTTGCCGGCCACGAAGGACAGTGCCTTCACGTAGAGCGGCGTGTCGGTGTAGCGATGGGCGTCCTCGGCGCGGCAGACGATCGCGGCGGCGGCTCCGTCGGCCACACCGGCACAATCGAAAACCCCGAGATCGCCTGCCACCTTCGGTGAGGCGAGGATGGTCTCCTTGGAGATCTCCTTGCGGAACTGGGCCCGCGGGTTGCGGGCTCCGTTGCGATGGCTCTTCCAGGCGATGTGGGCCATCGCGTCGCGCATGATGGCCGGATCGACCTGGTATCGCCGTGCGGAGGCAGGCGACACCATCGAGAACATGGCCGCAGCGGTGAGCGTGCGGCCGGTGCCGTCGCTGGGCACAGGAACCGCGTTGAGGCCCTGGAACCCGGAGTCCTTGGTCTTCTCCACGCCCACGGCCATCGCGACGTCGTAGGCGCCACTGGCGACCGCGTAACAGGCCTGGCGCAGCGCCTCGCTGCCCGTGGCGCAGTAGTTCTCGACACGGGTGACCGGCTTGCCGGTGAGCTGCAACGGCCGAGCCAAGGTGATGCCGCTCATGCCGCCCTGCGCCGTTCCGAGCCAGTAGGCATCGACGTCGTCCTTGCCGATGCCGGCCGCAGTGAAGCACTCGTTGGAGGCTTCGATGATGAGGTCGTCGAGCCCTTTGTCCCAGTGTTCGATGAAGTTCGTGCAACCCATGCCGACGATGGCGATGCGATCCTTGATGCCGTGACTAGCCACGAATCGGCCTCGCTTTCCAGAAGTAGTTGGGCAGTCCGTCCTGCACGGAGAGGCGTCGGAAGGTGAGCTCGACGCGCATGCCGATGAAGACCTCGCCAGCGTCGCAATCGCACAGTTCGATGGGCAGGCGGCCCCCAC
>JANOHI010000292.1:0-2715 GCA_031406385.1 Acidimicrobiia bacterium
GGTGTGAAGCGCGGCAAGGAGTGCCGCTGCACCGACTCCGCCGAGTCCGAGCCCGAGGAGCCACGGGGCTCGGTCCACTTGTTCTGCAGTTGCTGGCGCGGGCACGGCGTCAGGTGTCGTCGTGGGCAGAACCCGAACCGTTGAGACGGGCGCTGTCGACGTCGTGACGTCGACGGGAGGCGGGGCCTCGTATGACTGGTCGGCGGCGACCGGCGGATCCGATGGCGGGTCAGCTTCGCCTTCGCCTTCGACTGCGGGTAGGTGCAGGACCTCTCCTGGGTAGATCAGGTCGGGGTCGCCGGAGCGGATGGTGTCGGTGTTCGCCTCGATGACGTCGAGCCATGCCGGGATGATCTCGGCGTTGCTGGGATTGTGTCCGAGGTGCTGTTCGAGGTGGTCCTCGGTGAGCGTCCACATGTTGTCGCCCGGTCGCACGGTGACCTCGTGAGATCGAACAATCTCGCTGCCCGACGGGATGGTGATCGTGGCCCCATCGGGGAGGACGTCAGGATCGGTGATCAACTCGGCGTTCGCGGCGAGAATGTCTTTCCACCGCGCGCCGTCGCCGAGGGTTGCTTCGGCGATGGACCACAGCGAGTCCCGTCCGCTGATCGTGTAACTCCGTCGCATTGTCGCCGAGGTTGGGACGATCGGCGCCGTCGTGTTCCGGGTCGTGGCCGAGGAGTCGGGCATTGTTGTGGTCGTCGGCGCGGTCACCGTGACGAGCGGTCGGTCAGGTGTCGTTGCGCTTGCCGGTCGGCCGAGCATCGTGACGATGAGTCCGGCGGTACCGATCCATCGTCCGACGAGGCGGTGGATCGCGGGTGGGATGAAGCGTGGGCGATGGTGTGCGACGTTCGTGATCCGGTCGAAGAGATGTGTTGCGGTCGAAGTGACGGTGAGTGCCCAGCAGACCCACACGGCGATGGCGAGCACACCGATGATGAGCCGATCGGAGAAATCTCGGAGTTCGATCGCCAGTCGCATCTCCGCGACGCTCGGCCACCGAGCCGGGAGGGGGTTGCCGACGAATCGGATGAGCGCATACGGGATGCCGGCGATCACGGCGATGCATTGGGTGAGCGACGCAAGTCCCTTGGCGACGTGCGCTGTTCGTCGGTGGGGTGGGGTGGTGATCGCTGCGGTCATCGTGGCTCCGTGGTCATGGCTGTTGGGCGAGCGTGGCGGTGGCAACACCAGTCACTCGTCGGGTCGGGCCGGAGATTCCGGCGAGGAGGGTCATCGAGACGTCGTCGTGAATGACAACGCGGACGGTGTCGCCGGTGATGGTGATCTGGAAGTCGTCGTAGCCCTGGGCGGTGAGGAGTTGGCGGGCGACGGTGTCGGCGTCGGCGGGGATGAGGGTGACGGTGTCACCGGTCTCGAACAGGTCGACGTCGAGTTCCTGGGCTGCGGTGCGCGCTGCCGATGCGGCGACGGAGGCGGCTTCGCGGCGTGCGTTCATGAGCCGGCCGCCGTCGATGACCAGACCGCCGGCGGCGACGATCGCAACGACGAGGATCACCACTGACGCCGTCACCGTTCCTCGTTCGCTTCGGTTGGTTCGGTTGGTGGTCATGTGTTGACTCGTCGTGATCGCCACGTGTCGACGGGTTCGGTGGCGATGGCGGCGAAGGTCTTCGTGCCGAGTCCGAGGAGGCCGAGATCCGCGGTCGGGATGGTGCAGGTAAGCCGGACTTGGATGAGGCCGAGGTCCCAGTCGCCTGGCGCTCCGGTGTCCTCGCCGATGGCGGTGAGGTCGGTCGTGGCGATCGTGCAGTGCTGGCGGTTGGCGCCGAGGGAATCGTTGATCACGCTGTCGATCGCCGATGCCGCGTCGTCGCGGGTGATGGCTTGCGACGCGGCCCGCGCCGCGTCTCTCGCCGCACGCTGGACGGCCTGCTGGGTTGTGGTGACGCGTCCGAGGAAGACGATGAACAGCATGAGGACCAGGATCACCGGTGCGAGGACTGCCGCTTCGATGGTGGTCATCCCGTCCTCTTCGTCGCCGGCCTGGGCGCGGGTCATGGGTTGCCCTGCACTCGGAAGTTCTCGAGCGGCCCGGTGGCATGACCGGTGAGCGACCACGTCAGCCCGGGGAACGGTCCGGGCACGTTGCCGGTGATCGTGACGGTGAGCCGTCCGGGCGCGGGTGTGGTCTGGGTGGCGGCGACGTTTGCGATGAACGCGGCGTTGGTGGTGAGGCTCGTTCGGGCGACCCCGGTCGGGTCGAGAAGGGCGTTGGTCTGTGCCGCGCGGAGGCCGTCTTCGGCTGCTGCGTTGAGTGCGTTCTTGGCATGCCAGGCGACGGCGTATTGGACAACGGCGAAGCAGAGGAGCATCACGAGTGGGATGACGATCACGTTGGATGCGGTGACGTCGCCGCGTTCCGACGCGAACCGTCGGCGCCGTTTTGGGTGGCGTTGGGTCCGGGTGGGCGCGGCACCACCAGAGGTCCCCGTGGCCGGGGTGGTGGTGCCGTGCCGTTCCGGGTGCGTCATGGTCTCAGCCGGCGGGGAGGGCGCCGGGGTTGTCGAGGTCGACGGCGTTGGCCTTGGTCCGGAACTTGTTGTAAAGGATCACGGCGACGGCGAACGCGCCGGCGGCTGCGATGGCGACCCAGATGACGGTTTGTGCGGTGACTTCGCCGCGTTCACGGTCGGGATCGGGTTGTTGGTTGAGCCAGGCGGCTGCGGTCGGGCTGACCGTGTCGAG
>JANOHI010000303.1:0-1854 GCA_031406385.1 Acidimicrobiia bacterium
ACGAAGGGCAACGATAAGCGCGCCTACGTGACGCGGAAATGACGCGGCAGACGCGAACTTCGCGGTTTGAGGGCTTCGAAAGGCCGTGAAAGGTACCGACTGGCATAGTCAAAGACATCCCCTGGCCAGGGCGAATATGCCTTGACCAGCCGAAACGAGAATTCGCGAATCGCCTCCGCAGCGGGTTCGGCTCCCCCCACCTCCACAAAAAGGTGCCTCTGAACAGGTCAAATAGGCCAAGCCAGAGCGAAACGCCCTAATTCCTCTTTCTCCCAATTTGGGGCAGCACGTGCGCTGAGCTTGCAGACGTCAACGAGAGGACGGGGGCACGAGTCCCCCCACTTTCACGGCTAGTCGTACTCGTCGAACGAGCCGAGGCAACAGGACTTGCCACCCGAACGAGCCGGCGACGCTGGGGCCTCGCGCTCGCCGTCATCTCCGCCGCCATCGCGCTGGCAGTTGCGCTCAACATTTCAAAGACAGTGGCCATCGTCGGCGGGCTCATCGTCGGCACCCTCCTCTCCGGCGTGCTGTACGTGTGGGCCGGGCTCCCAGGCGCACTCTGGAGCTCCGCCGCCTTCGTCGCCACCGCATGGGCACTCAGCCTCCGGTTTCCACCACTCCCTACGAACGTCACGTGTCGCTCGCCACCATCAGTGCCAGCGACTGACACCAGGGGGCAGGCGTTGTGGTCAGCGTGACTCGCGGGGATGCTGGGCCGGGACCTCCCGCGGGAGCGCCGCGCAGCAGCATTCCTGGTCGGGGCAAGGCGCTAGGACCACGCCAGCATTGACGAGGCAGCCACAGTCCGCACACAGGATTTCCATGCGACGGACCCTAGAGGCCGCTGCCGTCTTGCGGCGCGAGAATCGGGTATGGAAACTGTCGCCCAAGCAGCAGACTATGAGCCGCCGGAACCACCAGCCGGGTGTTGGTGCTGCGGCGAACGGACGGTCCAAGGCCGCCTTCTGAGACTCGGCAAGCACCCCGAGGTCGGTGTCTGCTTCACGTGCGTCGGGTGGCTCGCGAAACGCAAACACGCGATCGAGCGTTCGACTCCACGCGCAACAGCTGGCCCGTGGTGGAGTCGAACGCTGTTCCGCGGAGAGGTCAGCAGTTGCTGACCTGCTCGTGCTGCGGCGAGCCGCGAGACGAATCCGAAACCGCTGCCTTAAAGTGCCATCAGGAGATCCGCATCTGCCGGGGGTGCATCAGCTGGCTTGCGCAGTCCAGCGGCATGCTCGACGTGACACCCACGCTCCCCGTCGTGAACATGGACGACGCCATCCGCTTCTACGAGGCAGCAGGCCTGAACGTCCACCGCTATGACGACGGATTCGCGTTCGTGCGCAACTGCGACGTCAGCGTCTTCGATCTCGATCTCGTCGATCACATCGACACCGCCCGCAACGGAGCCGGATGCTACGTGATCGTCCCGAACGTCGAGGAATGGCATGCCAGATTCCGTGCAACCGGAATGCCGCTCTCGAGCGTCGAGTCGCAACCGTGGGGCATGAGGGAGTTCTCCATTCGCGACCCGAGTGGCAACAAACTGCGCATCGGCCAGAACGTGTAGCCCCCCAGCCGAACCCACCCGACCCAAACGAACTACGCACAGCCATACAACGAGTGGCCGAACACCTCGCGGCGACCATCTGCCCGCTTGAATCGGTTCGGCGGAGTGCTCGTTCGGCCGTCTCGCTTGTCCGCCACGCTGTCGTTGAATATTTGCGATCAGCGATCGACAGTGTTGATGGCATTGGCCGCAATGGCCAAGTCCTCACGGCTCGTCACCACGAGCACCCGTGCCGAGGCCTGCGCCGCGGACACGTCCACATCGCCGGTTGCCGTTGC
>JANOHI010000367.1:0-15084 GCA_031406385.1 Acidimicrobiia bacterium
CTCGACGAGGTTGAGGAGGACCGTCCGAACATCTACGCGTTCTTTCCCGGTCGTACCGACCGTGTCGTCGCACTTGACGTGCACCTCGACACGGTGACCGTCGAGAACATGGTCGACCCGCCGTTCGACGGACGAATCGAGGACGGTCACGTGTGGGGCCGTGGTTCGCTCGACACCAAGGCGTCGCTGGGGGTGATGTGCGCCCTCCTTGAGTCGTGGAAGGCTGACGCCCTCACTTTCGAGCCAACACTCCTGGTCGTGGGGACCGTTGGTGAAGAGGCCGGCGGTCTGCTCGGAGCACGCCGGTTCCGTGAGTGGGCTGAATCGCGGGAGCTGATCATTGACCAGATGATCGTCTGTGAACCTACGAAGTGCGCGCCGGTCCATGGGCACAAGGGGGCAATCGGGATCCGCGTCGACGTCATCGGGAAGTCGGCGCACAGTGCGGTGCCTGAACGAGGAGCGAATGCGATCCACGCGGCGGCCCGGATTGTGGTGGCTCTCGAAGACCATCACGATGCGCTCGTGGCCGGGCCGGCGTCGACGGAAGTCGGAACCGGCACGCTTCTCGCCACGACCATTCGTGGCGGCCTCGCCGGGAACGTTGTTCCCGACAAGTGCACCATCACGGTGGGGAGAAGGATCGCTCCCGGCGAAGACCCGACCGCGGAATTCGAGCGCTTGTCCCAGATCATCACCGATGCCTCGCCCCTTCCGGTGACGATCACCTCGCTCCTGGCCGCTGAGCCTGGCCGTCCACCCGGTTCGCCGGCGTTCTACCAACTTCCGGACAGCGACCTTGTTCGCACCCTCGCGGCGGCTACTGGCGAAGCTCCGACCTGCGCACCCTTCGGCACAAACGCCCTTCGCTACGACTCGTTCGCGAACGAAAAGGTCGTGTTCGGTCCGGGCAGCATCGACGACGCCCACAAGCCGACCGAGTGTGTGAGCATCGCCGACCTGGAGCGCATCGCCGTGGCCTATGAAGCGTGGCTCAAACCCGCTTGAAGCCCGTGGCAGCCATGGACCCGAAGAGGGCCCGCATCAGCGAAGCGCCGGCACCTGCTGGGTGATGCAGTGGGGGCCGCCGCCACCGTATGCGATCACCTCGCCGGGAACGCCGACCACCTTGCGGGACGGAAATGCCGAGGCGATGACCCCAAGCATGTCAGCGTCGGCCGGATGCCCTGTGACGGGGACGATCACGGCTCCGTTGCAGACGTAGAGGTTGCCGTACGGCACCGGCATGCGCTCGCCGAAGACCTGGGCGTAGGGCAGGACCGGAAGGTCGATGATTTCGGTGGCCCGCCCCTGGGCATCGACGGTCCGGTCGAGGCAGCGCCGCGAGATCGATAACCGCTCGTGCTCGGGATCGTTCGGGTCGGCACAGCTTTGGTACAGCACCACCCCGGGCCGCACCGGGACGAGCACGAGGTCGATGTGGCCGTCGGTGTCACGGTCGTCGACGGAATACGGCAACCACACCACGGTGTCGACCCCGAGGGCGGCCCGAAGATTCGCCTCGATATCCACGCGGGCAAGACCCGGATTGCGGTTCGGGTGGAGGAGACACTGCTCGGTGGTGAACACCGTGCCGTCACCATCGACGGCAATCGCCCCGCCCTCGAGCACAAACGGTACGCGCACGGAGGTTTCCCCATTCGCCGCGCTCCACGTCGACGCCACCCGGTCGTCGAAGCCGCGTCCCTCATAAAGACTGCCCCACACGTTGAAGATGGGGTCGACGCAGATCCGTCGCGACCGTTCGGCGTCGACCACGACAAGGGGTCCGATGTCACGGAGCCATGCGTCGTCAAGGTCCATCGCGACGACGGTCACGTTGCGGTGCGCGCAGAGGTCCTCCGCCAGCCCGATGTGCTCCCGGTTGGCCAGCATGGTGACGGGTTCGAAGTCGGCAATGGTCCGCGCCACGTGTGCCCATGCCAGCTGGCCGGCGCGAAGGTGGCGGCCCCATTGGTCGAGGTGACAGGGGAAGCCCATCAGTGTGCGCTCGTGCGGTTCCCACTCGGCCGGCATGTGGAACCCGGCCAGTTCGTCGCCCCAGTGCATGGGGCTGAGGCTACGGCGCGTGGCGAGGGTGGTGGGCGCCAGGTGGTCCGGTGGGCGACGCCTCCGAACGGAGCAGCGTCGTCTTGTGCGAATGCATCTGGTGGACGGCGCGTGGGCGGTCCCGGTCACCGCAGGATGAACGTGGCCGATCCGCTCTCCTCGGTGAAGGCGTCGAGCTGCACCGAGATGTCGATTTGCCACGTCCCGGTCAGCGGGAGATCGAGCGAGAGTGCCTGGAAGTGGTTGGGCCCGGCGCGAACGATCCTGCTCTCGAGCCGTTCCACGCCGGCACCGGCGTTCGACAGCGTGGCCGAAATCGCCTCGACGGGTCGACTCGCCCCCTCCCTGGTGAGGGCGTAGAGGTGCAACTCGTTGCTGCCGCGTTTCGCCGGGTCGACGGTTATGTCGACCAGTCCGGTAGCGGTCTCAACGGTCACGGCGAGCGGGCGGCTCACGACATCGCGCGCCGGCGCAAGGTTGACCACCAGCGCGGTGACGCCGATCACTGCGGCCATCCCCACCACCTCGAGGCCGACGGTGCGGCGCACGGCCCGCACCGCGGCACCGGGCGACGAGTGCGCTCCAGCGAGGGTCCTCCGGTTCTTCGCTCCGAGAAGCACCAACAACGCCACGATCCCGAGCTTGACGAGCAGCAGGGTGCCCGATGGCGTGTTCCGCAGTGCATCGAGCGAACCGGCCTGTCGCCAGAGCGCGAACGATCCGGTGGCCGAGACCGCAGCGACGGCCATTCCGGCGTGCCGGGAGAAGTGGCGGGTCTGGGCAAGCGCTTCGGCCGACCCCGGGTCGGTGGCTCGAAGGGTCAGGAGAAGGAACACGAGTCCACCGGCCCACACCCCCATGGCAACCACGTGCACCACCGTTGAGGGGAGCGCGACGACCACGGTTCGTCCCGTACCCCCGTGCCCCGAGAACGCCTGGGCGACTCCGATGCCAAGGACGAGTTCCGCCGTGACGAGGACCGGCAGGCGCCGGCTTGTCGGTGCTCGCTCGGCGGTGGCTCGGCGACCGATGCCGAGGAGGACCAGGCCGAGAATCACCACAAGGATCGTCCGGGCGGCAATCGCCTGCCCCACATGGTCGGCGAGGGAGTCCTTCATCAGCGTGACGTCGTCGATGGAGCCAAGTGATTGGCCGGTGACCAGCGGCCCGTAGGTCAGAAGCAGGCCGAGCCCGCTGAGGCCGGCGACGATCGTCGCGCCCCGAATCGTCGATCGGGCTCCGCGCTGAACCGCACTCCTGCTGGGACGGAAGGCGGCCTGCGCGCTGGCACCGATGAGCACTGCCATTGCGGCAAAGGTGAGGGCTCGGAGCACGGCGGAGGTGGCGCTTATCTCGGGCCTGGAGGTGCCCGAGACGAGGAGTCGTTCGGCCAGCCGACCGGCCGCGCTCTGGTCGCCCACCCCTCCAACGCGGAACGTGAACGCCCCGCGAACCGGATGGCCATCGGCCGAGACAACCCGCCAGGAGACGACGTAGGCGCCGTCGGCGAGCGGTGGGAGCACCAGCGTGACGGTGCTGCCGGAACTTCCGGGCCTTGCCGCGTCCACACGCGTGCCGTTCTCGGCGAGCACTCGGAGGCCCCCGGGGACCGGACGGACGCCCTCGGCGAAGCGCAGCACCACCTCACGGGGCGATGCATCGAGCTGCTCGCCGGCCGCCGGCGTCGTGCCTTCGAGTTGGGCGTGCGCTGCGGCCGGTGGTGCACCGAGGAGGACCATGGCCAGTACCACCGACGCAACGGCTGCGCTCAGGCTGGCGAAGCGGCGACCTCCACGACGCCGATGCCGTGTCACCTGCACAGGGTCGAGGCTACGCCCGTGTCGGCTCTACGACTGCGCTCGCCGCCCTCCCTGCGGCGCACTACGGTGGTGACCCGTCCGTGAAATGCGTCCCGTGAGGCGCGTACGGTCAGGAGACCACGCATGTTGCATGTCTGTTCCGCGCCGCCCCTCGGGGTAGGCGCTTTTTCGTTTCCGGCCGGTGACGGTCGCGGCGAGAATGGGAGGGTGCAAACCCTTCTCATGCAGCACGCGAACGGTGCCGAGAGCCACGACGGGGTCGTCCGGTGAGTGTCACCGAAGCGCAACTGGTGCTCGCCGACGGGACCACGTTCGAGGGAGAAGCGATCGGCTACCTGCCCGAAAACGGCGTGGCGACCGGTGAGGTCGTATTCAACACCGTCCTGTCCGGGTATCAGGAGGTCATCACCGACCCGTCCTATGCCGGCCAGATCATCACGTTCACGGCGACCCATATCGGGAACTACGGCACGAATCCGACCGACGACGAATCGCGTCGGCCGTTCTGTCGTGGCGTGATCGTCCGGGAGCTCGCCCGACGGTCGTCGAATCACCACTCCACCGAAGACCTCGGTGCGTTCCTCCGCAACCGCGCGGTGGCCGGGATCGCCGGCATCGACACCCGTCGCCTCACCCGGCACCTTCGCGACGCTGGTGCCCAGCCCGGAGCGTTCGGTTCCGCCGATCACGACACGCTCCTGCGGGCCGCCAAGGCCGAGCCGGGAACCGACGGGGTCGACTTCCTCGGCGAGGTTTCCACCGCCGAGCCCTACACCGTCGGCGACGGCCGTTGGCGAGTCGTGGCCTACGACTTCGGGATCAAACGCACGATTCTCCGCCACCTCAGCCGCATCGCCACCGTCACCGTGGTCCCCGCTTCGATGAAAGCAGACGATGTGTTGGCCCTCGGACCCGATGGGGTGTTCCTCTCCAACGGCCCCGGTGATCCTGCGGTCTGTGCGGCGCAGGTCGATCAGATACGCGCGCTTATCAAGGTGGAAACGCCTATCTTCGGGATCTGTCTCGGGCAGCAGTTGCTTGCATCGGCGGCCGGGGCTTCCACGTTCAAGCTGCCGTTCGGCCATCACGGCGGCAACCATCCGGTAAAGGACCTGCGCACCGGACGAGTCATGATCACCAGTCAGAACCACAACTTCTGTGTCGATCACACCACCCTTGACCTTGCCGCCGAAGTGACCCACGTGAATCTCAACGACGGCACCCTCGAGGGGCTCGCTTATACCGATCTGCCGATGTTCAGCGTGCAGCACCATCCCGAAGCCGGACCCGGACCCCACGAGAGCGAGACGCTCTTCGACGACTTCGACGCGCTACTCAATCGCGTTCATGCGAAGGCCGGTGCCTGATGCCCAAGCGCACGGACATCCGTTCGATCCTGGTGATCGGCTCCGGGCCGATCGTCATCGGCCAGGCGTGCGAGTTCGACTACTCCGGCACCCAGGCGTGCCGTGTGCTCAAGGAAGAGGGGTACCGGGTCGTCCTCGCCAACTCGAACCCGGCCACGATCATGACCGACCCGGACTTCGCAGACGCCACCTACATCGAGCCGCTCGACCCCGACATCATCGAAGCGATCATCGTCAAGGAACGTCCCGACGCGCTGCTGCCGACCCTCGGTGGACAGACGGCGTTGAATCTCGCCATGGAGCTCGACCGGCGGGGCGTGCTCGCCAAGTTCGGCGTGGAGATGATCGGCGCGAATGCGCTCGCCATCGAAACGGCCGAGAACCGCGAACGCTTCAAGGAGGCGATGCAGGGCATCGGCATCGCCGTGCCGCAGTCCAGTTTCGCCCACACCATCGAGCAGGCGATGGCGGTCGCCGCCGAGATCGGCTGGCCGATCATCGTGCGACCGAGCTACATCCTGGGTGGCGCCGGCACCGGTATCGCCCACAACGACGACGACTTCCGGGCGATCGCCATCGCCGGTCTCGCGGCATCTCCGATCTCGGAGATCTTGGTGGAGCGTTCCATCGCCGGATGGAAGGAATACGAGCTCGAAGTCGTCCGCGACAAGGCAGACAACTGCGTGATCATCTGCGGGATCGAGAACGTCGACCCGATGGGTGTGCACACCGGCGACTCCATCACTGTGGCCCCGATCCTCACGCTGACCGATGTGGAGTACCAAAACCTCCGCGACCTCTCCTTCGCCTGCATCCGACGCATCGGCGTTGATACCGGCGGCTCGAACGTGCAGTTCGCCGTGAACCCGGAGAACGGCGACGTCGTGATCATCGAGATGAACCCCCGTGTGTCGCGGAGCTCGGCGCTCGCTTCGAAAGCCACGGGCTATCCGATTGCGAAAATCGCCGCCAAGCTCGCCGTCGGCTACACCCTCGACGAGATCCCCAACGACATCACCAAGACCACCTACGCCAGCTTCGAGCCGGTTATCGACTACGTGGTCACCAAGATTCCGCGCTGGGCGTTCGAGAAGCTGCCCGGCTCATCAGGGGAGCTGGGCACGCGCATGCAGTCCGTCGGTGAAGCCATGGCCATCGGGCGCACGTTCACGGAGTCGATACAGAAGGGCTTCCGTTCGCTCGAGCAGGGCCGCTACGGATTCAATTGCGACCCCGCCGAAGAGAACTATGCGCTCATACCAACGGCCGAGCTCGTGGCGAAAACGGCGATCGCCACGCCCGAGCGCCTGTTCCTCGTCGGTGAAGCGCTTCGGCGCGGCGTGACCGTCGACGAGCTCCACGCCGCCAACAAGATCGACCCATGGTTCCTCGACCAGTTCCTGATGATCGTGGAGGAGCGCCACGCCCTCGACGCGTTGGGCTCGCCCGGCGCGCTGAGCAAGCGACAGTGGAAGCGGGCCAAACAGCTCGGTTTCTCCGACGCCCAACTCGGCTATCTCTGGAGAGTCCCGGAGTCGCAGGTTCGCACGGCGCGGCTCGCGGCCGGTGTTGTTGCGACGTTCAAGACCGTCGACACCTGCGCCGCCGAGTTCGACGCGAAGACGCCGTATCACTACTCGACCTACGAAGACGATGACGAGGTCCGCTCGTCGGATCGGCCGAAGGTCGCCATCCTCGGCTCCGGACCGAACCGCATCGGCCAAGGCATCGAGTTCGACTACTGCTGCGTGCACGCGTCCTACGCGCTGCGCAACGCTGGGTTCGAGACGATCATGATCAACTGCAACCCGGAGACGGTCAACCGACTACGACACCAGTGACCGGCTGTACTTCGAACCGCTCACCTACGAAGACGTGATGAACGTGATTGAGCGCGAACAGCCCGATCACCTCATTGTGAGCCTCGGTGGGCAGACCCCTCTCAAGCTCGCCGGGATGCTCCCTGCTCATCTCATCGCCGGCACTTCGCCGGCATCGATCGACGCTGCAGAAGACCGGGAACGCTGGAACAAGCTGTGTCACAGCCTCGGTATCGAACAGCCTCCCGGCGGCACCGCCGTCGACGTCGAGGGTGCGCTCGCCGTTGCCGATCGGGTCGGTTATCCGGTGCTCGTGCGCCCGTCGTATGTGCTCGGCGGCCGCGCAATGCAGATCGTCAACGACGCCTCGGCCCTGCGAAAGGCCATGGCCGACATGGCAACGGACGGCTCGCTCGGCAAGGAAGGCGGGCTTTCCGCCGAGCGTCCCGTGCTCGTCGACCGTTTCCTCGACGATGCCGTTGAGGTCGACGTGGATGCGATCCGTGACGCCACGGGTGACTTTGTCATCGGCGGGATCATGGAACACGTGGAGCAGGCCGGCGTCCACTCGGGCGACAGTGCGTGTGCCATTCCGCCCCAGTCGCTCAGCCCACTTACGATCTCGGAGCTGGAGCGCCACACACGGTCGATCGCCGACGCACTTGATGTGCGGGGGCTCATCAACGTGCAGTTCGCTGTTCGTGAGGGCGTGGTCTACGTCCTCGAAGCGAATCCGCGTGCCTCGCGTACTGTGCCGTTCGTCGCCAAAGCAACCGGTGTGCCGTTGGCGATGGTGGCGAGCCGCGTGATGGTCGGCGCGACGCTGGCCGAGCTTCGTGTTGAGGGTCTGCTGCGGGCTCCCGCGACCGGTGGGCACGTGAGCGTGAAGGAGGCGGTACTTCCCTTCAGTCGCTTCCCCGAGGTCGACCCGGTGCTCGGCCCGGAGATGCGCTCGACCGGCGAGGTCATGGGCATCGATCGCACCTTCGGTGTCGCCTATGCCAAGAGCCAGCTCGCGTCATCGAACCGTCTTCCGTCGGAAGGCACCGTGTATCTCTCGGTCAATGATCGTGACAAGGCGGCCACGGTTGGCGTCGCCCGCTCTTTCGCCAATGCGGGACTGCGTCTCGTCGCAACATCTGGCACCGCCGTGCATCTCGCCGAGCGCGGGATCGCGGTCGATCTGGTGGTGCGCAAGATCAGTGATGCCGGTGACGGGCCGACGGCACTCGACCTACTGCGTGACGGTTCGATCCACCTCGTCATCAACACGCCGCGTGGCACGAGCGACTATTCCGACGGCGCCGACATACGGCGTGCGTGCACGGTCAGCAAGGTGACGATGCACACCACCCTTGCTGCTGCCGTCGCCGCTGCGAGTGGCATCGCCGAGTGGAAGAACACACCGTTTTCTGTTCGCAGTCTGCAGGAGTGGCTGGCCTAGGCATGCGAGTTCGTCGTCGGCGCAACTGTGTCTCGCCGACCGGCGTCGATCTTGCGACGACGGTCGGGTCGGTAGCGCTGCCCAACCCGATCCTCACCGCCGCCGGCACGGCCGGGTTTGCCACCGAGCTCTCCGGTTGGGTCGACCTGTCGTCGCTGGGCGCCGTGGTCGTGAAGTCGCTGTCGCCAGAGCCGTGGGCCGGCAATCCTGCGCCGCGCGTGCACGGCACCGACGCCGGGATGATCAACGCCGTCGGTCTGCAGAACCCGGGAGTCGCGTCGTGGATCGCCGACGACTACCCGCGTCTCGCCGCGACCGGAGCGCGCGTTGTCGCGTCGATCTGGGGTTTCCGCGTCGACGATTACGCCAACGCAGCGGGTGCGTTGCGTGATGTGAGCGGCCTCACTGCGATCGAGGTCAACGTGAGCTGCCCGAACCTCGAAGATCGCCGCCACATGTTCGGTCACTCGTGCGAGGGCACGACCGCTGTGGTGAGTGCAGTCCGGAAGGCCCTTCCCTCCACGCCGATCTGGATCAAGCTGAGCCCGAACGTCACGTCGATCGTCGACATCGCCGCTGCCGCCATCGAAGCCGGCGCCGATGCCCTGGTGCTCATCAACACCGTCATGGGCCTGGTGATCGATACCGAGACTCGTCGCCCGGCGCTCGGCAACGGGGGAGGGGGGCTGTCTGGTCCGGCCATCCGACCGGTTGCCGTGCGGGCGATTTACGACGTGCGGGCCGCGTATCCCGATGTGCCCATCGTCGGTGTCGGCGGCGTGGCATCGGGCGAGCATGTGGTGGAGCTCGTCCTGGCCGGAGCAAACGCCGTCGAGATCGGCACCGCCACGTTCTTCGACCCCTCCGCGCCCGCACGGGTACTGAGTGAACTCACGGACTGGTGCGACACGCACGGAGTGACTCGTGTCGGCGACCTCGTAGGGCAGGCACATCGCATCTGACGCAGTGGCGCGATGCGTCGTCCGGTCGTCACGCGCTGGTGGGTTGCCGACAAGGAAACGACGTAGGTCTACCTCGGCCAGGCCGCTGGCTTTCCCGGTGACGTGACGCTCGACGAAGGCGAGCTCAGAATGACGTTTTCGGGAAGTCGCTGGAAGTTCTCGAGCACGAGGTTCCATGTCGTCAGTCCTGACCGGCGCGGAACGAGACTGCATCTGTTGATGTCGATCAACAATGACGGGGACTTCGGAACGACCCGAGGAAAGATCGCAACGCGAAATGTGTACTCGGAGACCCAGGTCCTGCAGTCCGGCGCGGAAAAGGATGGCGCGATTTCGTGGATCGACGTGAACTCGTTCAAGACGATGGCCGTGCCGGACGGTCTTCTCCCGTACCGATGCAGGCGCTCCTCGCTCGTCGTGACCTCGCTCGGATTTCGAGGGGCGACGGAACTCGTATTCCAGAAATCCTCCTGAAACCGGAACCGGGCACCGTGTTGGCGGGCAGGCGGATGATCGCTGAAGACGAACTGGTCGAGCCCGCGCCTGCATGATGGAACCAGCTCGGGGCTCCATGGAAAACGCCCGGCATTCACGATTTCAGCAGTACGCAGACGAATGGCGTTGATTCGTTGGTCAACGGTGCTCATTGGTTTGCAGTTCATGGACGTGGTTGTCGCTTCGCGGGAGTTCGTCTCGGCATCCACCGTCGAGGCTTCCCGGGTCCACCGCACAGGTAGTCCCCTGGTCAGGTCTTGGTGGGCTCTAGGTCAGCGAGTGAGGCGAGGCGAAGGAAGCGCGCGTACGCGAGAACGCGAAAGACTCAGCCGATGCGAGTCTCCGTTCTCAAGCACCACTTCGAAGGCCTATCCGGCGCGATGGCCGACATCGCGCAGGAGGGGTTCTGGCCGACAACGTTCATCTCCAAGCCCTCGCCTCCGCCGGCGGTTCATTGGCACGACTGCGATGTTCATGGCTACGTCATGGAAGGCACGACGTGGATCCTCGATGGTGAGACCGGCGAACGTCTCACCATCGAGCCGGGCGACAAGCTGGTCATTCCCGCGGGTGCACTGCATATCGAGGGTGAAGCGGAAGAGACGGTTGTGTACATCGTCGCTGTGCCGGTGCCGCGACCGTTCGCCGACGTGTTCCAACTCCGCTCGCCCGACGACCCTGAACGGCCGTTGGTGATTGGCTGATGTCGTTACGGCATCGTTCACCGATGCTACTATGATGTCATGCGACAAGTCACCTTGCGGGTGCCCGACGATCTGCATGACTTGGCGGTCGAAGCTGCCGAGGCGCAGAACCAGTCGCTGAACTCCTTCGCCGTGAACGCCCTGCTTGCGCAGGTTCGGGCGAAGTCGTTCAGCGAATGGCGTCAACTTGTCGACGACTCGCATCGCTCATCGTCGTATCGCGGATTGTCGTCGAAGGGGAGCGAGAGGATCACGACTCTCACGGGCGACGAGACCACGTGACGGAACTGGTGGTCGACGCACGCGTCCTGGTGTACCGGGTGACGTGCGGGCTCATCGGATCACCAGAAGTCGAACGGCTTGACGCTCGACTCGTCGAGGTGTCGACGTTGGTTGCGCCCTCGTGCGAATTCCTGCGGTCGTACCGGATGTTGAAGACCCTCGGCGCAGAGGGTTTTCTGACACCGTCTGACGTCGTCAGGCTCTCGATGCTGGTCTGTGAATCCGGGGTCGAGCTGCGGCCACTCTGGCCATGGGACGTCCCGCGGATTTCCGCGCTCGCCTGTCATCCGTCGGACGCTTGGTGCATCAGCATTGCCGAGAGTCTGGGCGTCCCGCTGCTCACCCGGAATGCCGAGCTGGCGTCGCTCTCAACGGCATGCCCGATCGAGGTGTACTGAAGGTCACTCCGGCTTCCGTCACGTGGCGCTAAGGGAGCGACTCCACGACCGAGGCCGCGCCCGACACGACATCTGCGCCGGACGAAACATCAACGGCCGTCGTCGATCCACCGGTCAGCGACTGCCCCGTGGTCGGGCCCGAAGAAGTCGAGTTCGTGATCACCGACAACGGTGTGCTCTACGCCGGTGAAGCGGTGCCGAATTGCCTGCGCATAACGGCCGACCGAGTCATTTCCGTCATCAACAACGCAGAAGGCGACGCCACCGTAACGTTCGGCGCGACGTCGATCGACGTCTTTGACGGCGACCGGGCCGACTCCGAAACTGTTTCGACCTACGCCCCTCCTGGAGGATCATTCGAGGTGTCCGTCGTCGAGCTCTCAACGACAGTCACGATGCAGGTCAGACCTGCCTGAACCGCGGCCAGCGTGCGCCTCGAACAGCTTCGGCTAGCGACGGGCGCGGCCAACGATCATCGGAAGGTCGAGGAACGTGGCGATGCCCGGCGCTGCCCTGACAACGGCCGGTATGGCATTGATGGCGTGGGCCGCCGTGGACCCGAGCACGTCGCGGTTCCAGCTGTGTGGGAGCGAGACCTGCATCCGAGGGTCACCGTCGATCCGGATCGACCAGTCGCCAACCGGCCAACTCGGTGCGGCGTCGGCGTGCATGCGCCACACCGTTTCCTGCTCGACCAGCGGCGTGCCGTCGACGATGGCCGCCCACCGCCAGCGCTGCCCAGCCACCGTTCCCGCCGCAACGATGCCGGCTGCGGTGCTCAGGTCTATCTCGGCCAGCCACGTCTCCATGTCCGACGTGACCCGGTCGATTCGATCGCCCGCGCCGAGACCGACCGCGACCATCGTGACCGCCTCGGTGAAGAGTCCGTCGAGCCAGTGTCGATGCCGGGCCGCGCCTGCCGCGAACTCCTCGGGAGTTCGGCCAAAGTTCATCATGTCGAACATGATCTCGGGCGACGGATAGTGCTGGAAGTTGCTGATCTCCTGCACGGTGATGCGGTCGACGCGCGTCGACAGGCCCGCCATGGTGAGCGGCAGCACATCGCCGAACCAGCCGGGGTTGGCGCCAGTCCCATGGAACGTCGAATCCCCGGCTGCGCACGCCGCCTCCAGGCGGGCAACCAGTTCAGGACCGTGCACCGCCGGATACATGTAGCCGACTGTCGTGATCACGTTCTTGCCCGAGGCGAGCAGCCGGCAAAAGTCGTCGACGTCGCGGCCCGGATCATCGCCGTAGACCAGCGACGGCAGTGGGGTGTGGATGACGACGTCGGCGCCGAGGGCGATGATGTCATCGACTGAGGCTGTCGCCTTGACGCCGGTCGCCCGATCGGCACCGAACTCCGACGCGTCCTGGCCGGCCTTCGATGGGTTCGTCACGAACAGCCCGACGAGCTCGAGGTCATTGCGTCCGCTGATGCCCCGCAGCGCGGCACGCCCGACATTGCCGGTGGTCCATTGAACGACTCGGTAGGTCATGGCTGCACTCTGTCGCACCGGCACGCCGAACACCAGACCCCTGGTGTTTACCTGACACCGCCATGTCCCTGACCGACCGAGCGAACACCCATCGAGAACGACATCGAAGCAGTGGGCGTGACCCGGTCTCGACCATCCACCGGAAGGTTGGCGACCACGACAAGCATGGCTTTGTTCGAGAAACTCGACGCAAAGCATTTGAGGGGAAACCGACATGACACTGGAGCAAATTCGCGAGGCCGGCGCATCCGATGCCGTTCGTTCGAGGCTGGCGCTGGCCCTCGACGTTGACGACTCCGTCGCCGCCATGCAGATCGCGCGATCGCTCAAGCCGTGGTTCGGTGTCGCCAAGGTTGGGCTTGAACTGTTCACGGCAACGGGTCCGGAGATCGTGAACCGTCTCGTTGACGAAGGCTTCGACGTGTTTCTCGACCTCAAGCTCGTCGACATTCCCAACACCGTCGGCAAGGCCGCACGGGTTGTCGGCTCGCTTGGTGCGACCTACCTCACGATGTACGCCCATGGCGGCGTCGACATGCTCCGTGCCGGCACCGAAGGCATGATCGAGGGTGCCGCGCTCGCCGGGCTCGATGAGCCGGTCCCGCTCGCCGTCACGATCCTTACGAGCGACGACACCGCACCGTCACACATCCTTGGCAACCGCCTGCGCCTGGCGATGGAAGCGGGCTGCAAAGGTGTTGTGTGCGCGGCGTCGGACCTCAAGGAGGTCGGTCTGCTGGCCCCCCGCATGGCACGGGTCGTGCCCGGCATCCGTCCAGGACTCGTCGATGTGCATGATCAGGCTCGGGCGGCGACGCCGACCGAGGCCGCGGTGGGCGGTGCCACGCTCCTCGTGATCGGGCGTGCGGTCACCCAGGCCGCCGATCGGGCGTTCGCCGCGGCGCAGATCGCCAGCGAAGTGACTGACGCGTTGGCCTGACCGCAACGAGCCGGCCCGTCGCGGGTGTGCTCAGCGGACGCGGTCCTCGTCGATGGGCGGCGTCGACGTGTCACTCACTTCGATCCGACCATGGCGTCGGAGTCACTCACTTCGATCCGCAGGGCGTCGATCCGGGCGGTGCTTCGGACCCGGTGCGAAAGGATTCGCGAAGCGCGACCGATACCCGCGCGGTCCTAACTCCCCGGATCTCGGCCAAGTGGCAAACGTAACACCAGGCCCAACCGCATCAACTAGGCGAAATGGGCGGACTACCGTGGACGGCATGGCACTTCCCCCGATCCTTTCCGAGGAAGCCCGTAACGCTGCGCTGGCCAAGGCTGCACAGGCCCGCAAAGTGCGAGCGGAGCTCAAAGAACGTCTGAAGATGCGTTCGGTCACATTGGCCGAGGTGCTCACCCTGGCCCAGACCGACGACACCGTGGCCAAGACCAAGGTGCTGGTGATCCTGGAATCACTACCCGGTCTCGGCAAGGTCAAGGCGCGCAAGGTCCTGGAAACCGTTGGCATCGCCGAGACGCGCCGGCTCCAAGGGCTGGGCGAGCAGCAAAAGGCGAAGTTGCTTTCACTGCTCGGCAGTGAGTGACGGAACGACTGCACCGCTGATCTTCGTCCTGTCCGGTCCTTCGGGAACGGGCAAGGGCACGATCGTCGACGCATTGGTTGAAGCCGACCCCTCGCTCTGGCTTTCCCGTAGCTGGACCACCCGTGCTCGTCGCAGTGGCGAGTCGCCCTACGCGTACGGGTTCGTTGATCGTGAGACCTTCCTCGCGCACATCGAAGCCGAGGGATTCCTGGAACACGCCGAGGTCTTTGGCAACCTCTACGGCACACCGATCCCGACCCCGCCGTCGGGCTCCGATGTGGTGCTCGAGATCGATGTCCAGGGAGCACAGCAGGTTCGCCGCCGATTTCCCGACGCCATCCTGATCTTCGTGGAGCCGCCCAGCCGCGACGACCAGAGGGAACGTCTGCGAGCACGGGGTGACGATGAAACGGTGATCGCCAAGCGGCTCGCAAAGGCAGACGCCGAGGAGGCGATCGGCCATCGCATTGCCGACCATGTGGTGGTGAACGACGACCTCGGCCGAGCAGTGGCCGAGGTCGCTGGTATCGTTGCATCGCACCGTTTGGCCCGTTCCACGTGCTGAACCGCAAATCCGCACCTGGCGTGCGACCCACCCGGGCGTGTCGCCCACGTAGAAACGTGTGGCCGATAGGCCGCCCCGACCACACAGGACCCCAAGGCCCAGCGCCCCGCCCGC
>JANOHI010000379.1:0-18933 GCA_031406385.1 Acidimicrobiia bacterium
GTGTCGAACGGAACGCCGCAGTACGCATCACCAGGGCGGCCGCGGGGACGTACGCCACCTTGGTCAGCGGAACGATCAATGAAGGTTCGGGCCCGAGATCGAGGGGGCTTCGTACGTGCTCATACCTTTCGATGGTGGACCCACCCGCGTCGGCCATGCCGACAACTCGAGGCGCCACCAGATCGGCGAGAGACGCACCGGTCGCGTCGAGATGGAAGAGGCACAAATCCAACCAACCGTCCTTCGGAACAACGTCGCTGTCGAGAAAGGCCAGGAGCGGGGTCGTGACAAGAGCGGCTCCGGCGTTGCGGGCCGCTGCCGGGCCAAGGGCACGTTCGTGCCTCAGCACCCTTGCGCCGCCCGCAACAGCGATGTCGGCGCTGCCGTCGTCCGACCCATCGTCGACCACGACCACCGCAACGCCACGTTCGCTCAGCGGGGCAAGTGCATCGAGCAGACGGCGGAGCGAGGCGGCCCGCTCGTGCACCGGAATCACGATGGTCACATCGCAGAGCGACCGGGCGGGATCGGGCAATGGCACGCAATGCACCAGTCCTCGGGCAGTGAGTGTGTCGACGAACCTCGCTGCCGCAGGCCGCTGGTCGGCGGGCACGACATTGAGCGCATCCGCGAGCGAGCCGCCAGCTTCGATGACACCGACGATCTTGCCGGCGGGTGGCCGCAGCCGGAGGAGGCGCAACGGCGAACCGCCCAGCAATATCGGCGTTCCGTCTGATCCGTGCAGGTGCTGCACCGTGGCGTCGAGGCGCAGTTTGGGTTCGGCGCCGGACACAGACTGATTCCATCACGGGATGGGTGCTCGGTATGCTCAGCATGTCGCTTCGGTCACAAACCAAGCGTCGTTCCTCGTCGTACAACTCGGAGAAACCGCCATGAGCCCAGTAGTAGCAACCGACTTCGTTCCTGCGTCTTCTGGTGTCGTGCCCGACGCTGAGCTTCTCGACGACTCCGATGAGCTCCTCGTGGAAGAGATCTCGATCGACGGGATGTGCGGCGTCTACTAGGCCACGGGACGCCGAAGGCTGTCACGGGTTCAATGCCGATGTGTCCTGGGTCAGCTGACGTCGTTGGGTCGGCTGACGTGCGTAGACGCACAAATCCCGACCCAACGCGCTGAGCTGACCCAAGACGCACGGCCGCAGCGGTTCCGGTACCGTCGCAGACTGATGCCTGAACGGAACCTACCCACATCATCGACACGCCCGGGCGCGAGCCAGGGCACGCTCGCGTGGCCTATCCGCCGGGCCATGGCGGTCCACCATGACCGAGAAGCCATCATCGATGGCGGCACCCGGCTGACGTATGCGGAGTGGGGACGCCGCGTTCTCGGTCTCGGCGCTGGCCTGCGGTCTCTCGGCCTCGGCGACGGCGACGTCGTGGCGGTGGCCGCCCTGAACGGGTGGCGGCACCTGAGCTGTTGGGTCGGTGTTCCCGCCGTCGGCCTTGTACTCAACGATCTCAACTATCGGCTCGCCCCAGCCGAGCTCGTCTTCATTGTGAACGACTCCGCGGCGAAGGCGATCATCGTCGACTCGGCGCACGTGGAGCTGGCCCGGACGCTCCGCACGCAGTGCCCGTCGCTCCGCCATCTCGTGTTCGCCGATTCCGGCATCGTGCCCGAGGGATTCATCGCCTTCGATGATGTGTGTGCCCACGAGCCGCTCGCCGCGGCGGCGACCGAGTGGATCGCCGACGACACGCTCGCGGCGATCTCGTACACGGGTGGCACAACGGGTCTTCCGAAGGGGGTCATGCAGAGCCATGCCAACCTGCTGGCGAACGCCAAGCACATGCAATACGCCTACGCCTACACCCCGAATGATGCGTACATGCATGCTGCGCCAATGTTCCACGCCGCCGATGCTTCCTGCACGTTCGCCGTCACCTGGGTCGGGGCACGTCATCTGATCATTCCCGGGTGGGATCCGCAGCGCTTCATCGACCTTGCCAGCGCGGAGTCGATGACGATCACCCTGCTCGTCCCCACGATGATCAACTCGCTGGTCAACTATCCCGGCGTGGCCGACGCCGACCTTTCGTCATGGCGCCTGCTCGGCTACGGCGCATCGCCCATGCCCGGCGAACTCCAGCGCAAGGCCATGTCCACGCTGCCCTGCGGCTTCATGCAGCTCTACGGGATGACCGAGGCGTCGCCGCTGCTTACCGTCTGCTCCGTCGATGATCACGCCCGGGCCAGCGCCGGTGAGGCCGGCTACGTCGCGCGACTCAAGTCGGCAGGCGCACCCGTGCCTGGCGTGGAGTGCGAGGTGAGGCGAGAGGACGGCACACTCGCCGACATCGGCGAGCCCGGCGAGATCTATGCGCGCGGACCGAACATCATGCTCGGCTACTGGAATCGCCCGGAGGAGACCGCCCGGGCTCTCGTGGACGGCTGGTACCGATCGGGTGACGTCGCCTACGCCGACGACCACGGATACCTCTACATCGTCGACCGGGCCAAGGACATGATCATCTCGGGCGGCGAGAACATCTACACCACCGAAGTAGAGAACGCGCTGTACGCCCATCCCACCGTGCTCGAAGCGGCGGCCTTCGGCATCCCCGACGACAAATGGGGTGAGGTGGTCCACGCCGAGATCGTCCCGAAGCCCGGCGTGGCCGTGGCCGCCGACGAGCTGATAGCGCACTGCCGCTCGCTGATCGCCGGCTACAAGGTCCCGAAGTCGATCACCGTTCGGGTCGATGCGCTGCCCAAGTCCGGTGCCGGAAAGATCTTGAAGCGCGACCTCCGCGCCCCCTTCTGGGAAGGCCGTGACCGTTCCGTGAACTGACGTGGCGGAGAGTGTCAGCCGAGCTTGAGGGCGCTGTTGTAGCGGCGCTTCGAGCCGAGGTCTTCGTGGATGCTGCGGGCAATCTTTGCGTAGGCCACGGCGGCCTCGGATGTGGGATCAGCCACGGTGATCGGTTCGCCGATGTCCATGCCGGCGCGGAGCTCCGGAACGAGCGGCACCTGCCCGATCAGCGGAACGCCGAGGGTGTCGGCGAGGTCGGCGCCACCGCCGGCACCGAAGATCTCGTAGCGCTTGCCGTCGTCGCCGGTGAACCAGCTCATGTTCTCGATGACCCCGTGGACCTTCATGTTGATCTGGGGGGTGCGGGCCATCGATGCCGACCGTTGGGCAACGCGCTGGGCGGCCGGCTGCGGCGTGGTGACGACGTAGACCTCCGAGCGTGGAAGGTACTGCGCCATCGAGAGCGCCACATCGCCGGTGCCGGGCGGCATGTCGATCAGCAGGAAGTCGGGCTCGCCCCAATACACGTCCACGAGGAACTGCTCCAGCGCTTTGTGCAGCATCGGTCCACGCCAGATGATCGCCCGGTCTTCTTCCACCATGAACCCGATCGACATCGCCGCGACGCCGTGACGAACAGGCGGGATGATGAGGCCATCGACGATGGTGGGGACCTGTTCGATTCCCAGCATCTTGGGGACGGAGAAGCCGTAGACGTCGGCATCGAGGACACCGACTCGCAAACCGCGCTGGGCGAGCGCAATAGCGACGTTCACGGTTGTCGACGACTTTCCGACCCCGCCCTTGCCCGACGTCATGGCGATGACTCGTGTTTTGGAACCCGTCTGCATGAACTTCGGGGCTCGAGTCGGTCCGGCGGCGTGGCCGTGGCCACCCTGCCCGGCGTTCTCGTGCGACACGTCGTCGGCCGTGAGCCGCGCCCGCAGAAGCGCCCGCTCTTCGTCGGACATCCACGTGACATGGACGTCGCCACGAGCGGCGCCGGCGTTGGCCGTTGCCGCCCGAACCAGTTCAGCCAGCTCGGCGGCGATGGGATCGTCTTCGGCCTTGCAGGCGATGACGACCTTGGCGTGGGTGCCGTCCACATCGACCGAACGGACCATGTCGAGGTCCACGATGCTCCGGCCGATTTCCGGTTCCTGGACGTGACGCAGGGCGTCGATGATGGCTGCTTCGAGAGCCGTTCCGCTGAGAGGCATGCCCTCCAACCTACGGGCACTGCCGCGCTTCGTCGTTCCGAGCCATCGGAAACGCAGCAGGTCTTCTACGCTGGACTCATGCCTGAGCTGCGTGGTTCGCCTCGCCCGATCCGACTGGGTGTCCGCCCGTCGAAGCGCGCGGCAGTAACTCCGACGAGGATCGCCGTCACCGCGGTGCCCGGTCCGAGTGTGGACGAGTTCAACTCGGTCGTGACCGCGGCTACCTCGATGTTCGGCGACCCGACCCGACGGCGGATTTACCTCATCGCCCGCGATGCACCGGGAGGAATCACCTCGGCTGAGGCGGCGGCGGCCGTCGACCTCCATCCGAATGTGGCCCGCCATCATCTCGACAAGCTGGCGGCTGGTGGCTATCTCGATGTCGTTTCCGTGTCCCCCGTGCCCGGCGGCGGCGAACGCAAGAGCGGGCGACCGTCGAAGCGGTACCGCGCTTCGGGAAAGCCGATCGATCTCGAGTTCGGTGCGCGCAAGCACGATCTGGTCCTAAGCCTGCTTTCGAAGGCGCTCGATCTGCTGCCGTTCGACGTGGCGTCGAAGATGGCCGAGGACGTTGGCGAGCATTACGGCCGCGAGCTTGCCGCCCAGATGAATCCCGGGGATTCGCACAGGTCCATGCGTTCGGCCCTTCACGCCGTGGCCGATGCGCTCACCGCGCACGGATTTTCTGCCCACACCGAAGCGCGCGAAGGGGGGTTGGCAATCGTTGCCGGGCATTGCCCCTTCGGTGAGCTCTCCGAGACCCATCCCGTCATCTGCGCGGTTGACCGGGGGATGGTGAGAGGAATGCTGGCCACGCTCTACGGCGATGCTGCGCCTTCCACCACGGCATCGCGCCCGCAGGGCGACGACGTCTGCGTCACCACCGTCTGACGGCCGCATGCTGCTCGGCTCGACCGTCGTGCATCGTCGCAGAGGGGTTCCTGCCACGTCGCCAACGTTCCTGTCACATCGAATGGCTCTGATGTGGCGTACCTGCTGGATCGTCCGGGGGATCGACGTCAAAGACTCTTCTCACTCAGTGGTCTAGTGTCCCGAATCACAAGTCCGCTGCGGAATTCTCGGCCAGTTTCCGCCGTGGCGGCGTCCTCGTCGTTGCGGTTGGACAAGGCAGGCGCTGCCTCCTGCGTCCTTGCCACAACGGAATCTGACTCGCGAATTTTGCGAGCTACTTACGATTCGGGACACGAGTGACGCTTGGCACCCAGGGCTTGTTCGGGGTTTTCCCTGACAGGAATGTCGCTCCACCTAGGGGAGAATGAATGCCATGTCCCCCAGCATGACCACGCTCGATGCCGCCGCCCGCTGTGTCGATCTCTCGAAGATCTACGGCAAAGGCGAGAGCGAGGTGCGGGCGCTCGACGGGGTGACGATCAGCTTCCCGAAGGGGAAGTTCACCGCGATCATGGGTCCCTCCGGATCCGGGAAGTCCACGCTCATGCACTGCTGCGCCGGCCTCGACGAGGCCACGTCAGGGCAGGTTTTCGTCGGTGACATCGAGATCACCACGCTTGGCGAACGCGCGCTCACGCAGTTGCGTCGCGACCGGCTCGGTTTCGTCTTCCAGGCCTACAACCTTGTGCCGACGCTCAACGCCATCGAGAACATCACACTCCCGATGATGCTTGCCGGGCGCAAGGGCGACCAGGCGTGGATCGACGAGGTGGTGAGCACCGTCGGGCTGGCCAATCGGCTCACGCACCGCCCGTCGGAACTGTCCGGTGGGCAGCAGCAGCGCGTGGCCGTGGCCCGGGCGCTGGCAAGTCGCCCCGACATCATCTTCGCCGACGAACCGACCGGGAACCTCGACTCCAAGACCGGTGCCGAGATCCTGTCGTTCATGAAGCGCGCCGCCACGGACATGGGCCAGACCATCGTCATGGTCACCCACGACCCGACTGCCGCGTCCTACACCGACACGGTCCTGTTCCTCGCCGACGGCAAGCTCGACGGCGAGATGAACGAACCGACCGCGCAGCGCGTGCTCGACCGCATGCGCGGCCTGGGCCACTGAGGGATCGGGATGTTCCGTCTCACCCTCAAGAATCTCTGGGCGTACAAGAAACGTCTGCTCACCAGCGGTCTGAGCATCGTCATCGGCATTTCCTTCCTGGCCGGCTCGTTCGTCTTCACCGACACCTTGAAGGGGCTCTTCACCGACCTCTTCTCCTCTTCGGTCGACGGCGTTGATGCGCAGGTTCGCCAGGAGCGGGCGTTCGGTAGCGACACCGACGGCGGACCCTACGACACCGGACGCGCCGGTCTGCCCGCATCGTTGGCCGCCGAGATATCGGCAGTGCCCGGAGTCGCCGCGGTGGCGCCGTATATCGAGGGCTACGCGCAGCCGATCAACGCCAAGGGGAAACTGGTCAAGGCCGGTGGCGCTCCGACCTTCGGCTACACGTGGGTCGCTGACCCCGAACTCAGCGCCTACCGTTTGCTCAACGGCCGGGCCCCGAAGGCGGAAGGCGAGGTGGTGTTCGATCGCGGCCTCATGAAAGAAACGAAGGCCAAGATCGGTGACACCGTGAGCGTGAACACGCTTGCGGGTGCGGAGAAGTTCCGTCTTGTCGGCGATGCAACGTTCGGTTCGTCCGACGCCGCGCTCGGCATCACAGCGGTGTTCTTCAGCCAGAGCGACGCGCAGAAGTACCTGTTGCGGCCGGGATATGTGCAGTCGTTCCTCGTCCGTGCCGACGCCGGGGGGAACGAGGACGAACTGGCCAAGAATCTCGAGTCCGCCCTTGCCGGTAAGGACTTCGAGAACAAGACGAAACTCGAAGTGCTCACCGGAACGGAGCTGAAGGACGAGTCGATTTCCTTCGTGAACACTGTCTTCGGCTTCATCAACACGTTCTTCACGGCGTTCGCCGTCGTGGCCCTGTTCGTGTCGATCTTTGTGATCTCCAACTCGTTTTCGATCCTCGTCACCCAGCGGACTCGGGAGATGGCATCGATGCGCATCCTCGGGGCGTCGCGCGCCCAAGTGCTCTCGACCACCTTCGTCGAAGCTCTTGTCGTCGGCTTGCTGGCGTCGGCTGTTGGTGTCGGAGCGGGCCTCGGAGTCGCTCAGCTCATCAGGATCCTGCTCGACACGTTCGGCGGCGGGGGACTTCCGAGTTCGGGCCTGGTGCTGAAGCCTCGCACTGTCGCGGTGGGCATGGCAGTGGGCACGGTCGTCACCGTGCTCTCGGCGATCCTCCCGGCGCTCAAATCAGCGCGCATCAAGCCGCTCGCCGCTCTGCGCGAAACCGCAATCGACAGCGCCGGGACCTCCCGGTTGCGCCTCATCTTTGGCGGAGTGCTCGGGGTGATCGCCGGGGCGGTGACCGCGGCCGGTCTCGCCGACTCCGGCTCCGACGGCGCACTCAAGCTCGGAATAGCCGCCGGCGTCGCGCTCATTGCCATCGCTCTGCTCGGCCCGGTGCTCGCCAAGCCGGTCGCGGGTGCGCTGGGGCGTCCCTGGTTCGGTGTCATCGTGGCCATCTTCGGCGGGCTTGTTGCACTCTTCGGAACGATTGCGCTGCTCGTGCTCGGTGCCCGTCAGATTGCCGATGGGAACGTCGCGGTTGGTCGACAGGTCGTGGTCGGGCTGGCGTCGGCTGCCGTGGCGTTCGGGATTGCCCGACTGATCGCGTGGCGGCGCGATCGGGATCACTCGGCGCTCGACGATCCCACCTTCGGGGGCACACGGAAGATCGCGTTGCTTGCGGGTCTTTTTGGGCTCTACAACTTCAGTCCCTTCTTCGGCGGCGCGATCGTGGCGGCGGTGTGCGGGTGGTATCTGATCCGGACCGGGCGTTCGTCGTTCGAAACGTCGGGACAGATCGCTCGCGAGAACGCGATCCGCAACCCGACCCGAACCTCGGCAACGGCGCTGGCGCTCACTATCGGCACGGCGTTGGTCAGCGCGCTCAGTGTGCTTTCGTTTTCCTTGACCAACACCTTCCGGGGGGTGTTCGACTAGACGATCGTGGCCGATCATGTCGTCGCCAGCGGCGCCCAAGACGTCGGGTTCCCGATCTCGGTGCAGGAGGAGATCAACAAGGTTCCGGGTGTCCTGGCCAGTTCCACACTCCAGTTCGAGCGCTTCCGCTTCGGCTTCCCGGCTCGCGAACGCACCATCGGCGGCATCGAGTCGGCCGATTTCGCCAAGGTCGTACGCCTCGGAGATGTCGAAGGGTCAATCGCGGCGCTCACGAAGCCCGACACCATCGCCGTCGCCAAGACCACGGCCGAAGACCAGGATCTCAAGATGGGTGACACGATCAAGGCGAAGTTCGGCAACGGTCGCGACGCCACGTTCTCGATCGTCGCTTTCTACGGAAACGCAGAGGGCCTCGGCAACACCTACTACCTGGTCGACAACGCCGTGACCCTCAGCAAGTACATCGAGAACACGAGCGCCGACCTCCTCTACGTGAAGTCGTCGGCAAAGACCAAGGATGAAAAGATCACGCTTGAGGCTGCGGCGGACAAGGCGCTCGCCAAGTATCCGGGCGCCGAGTTCCAGACGAAGAAGAAGTTCGTCGACGGCCAGGTCGGCCAGTTCCAGCAGTTCCTGGCGGTCGTCAATGCGCTGTTGTTCCTCGCCATCATCATCGCCGTCCTCGGCATCGCCAACACGCTGCGCCTCTCGATCTTCGAGCGGACGCGCGAGATCGGTCTGCTACGTGCGGTTGGTATGAGCCGTGATCAACTCCGCTCGTCGATCCGCTGGGAGGCCATCGTGGTGGCGACGTTCGGTGCTGTCGTCGGCGTGATCTTCGGCACGGTCTACGGCGCGGCGCTCGTCAATGTGCTGGGCAAGGACGGTGGGCTCCTGCGGCTCAGTGTGCCGGTGCAGATCCTCCTGCCGTTGGCGCTGCTCGCATCGATCGTCGGTCTCTACGCCGCCCGCAAGCCGGCAAGCGACGCGGCCCGTCTGAACATCCTGCAGGCGATCTCCACGGAGTGAACCTGGCCACCGTCGTACCGAGGCCGGTCAGGCGCCGGCGCCTATGACCAGTGGTTCGTCGCCTGGTGGGATCAGCGACGGCAGGCCGACGTTGTTGCGAACCCGGGAGCGGGTGGCTTCGAAGGCGCGGGCCAGAAGCGGGCCGGGTGGGGAACCCTTGGCGTACAGGCGCGCATCGATCCCTTCCTGTTCGCGGGTCTTCGCCCGGGCGAGGGCCTGCTCGGTGACCGAGAGGTGCCCCACCCCGTCGACGGCCGTGGTGTTCGAACCCGAAGCCTTTGCGGGGCCCTGTTCGCGGGCGGTCTCGTACGCCTTCGGCATGTCGTAGGGCGTGGCATTCTCCAGTGGGAGTTGGGCAACGGCCGCAGCGATCGCCTCCGGAAGTCGACGAAGTCGTTCGCGTGGCGTCTTCGGTTCGGCGAAACGCCCCACCCCGAAGAGGCGGGGGTTGTCCTCGCGGCGATCGTCGAGCGTCCAGCCTTTCGGAACGGTCACCCGGTCGGCGTGTTCCTTGCACAAGATCGCGGCTCCCGGCTGATCGACGTGGCGGTCGACCACGATCAGACGCGCACTTGGGTCGATCAGGGCGCGAGCAGCACCGCGCTCGGCGCAATCGGGCCGCGAACAGGTCGGACGCACGTCGCCAGCGTACAGCGGGCAACTCTCGCGGCGAAGGACAGCGTGTTCTCAGCGCGTGGCGACGACCGGGACGCCACGGCGAGCGGCGGCGATCTCCTTCCCGAACCGGGGAACGGTGATGGCGGCGCGGACCCAAAGCACAGCGCACCACACGGCGATCGATCCGAGGATGTGCACCTGGACGAGAAGGGCCGGCACCTGGGTGAACCATTGCCAGTACCCGATGCCGCCCTGAGCGACGATGATCATGGCCAGCACGCCGATGCGTCGGCGAAGCTCGATGGCCGCGGCTGTGGTCGCCCGCCACACCCGCACGGCCATCAAGATGACGAGGAACAGCGTGAGCCAGACGAGGGCGCTATGGACCCGGACGACGTCGAGCATCGAGAAGCCGAAGCGTCGCACCTCAGGGTCGCCGCCGTGGGGTCCTGATCCGGTGAGTATGCAGCCGACGAACACCACGCCGAGGGTCCCGATCATCAGCGCATTGCCGAGCCGGCGCATCGTTGTGTCGACGGCAGTCACGCGATCGCGTCCGAGGATCGCGCCGCTTGGGCCGGTCTCGCCGGCGCGGTGGAAGAGCACTGCGCCGGCAGCGAGGCAGGCGATGGCGAGGATGAAATGCGACATCACGAGCTGCGGTTGGAGTTCGAAGATGACGGTGAGTCCGCCGAGGATTGCGTTGCTGAACAGACCGAAGCTCACGATGAGCCCGAAGCGGACGAGGTCGCGGCGGTAGGGCCGGCGCACGAGCGCGGTGAGGACTCCGACCGCTGCAGCCAGAAGGCACAGCCCGGTGATCACTCGGTTGCCGAACTCGATCGCCGCGTGCTTGCCACTCTCGGGAACGATGTTGCCTTCTTTGCAGGTTGGCCAATCAGGGCACCCGAGACCGGAACCGGTGAGCCGCACGGCGGAGCCTGTCAACATGATGAAGCCGAGTAGGACCGCAGAAACGAGCGCAATGATCCGAAACGTGCGGACCGATATGCGTACATAGCGTCCGAGCACGGCGAGCGAAAGGGCGACGACGAGCAGAAGGACCACGAGTCCGGTGAAGCCGGAGACGACGGCGCGCGCACGTTGCGACTCTGACCCGCCAGCGCGGCGACGATGGCTTGGCTGACGACGATGCCTACAGCCAGGAGGCCAAGGATGCGACGGAACTGCCCCGCCGGCATGGTGGCGAGGGCTCGGACGCGTTGCACGATCGGACCGGGCGCGTCACCAGATGCGATTGCATCGTGTTCGGCGTCGTCTTGGTGGTCGGCGGTAATTGCAGCCGCGTTCCAGTTCTGTAGTCGGCCCATGATCGCTCAGTCTCCGCGGTGACGTTGTTCGCGGAACGGGTCGCCGTACATGTGATAGCCGTTGCGCTCCCAGAAGCCTGGCTTGTCGGCGGTGAGCAGTTCGATCCCTCGGATCCACTTCGCCGACTTCCACAGGTACAGGTGGGGGACGAACGTACGGAGCGGATACCCATGGTCCGGCTCGAGTGGCTGGCCCTCGTAGGCGTGAGCGAGAAGCGCGATGTTGGGTTCGAGCACATCAGCCAGCGGAAGGTTCGTCGTGTAGCCGAACTCGCAATGGAACATCACGTGAGTGGCGTCGCTGCGGATGCCCGCCTCGCGAAGGATCTCGGCGATCGACACTCCCGTCCACGCGGTGTCGAACTTGGACCACTTGGTCACGCAGTGGATGTCGGCCGTGACGGTGATCTGCGGTCGGGCCATCAGTTCGGCCCACGACAGCGACATGTCCCGGTCGACGGCACCGCCGATCGCCACGGTGTAGTCGGCCAGGTTCGGGTACTTCGGAACGTCGCCCACGTGGAGAACCGGGAAGCGATCGGTCGCGTATTGCCCGGGAGGAAGACGCTTCGGGTCGATGCCCTTGGCCTGCAGGTCGGCCCGGTTACGTTGGAAGAAGCTCACGGGACAATTCTTCCAGCCCCCGGCCACAACACGCGTCGGCCAACCTGAGAGGGACTCAACAACGAGGCACGGCGCAACAGCGTGGCGCGTGTCGATCCGAGACGTGCCGGCGTCACGCCGATCGTTCGACCTGCCCAGCGAGTATCCTGGCCAGACGTGCAACTCGATAACATCCGGCTAGGTCTCACGTTCGACGACGTCCTGCTCGTCCCCCAGCGCTCCACCGTCCGCAGCCGCCAAAAGGTTTCGGTCGCCACGAACCTGAGTCGGAATGTGGAGATGACCATTCCGATCCTCGCCGCCAACATGGACACCGTCTGCGAGTGGGAGATGGCCCTCGCCATGGGCCGTCTCGGCGGCATAGGGATCATCCACCGTTTCCTCTCGATCGAAGAACAGACCGAGCAGATCGCCAAGGTGAAGTCCGACGGCGTCCTCGTGGGCGCGGCGCTCGGCACTGACCGCGATGCGATCGACCGGGCTCGGTCCATGGTCGAAGCCGGTGTTGACGTCCTGGTGCTCGACATCGCCCACGGGCACAGCGACCACGCGATCGATACCGTACGCGCGCTGAAGAAGGCGTTCCCTTCGATAGATGTCATCGCCGGCAACGTGGCCACCCGGTTGGGTGCTGAGGACCTCATCGCTGCCGGGGCCGATGCGATCAAGGTCGGCGTCGGTCCGGGCGGCGTCTGCACCACGCGCATCGTTGCCGGCGTTGGCGTGCCCCAACTCACGGCGGTGAACGACTGTGCTGGCCTCGACGTGCCGGTGATCGCCGACGGCGGTATCCGCACGAGTGGTGACATCGCGAAGGCATTGGCTGCCGGAGCCCACAGCGTGATGATCGGCTCGATGTTCGCCGGCACCACTGAAAGTCCCGGCGAGGTCGAGCAGTCGCCCCATGGCCTGGTCAAGCGAGTGCGGGGTATGGCATCGTTCGAAGCGCTGGAGCGTCGGGCGCACCGCGAGGGCACCGAGATCGACGAGGAATACCTCGAACAGCGCGCGCCGGAAGGGGTGGAGGGGACGGTGGCCTATCGCGGTGCGGTAGGCCCGCTGGTGTCGAAGTTGCTCGCCGGCGTGCGCAGCTCGATGAGCTACTCCGACGCGCTGACCATCGCGGAGTTCCAAGCCAAGGCCCAATTCGTCCGCATCACCAACGCCGGCCTCACAGAGTCGCACCCCCACGCCACGAGGTAGGTGTCGCTGATCTTTTCTCGGTGCGGTGGCTTGGCGCTAGCCGCTGGACGTCGTGGTTTGCGGGGTGCCGGTGTTCGCGCTCGCCGCGGCCTCTTCCCGGGCTGACGCGACGAGTTGCTTCACGAACGATGGCGGGTCGAGGGCGTCGAGGGCGGTGAAGTCTTTGTTGGCTGCGGTCGGATCATCGAGGTCGCGCAGGAGCAGCACGCCGCGAAAGGCGCGGGCGTCGGGATAGGCCGGTGCCACCGCAATCGCCTCGTCAAGGCGATCCTTGGCTCGTGTGATCAGCTCCCCACGGGTTGGTCCTTCGGCTGACTGGGCCACGATACGTAGCAGCCAGCCGCCGTAGGCAATGGCCTCAGGGTTCTGCGGATCGATGGCGAGCACGGCGTCGTAGCTCTTGAGCGAGGCAAGCGGATCGGCGGCGAGCTTGTCCTGAGCTTCCTTCAGGAGCTTGCTCACTTCGGCACTGCGGTTGGCGCCGGCCGCGTTGACGGTACCCGTGAGACCCTCATTGCCGACGCGCTCGCCGGCGGATCGAGCAACGGCGACCCCGGCGCCGATCGCGGCAACGAGGGTCGCGACGACGGCCACCGGCGTGCGCCACCTCGGCGTCGCCGATGTTGTGGTCTCGACCCGTTCCGCTCTTCCTGCCTCGATGACGGCGCGTTGGCGGATCACCGATGCGGTACGCGCCACGTAGTCGTCTTTGAGGGCGTGATAATCGGCTTCGTCGAGATCGCCGCCTGCGTACTCCGTCTCCAGGTCGCTGAGGGAGCGGAGAAGGGTGGCGCGCTCGTCATCGAGGGTCGCGAGGGCATCGAGGGCACGACCGGTTGCCCGGGAATCGCTGGCGTCGCTCACCGGTCCTGCCCTGCAGGGTGGTTCGCGGTTTCGTCTCTCAGCGCGACATCGACGAGTGCGCGGTCGTCGTCGGTCGGCGACAGGGTGGGTCGACGGGTCCTGGTGAAGATGTTGATCAGCACGGCCGCGCCGACAACCACGACAACCACCGGTGCGATCCACACGATCGAACCGATCCCGGTAGCCCTCGGACGGAGGAGCTCGCTCGTGCCGAATCGCTCGACGAGGAAGGCCCGGATGTCCTCGTCTTTCTCCCCGGACTCGACCTGGCGGGTGATCTCGGCGTAGATCGCCCGCGCCCCTGCGGCTTTCGACGCTCGCACCGACAGGCCCTGGCACGTCGGGCAACGGATCTCGGATGCGATCCGATCGGCCCGTGTCGTGACGGTTTCCGGCGTCGAGACCCCGCGTCCGAGAAACAGCACGAGGGCGACGAGTGCAAGCGCGCCCACGATGAACGCGTAGCTGGTGCGAGCTCGGCTCACGACGACCCCACTCGCTCGCCGGCCCCGACGCCATGGTGCGGCAGAACACCTCCCAGCGACGTTGGGAGGTGTTCTGCCCCCATATATAGGGGCAACCTCTCTCCTGATCGCGGTGGCGGGCACTGGTGTTGCGAGCAGTCGAGCGGAGCGAGCAGCGCAGCGCCGGACGAACGCGGGGGCAACCTCTCTCCCAACGGCTTGGCGGTCATGAGGCTTGCAGGGATGTGAGGATTCGGTTGAGGCCGGCCTGGGTGACGGCGCCGTTGACCTTGGCGACGACGATGCCGTCGGGGCTGACCACGTAGGTCTCCGGAGCCTTGAGCACTCCCCAGTCGACGGAGGTGCGGTCGGAGTCGACCACCGGCCAATCGCCACCGCGTTTGGCGAAGAACTTCTTGATGTCCGACGGGGTGTCCTGGTAGGCAACGGCCAACAGCACGGCGTCGCCGGTCTTCGCGTGCTCCTCGGAGAACGCCTTGAGCTCGGGGTGCTCGACTGCGCACGGCGGGCACCACGTGCCGAAGAAGTTCACGACGGCATACGGGCGCTTCCCGGACGCACCGGCGATGCCAATGGTCTGCAGCCCCGACAGCGACACGGGCTTGCCGGTCAAGACGTTGGTGCCCCGGATCTCCGGCGCGGGCTTGCCGAGCAGCGGGCTGCGTCCGAAGCCGTCTCCGCTGGAGGAGCGGGTTGCGAGAACGACCACGAGGCCCGCAACGACGATTGCGACGACCGCGGCAATCGCCCGCGTTGAACCAACACCGGGCTGACGACGAGTCGATTTGCTCATCGTGAGGCTCCGATCATCGAGGGGTCGTCGCTCCCCGGTGAGAGCGACGAAGACGAGGGGAAGGCTCCCGCAAGCGACTCGTGCGAGCCGTCAGGAACGCTGGTGGGGGACGTGGGTCGCCGCCGCCGACCGGGGAACAGCGCCAGCAGCGTGCCGATACCCATGAGCGCAAGGCCGATCCACAGCCACAGGATCATCGGCTGCACGTAGAACCCGATCACCGCACTTTCCCCATCGGCCGACGGTGGCTGCACAAGTGTCACGTAGAGATCGCGTATGAGCCCGGTTCGCACGGACGGTGTCGGCACAGACTGACCCCGTTCGGCGAAGCGAGTGATCGACGGCGAATCGATGCGACCTCCGTCGATCCGCACGTCGGCGGCGATCTTGCGAACTACCGTTTGCGGCTCGCTATCGGCCGAGGTTCCTCCGGTCGGCTTCACCTTGGCAAACTCCGTACGTATACCTACGAGTTCGACGGTGTGCCCTTTGAACGTCTTCGTCTCCCCAGCCTTGAGGACCAGCTCGGTGTTCGACGAGTACGACTGTGAGCAGGCGATGGCAACGGCAATGAGGATGACGCCGAGGTGCACGATCATGCCGCCATTGGCTCGTCCGAGCACCCCACGGATACGCGAGTCACCTCGCGTGCGTGCCGCCTTTGTTGCGAGGACGAGTTGGCGGATCGCCGAGCCGCCCGCGAACGCGCCGAGAAACAGGGCGAGCAGCGTGTCGATCCCGCGAAGACCGAATCCGACGCACAGGACCAAAACCACCAAACCAAACGCAATGGGCCACCGGAGACGTTCGGCCAGCACCTCGCCGGTCGTCTTGCGCCACGGCAACACGGGCGCAACGGCCATGAGAAACAGCAGCGCGATGCCGATCGGCATGGTGAGCGCGTCGAAGTAGGGGGCACCGACGGAAAGGCGTTCGTTGTTCCACGCCTCGACGAGGAGGGGAAAGATCGTGCCGAGCAGGATCACGAACGCAAACGCTGCGAACAAGACGTTGTTGGCGAGGAACGCCCCCTCCCGAGAGAGGGGCGAATCGATCGTTCCCGTTGACCGCAGGCGATCTCCGCGCCAGAAGATGAGCCCGAGTGTGATTGCGACGCAGATGCCGAAGAACGACAGGATCCACGGTCCGATCTGCGAGTTCGAGAACGCATGAACGGAGGAGATCACACCGGAGCGGGTCAGGAATGTTCCGAGGATCGTGAGGCAGAACGTGGCGCACAGCAGCGACAGGTTCCATACGCGAAGGAGTCCGCGTCGTTCCTGGACCATGACCGAGTGCAGGTATGCCGTGCCGGTGAGCCACGGGAGGAGCGATGCGTTCTCCACGGCATCCCAACCCCAGTAGCCACCCCAACCGAGCACTTCGTAGCTCCACCACGCACCGAGCCCGATCCCGATCGTGAGGCCTCCCCACGCAATGAGCGTCCACCGCCTGGTCTCCACGAGCCAGCCCTCGCCGAGTCGACCGGTGATCATTGCTGCAACGGCGAACGCGAAGGGCACCGTGAAGCCGACGTAGCCGAGGTAGAGGACCGGTGGATGGATCGCCATCAGCGGATGGTTGGCCAGCAGGGGATTGGGTCCGCGCCCATCGGCGGCCGGAATCAGCAGTTTCGTGAACGGATTCGCAGGTCCGACCATCAGGGCGAAGAAGAACGTGCACGTGCCGAGCATCACGGCGGTTGCCCACCCGACGAGGGGATCGGTTCGTCGGTCGCGGTACTTGCGATGCACTGCGAACGTGAGCCCGGCCAGAATCAGTCCCCACAGGAGGATCGAACCCTCCAACGCGCCCCACATTCCGGCGACGGTGTACAGCAGCGGAGTCGATCGGGCGTTGTTGTCGACGACGTAGGTGAGGGAGTAGTCGCGCGTTACCAGGGCCCACTGCATCGACCCCACCGCGAGCACCGCGCCGCCGATCACGATCGGCACGAATCGATGACCGGAGGCGACGATCACTGGTCGTCGGCGAATCAGCCCGAAGACCAAGAAGACGCAACCGAGCACCGATGCCGCGAACGATGCAGTGACGCCGATGCTGCCCAGATCGGCCTTCATGCTGTCCCCGCAACCTCACGGCCAGCGCCGTCTTGCCACTTGTGTGATCGGTGTTTCATGTCGACTTGCCGACGTAGTCCTCAACGCGACTGGAGTTCTTCTCGACGTAGTTCTCGTCGTGCTTGACCATCAGGTGGTCAGAAAGGAACAGCGGGGCCGTTTGGGCCGCCCGGTCGCTTTGACCGGGCGCAAAACGACCTTCGAGCACAACGGCAAGGTTCGGTCGGAACAACTCGGGTGGGTCCCCTTCGTGTCGGACCGCCACCTGTTTGCCGTTTCCTTCGATGAGGAACTCGACCGATCCGTTGACCGCGCGCACCGAGCCATCGAGGACAACTCCTTCGATGCGGAAGCGCCGGTCGCCGAGCGTATCGACCTGGGCGAAGGCTTCATCGGCGGTACGGAAATACGTGGACGCTGTGCCGAGTCCTTTGACCACCAGAAAACCAATCGCCACGACCAACACCGCAGCAAAGGCGAGAACGCGCCCGCTGTTCCCGGTGCGCGTGGTGAGCATCACCGCACGGTCCCCCACGCCGACTGCGGACTGCGTCAACGGGTAACCGCTATCGATCGTTCGGTCAAGCGCCTGCGCGTCGGTGCTCTCATCATCGAGCCACCCCTCGACGGGCGGGCGGCTGTTCGAAGTCATCGTTCTTCCCCTGGCGGAGGCTGGGAGGCCAGAACCTGTGCGGCAGCTCGGCGAGACTTGGTGATGGCCCAACCGGTATAGGCGCCAAGCGTGCCGAACACGGCGAGGTAACCAGCAGCGACGTAGCCCATGTTCAGACCGTCCCCGGCTGAGCCACTGTGGCCGACCCACCGGTAGCTTCGGCACGTCGCATGGACACTGCCTCACCGAGCCCGCCGTGGGCCGCTTCGTCCTCCCAGCGGTTCGTACGTGCACGTAGGATCAGAAGGGCGCTAAAGACGAGCGTGAACCCGACGATCGATAGCAGCATCGTCGAAAGCTGTAGGCCCGAGATGGTGCGATCGACCCGGGCGAGCGTTCGGCCCTGATGCAGGGATCGCCACCAGTCGACGGAGAAGTGAATGATCGGCACGTTGACCGCAGCAAGAAGGACGACCACGGCTGATCTCCGCGCTCTCTGCTCGATGGTGCCGTCGAGTCGGCGAACGGTAAGTGCACCTATCGACAGAAAAAAGAGAAGCGTGGTCGAGGTGATCCGCGGATCCCACTGCCACCACGAGTTCCAGGTCGGCCGACCCCAGATAGAACCGGTGACGAGGGCCAGGAACGTGAACACGGCGGAGATCTCGATTCCCGCTCCGGCCAGGTGGTCCCACGAGATCTTGCGGGTGCGCAGCCAGGCGATGCTGGCGAATGCCGCAACCCCGACCCCGCTGTAGGCGGTCCAGGCGGTGGCCGGATGGAGGTAGATCATGCGGACGTATTCGCCCTGCACGACATCGGGTCCGGTCACGAAAAGACCGAGCACCACCACGACGCCGAGCACGACGACGCCGAGCACCGCGCACACGCGGGATGCGATCTGCGAATTCATCACCGTCTCAGTCTTCCCCAGGTCACAAGTCTTCGAGAACTGCGTCGAACAGCAGAACCCCGAGAGCGGTGAACACAAGTGCCGCAACAACGAGTAGACGCACCCACGGCCAGCCATCGATGGTGCGGTCGTCCAACGCCGCCCGAGTGGCTTGCGACGCGGCGAGGAGAATGGGGGCGACCAGTGGGAACTCGAGGAGCGGAACGAGGGTGTCGCGCGATCGCTGACCACCCGTAAGCGTTGCGTAGATCGTGCCCGTGGTGGCGAGGACAACGGTGGCCGGGATGGCGGTTGCCGCCAGCAGGAGCGGGTTGCGCAACGTCGCGTCGAACAGGAGAACCACGCCGACCGCGAGAAGCACTTCGAGAAGGGCGAGCTGGAAGAAGACCGCCGCTGATTTGCCCAGGAAGATCCCCGCAGGATCCAGACCCGAGAGTCG
>JANOHI010000409.1:0-6336 GCA_031406385.1 Acidimicrobiia bacterium
TTGAACGGAAAATCTTCACGCCCACGCGCAACCGCCTCATACAACGCCGTCGGTGTCTACCACCACCCCCCCGACCCCGTTCTCGGGTGTCGACCCGACCGCCAGGTCGGCTGCGACACCGAACGAACCCGCCACTGTCACTCCGGTGACCTACGTGGCCGAGGCGCTCGGGTTCATCGAGCGCTACGCGTACCGTGTGCCGCGTGTGGACTGGCCAGCGATTCGGTCCCGGGCCGAACAACGGGCGACAAACGCACGAACGATCGCCGACACGTACCCGGTGATCGTCGACGCGGTCAAAGCCCTGGGCGATCGCCACTCGTCATTCACCAAACCGGTCGATGCCACGGTGCAAAGTTCCGGCAACTTCAACGGTTTCGGCTTTCTCGCTTCGATGCCGGGGCGGGTCGTGGTGACGATCGCCGCCGGCGGACCCGCCGCACGAGCGGGACTGCGAGTTGGTGACCGGATCGACCGGGTGAATGGTCAGCCGCCGAAGGCCACCGGCAACGCGTTGGCGATCGGCCGCAAGCCTGATGGGTCGCCCGCCGAAACCGCCGTCCTGAAGGTTCTGCGACCGGGAATGAAGCGCACGCTGACGATGACTCTTCGGCGCGGCACGGTCACCCTGGTGAGTATTCCGGTCACCCAGCCACCCCCGAAGGTCGTCATCCCGGCAGAGCTGGCGTATCTCGACGTGCCGGGCATCGTCGGCGATGACGCCGCCCAAAAAGCGTTCGCTACCCAAGTGCAAACCATCATCCGCGAGCTCGATACGGGCACCAGGTGCGGCTGGATCGTCGACCTCCGCCGCAACCGTGGGGGCTACATCTACGCGCTGCTCGCCGGACTCGGTCCCCTTGCCGGGGAAGGACTCGTGGGTGGCTCAAAGAACGCAAAGGGGGAAGTGACCAGCTGGACGTATCGAGACGGTGCCCTGTTTGCCGGCAACGAGGCGACCGTGAAGGTCGACGTGCCTTACGTGCTGCGCCGCCCCGCCGCTCCCGTTGCCGTGCTCATGAGCGGACTCACGGCGAGCGCCGGTGAGGCATCCGTCATCATCTTCCGCGGTCTGCCGAACGCCCGGAGCTTCGGAGAACCGACCATTGGGCTCACCACGTTCAACGTGCGCAAGACCCTCGCCGACGGCGCATTCCTCGACATCACCACGGCGGTCGACGTCGATCGCAACGGAACGCCCTACGAAGGCCCCGTGGCTCCCGATCAACCCGTCGCCATCGACTGGGCCGAGGTCAACAACGGCAACGACGCCGTTGTCACCGCCGCATCGGCCTGGCTGCGTGCCCAGCCGGCCTGTGCGACACCGTCAACGCCTTGAGATGGGCCCGGCCTCCATGCTGGTGTGACGCAAAACGGCTCCTCGGCGTCACCAGCGGACGGGCTCGACCTCGACGCGCACCCGGGCCGGCGGGCGGTCGACATCGGCGAGCGCATCGCCGAGTTCCTCGATCGATGCCGCCCGAAGGAGATACGGTCCCTCCGGCGGACCGATTCGCTGCACGCCTCCACCGACGACGCCCGACAACGCGTTGGCCACCAACGCCTCCGCCACAGCCGGGGCACCGGCACCGCTGACTCGGGCGACCACCGCAGGCGGCGCGTAGCCCAGCGCCCCGAGCGATTCGGTGAGCAGCGATGAGAGGCCTGCCCCGTCGGCCAACGACATGGCCCGCAAAACCGGGTGCTCAGGTTGACGGGTAACGAGAAGAACCCGACCCGTGGGTCCGACCAGACGCGCCGATCTGATGACCAAGGCCACAACGGCGTCGGCCGAGCGCATGCGAGGGGCCAGCAGTTCGCCGTCGATGTCAAGGACAACGACGACGTCGGCACGACCCGCCGCATGCAGAACTGCTTCGGTCCCCACCAGCACCGACGCACTACCGGTCAGCGCATCACCGGGTAGCGCCGCCCGTGTCGACGAATCACCGTCGGACGAATCGCTCGTCGACGCCGCTCCACCGGTTACCTCCAGGACGGGCCGCTGAGCGAGCGCCTCGAGGTCGTCACGCAGTCTTGCGGTTCCGGGACGCAGGTGGCGGAGCCGCCCACCGCCGCAGGACCGGCACACCACCGGCGCCCGCGTCTCGCAGCGTCCGCATGCCAACTCGAGTGCCTCGGTCTGCTGTTGCATCGCCGAACCGCATCGCTCGCATTCCGCCAACGCGCCACAACTCCGGCAGTCCAGCAGCTTCGCCCGACCGCGGCGATTGAGAACACAGACGACCCGGTCCGACGATCGAAGCGTCGCCGTGAGGCCCGGGGCGACCACCGGGACCCGGCCGGGCTCCTCCCCGCTTCGATCGAGCAGGGCCACGATCGGCCAGGAGTCGCGTTCCGTTCGCCGATCGTCGGCCACGACACGCCCTTCGGCGAGGGCGAGGGCGTGGGGACTCGGCACCGGGCTCACGAGCAGGCAGGGTGCTCCGACTCGACGGGCCCGCTCGACAACGACCTCACGTGCATGCCAGGTCGGGGCCCGTTCGTCCTGATACGCCTCGTCGTGTTCGTCAAGGACGACAGCCGCACCGAAGTCGGCTATCGGCGCCCACGCTGCGGTACGTGCGCCCACGACGACCATCCCTGGGATCGCCGCTCGGGCCCAGTCGTCCGGGGCGAACGCCGCGCTCACACCGAGGCGTCGGAAGCGCCGAACCAGCTCGTGCGCGGAAGCAACCTGCGGGGTGAGAATCAACCCGCCACGATCACCAGCCGCACGTACAGCCTCGATGAGCAGGGGAAACGGGTCGGCGGCGGGTCCGAGACGAACTGCTGACGTGACCGGCTCCGCAAGCGCAATGCCGAGCCCGGCAGCGAGTTCGACGCCAACAGCCGGCGGCGGAAGCGCGGCCCGGCTCAGCCCCCCTCCACCTCCGCTGCCACGAACGGAACGGTTCGGCGACGCAATGGTGAGAAAGGTGGCGGGCCGCCCCCACCACCGCCACGACGCCCATTTCGCCAGTGAGAGCAGGTCGCGCGGCGGACCGTCGGAGGAGACCTTGGCGACGGCCAGAAGCTGCTTGCGGTCAACCGCCGGATCGACATTGACGCCGACGACCCACGCGCCGACCCGCCGCCCATGGAGCGGCACGCGCACCATGGTGCCGAGCCGAACCTCAGCCGCCCCAGCCAACGCATCGGGCAGGAGGTAGTCGAAGGTCTTGTTCAGCGCCGGCTCATCCGGGAGCACCCGCACGACACGACCGGCGACGACCGGCCCACCATCCACGGCGCCGGCACCGGCTTGGCGAGCGCGACGCCCGGCGCTCATGTGACGACCACGCCTGGCGTCTCGTCGGTCCGTAGACCCGACGAGACGGACGCAGCCAAAGGGTCAGACCCCGGCCGCGGCCGTGAAGGCGTCGAGCTTCGAGGTCTGCTCCCAGGTGAAGCCGGGCTCGTCGCGTCCGAAGTGCCCATAGGCAGCAGTCTTCTTGAAGATCGGCTTGCGCAGATCGAGATCGCGAATGATGGCGGCCGGACGGAGGTCGAACACCTCGTTGACGGCGGCTTCGATCTTGGCCGGATCGATCGTATGTGTACCGAAGGTTTCGACGAGCAACGACACCGGACGAGCAACGCCAATCGCATACGCAACCTGCACTTCACAGCGCTCGGCCGCACCGGACGCAACGACATGCTTGGCCACCCACCGGGCGGCATAGGCGGCGGACCGGTCGACCTTGGACGGGTCTTTGCCGGAGAACGCCCCGCCACCGTGGCGGGCCGCGCCGCCGTAAGTGTCGACGATGATCTTGCGGCCGGTGAGGCCGGTGTCACCGTGGGGTCCGCCGATGACGAAGTTGCCGGTCGGGTTGGAAAGGAACTTGTAGGCGTCGTCGGCGAACTGGGTCGGGATCACTGCCTTGACGACCCGTTCCAGCAAGTCGACGTGGAGCTCGCTCTTCAGGTCGATGCCAGCGGCGTGCTGCGTGGAGATGAGCACGGTGCGCAGAGCAACGGGCCGTCCGTCCTCGTAGTCGAAGGTGACCTGAGTCTTGCCATCGGGACGCAGGTAGGCGACCGAGCCGTCCTTTCGGACCTTGGTGAGCTGCTCCGCCATGCGATGCGCCAGCCAGATCGGCAGCGGCATCAGGTCGGGGGTCTCGTTGCACGCGTAGCCGAACATCATTCCCTGGTCGCCAGCACCCTGGCTGTCGAGTTCGGCGTCGATATCGTGCTCAGTGCGCATCTCGAAGGCCTTGTCGACACCCATGGCAATGTCGGCGGACTGCTCGTCGATCGAGACGATCACGCCGCACGTGTTGCCGTCGAAGCCCTTGCGGGCGTCGTCGTAGCCGATCTCGTTGACGGTCGAGCGGGCCAGCTTGGCGATGTCGACGTAGGCCGAGGTGGTGATCTCACCCGCCACGACGATGAGCCCGGTGGTGAGGAGGGTCTCGCAGGCCACCCGGGCCATTGGATCTTCGCCGATGATGGCGTCAAGCACGGCGTCGGAGACCTGGTCGGCCATCTTGTCCGGGTGACCCTCGGTCACTGACTCCGATGTGAACGTCCAATTGGCCATGGGGAACCCCTTTTTGGTGAAGTCGCCGTGCCGCGTGCACGGTGGTGGTATCCGGAAGAGCGGCGCAAACGCTAGCCGCCGTCGAGTGAGCCGAACAGCGTTGTGGCTGAAGTGATCCGTCCAACCCAGGGACGTCGGTCACACGTGCCGGACCGACCCGCCACGGCGGGGTCAGGAACCGGCAAGGCAATCGCGAGCGGCGTCCAAGACGGCGTTCGCAATCGTCGTCTTCGACGCCAGAGCGACCGTGGTCACGGGGCCGTCGGCGGTGAAAATCGTGACGGCGTTGGTGTCGTGTTCGAAGCCGACGCCCGGTGCGCTCACGTCGTTGGCCACGATCAGGTCGAGGTTCTTGCGCGAAAGCTTGCCTCGGGCGTTTGCCTCGACGTTGTCGGTCTCGGCAGCGAAACCGACAATGACCTGGCCGGGTCGCTTGGCTGCACCGAGGGCGGCGAGGATGTCGACGGTCGGCTCGAGGACCACCTCGGGCACAGAGCCGCCCTTCTTGATCTTCGACGACGCCACCGACTTCGGCCGGAAGTCAGCGACAGCGGCGGTCATCACCACGATGTCGGCGGCAGCGGCCGCCGCAACCATGGCGTCGTGCATCTCGGCTGCGGTGTTCACCCGCTGCACCTGTGAAGAGAAAGGGGCGTCGAGACCGACGGTCGAAACGATCGTGACCGACGCGCCTCGGGCAGCAGCAGCATGGGCAATCGCGTAGCCCTGCTTGCCCGACGAACGGTTCCCGATGAACCGAACCGGATCGATCGGTTCTCGCGTGCCACCAGCCGAGACGAGAACACGGACGCCTACGAGGTCCCCTGAGGGAGTGACCGCCGTGAGGATCCGGGCGGCTTCCTCCACGATCTCCCACGGCTCGCGAAGACGGCCTCGGCCGACATCACCCGAGGCCAGGGCGCCGTCGGCCGGACCCAGCACGTAGGCACCTCGCCGGCGCAGCGTGGCGAGGTTCTCCTCGACCGCCGGGTGCTCCCACATCTCGGTGTGCATCGCCGGGCAGACGAGCACGGGCGCCCCGGTGGCCAGGAGGATGGCGGTGAGAAGGTCGTCGCTGATCCCCGCGGCATAGCGTCCGATCGTGCGAGCGGTAGCCGGCGCGATGATCACGAGATCGGCCGAGCGACCAATGGTCGTGTGGGGGCTCGGATGGACATCGTCCCACAGCGACGTGTGCGTCGGCTCGCTGGCAACCGCGCTGAAGGTGACTGCGCCGACGAAGCGGAGCGCATCGTCGGTCAGGACCGGTATGACGTGCGCCCCTGCGTCGAAAAGCCTCCGACAGACCTCGACAGCTTTGTAGGCAGCGATGCCCCCGCTCACGCCGAGCACGACGCGTCGGCCGCGAAGGACGGAAAGCAACGATGCACGTTCGGCCATCAGCCGACCTCGACCGGCGGGCCGATCAACGCGCTGGCGTCAGACCGCGCCGTCGGCCGGTTCCACGTTGACAGCGCCGGGAGCGCCGTGCATGGTCACCTTGTCGGCGGCGATCTCCTCGAGGGCAATCGACAGTGGCTTGCGGCTGGTGGAGGCAACCTGCGGAGGCACGATGTTGCCGAGACCCTCACCGAGGTGAGAGAAGTAATTGTTGATCTGACGGGCCCGACGAGACGACACGGTGACGAGCGTGAACTTCGAGCCGGCACGCTCAAGGAGAGCCTCGATAGGCGGATCGATCAGGCTGGAGCGGCGCTGGGCCATGGGGTCCTCTGTGGTCTTGGCGGCCGATCGGCCACACGTTTCTACGTTGGCGTCACGACCCG
>JANOHI010000421.1:0-15718 GCA_031406385.1 Acidimicrobiia bacterium
CGTTCCTCAGTGGAGCGACGGGACCCTGCAGCAGCGGACCAAGGCGCTCGTGCAGGAGGACCCGTCGATCACCCACATCCTCGCGGTCTACGACGGCATGACGCTGGCTATCGAACCGGGCCTCGTCGAAGCAGGTGTCGCGGACAAGATCCGAGTTGCCGGGTTCAACGGCACGCCCGCCGTCATGGCCAACGTGCAGAAGGGAACCGCCGTGAAGATGGATGTCGGCAACCCGAACATGTGGTTCTCGGCCGGAGCTGCGGACGCAATCTTGTCCGTGTTGACAGGCAAGAAGGCCATCGAGGATGCCGGGGTACCGTTCCGCATCTTCACCCAGGAAAACCTCGTCGGCGTCGACACCTCGAAGGAAGACCCGACGAACTGGTACGGCATCGATCCGCTGAAGGAATACCGCACCCTCTGGGGCCTCGGAGCCTGACATGAGTGAGGCCGTCATCGAGGGCCGCGCTGCGGATGGACATCACCTGTCCGTTCCGGCGCTGCGCATCCAGGGTCTCTCGAAGACCTTCGGGCCCGCGCGCGCCCTCGATGACGTCAGCCTCGAGATTGCCCGTGGCGAGATCCACGGGCTCGTGGGTCGCAACGGCTCCGGGAAGTCGACCCTCATCAAGATCCTGTCTGGGTATCACGTCCCGGACCCCGGCGCGACGCTGGAGATCGGCGGCGAGGCGGTGGATCTTCCGCTCCCGTCGTCCGAGGCCTACCGGCTCGGCCTGGCCTTCGTTCATCAAGACCTTGGGTTGCTTCCGGATCTGACCGTTCTGGAGAACATCCGGATCGGTCGATTCACTACCGGCGCAGGTTGGCACATCCGCTGGAAGGACGAGCGGAAGCTCGTCGCCGATGCTCTCGGTCGTTTCGGCGTCCGTGTTTCACCGGACGCACTCGTCGGGAGCCTTCGTGAAGTTGATCGAGCGCTCGTCGCGATCGTCCGTGGGCTTATCGATCTGCAGAGCCATACCAATGGGATCTTGGTGCTCGACGAGCCAACGTCATACCTCCCCCGCGACAGCGTTGATCAGCTCTTCCGAACCGTTCGATCGGTAGCTGCCGCTGGAACTGCAGTCGTCTTCGTGAGCCACCGACTCGACGAGGTCATGGACCTCACCGACCGAACCACCGTTCTTCGAGACGGGCGCGTCGTCGGCACGGTGGACACGGCAACGAGCAACGAGGAAGATCTGATCCAGCTGATCCTCGGCGGCCAACTTGAGGACTTCTATCCCGAGCCGTCCGTGCCAGGTTCGAAGATCGCACTGCGAGTCTCCGGCCTCTCGGGTTCGGTAGCGAAATCAGTAGACCTCGTCGTCCATGAAGGAGAGATCGTCGGCCTCACCGGAATAGCCGGGGCCGGCTACGACGAAGTGCCCTATCTGCTCTTCGGAGCCAAGCCCTCCAGGTCGGGGACGGTGCAGATCGGATCCACCGAGTTCGACCACTCGGCGCTCACACCGCGGAGCACCATGGCCGCGGGAATGGCCCTGCTCCCCGCGGATCGTCAGCGCAACAGTGGCGTCGGTGATTTGACGCTCACGCAGAACGTGTCGCTTCCCGTGCTTGCGTCGTTCTTCTCCGGAGGTCGACTCCATCAGCGAGCCGAGCGATCGAAAGTGGCCGGACTGCTCATCGACTACACCGTTCGGCCCCCACTTCCTGAAGCGAAGATGGCGCAGCTCTCCGGCGGAAACCAGCAGAAGGCGCTTCTGGCCAAATGGCTCCAGCGTGACCCACCGGTGCTGCTCCTTCATGAGCCGACCCAGGGCGTCGACGTCGGGGCCAAGAAGGACGTGTTCGAACGACTGCGCGATGCCGCCGTTGCCGGGGCGGCGATCGTATTCTGCTCGGCCGAGTACGAAGACCTCGCCCACCTCTGCGATCGTGTCCTCGTCTTTCAGAACGGCCGAGTCGTAGCGACGCTCTCCGGCGCTGACCTCACGGAGGATCGCATCGTCGAGCAGTGCTACCGCGCCGAACGAGTGAACGCAGCAGCCAGGCCAAGCGGTTCGTGAAGAAGGAAGCAACGCCCCGGCGGGGCCGTCCACGCTCGGCCACGGCCGACACGCAGGTCCACGATGCGGTGGTCTCGATCCTGGACACAGTGGGCTACGTCGGCCTCCGGATCGATGACGTTGCCGAGCTCGCCGGGGTATCGAAGACCACGATCTACCGTCGGTGGCCGACCAAGTCGGCATTGGTCGTCGACGTCTTGGCCACGCTCAAGGCAGCTCAGGTACCGATGCCAACAAGCGGTGACTTCGAGACCGATCTCCGATCGCTGGTCTATGACCTCTACGCCTCTCTCGCGAACACCAGTCTCGGCCGCTCGTTGCCCGGGCTGATTGTCGAGAAGTCGACCGATCCGGAGCTCGCCGCAGCAGTCGAAGGACTCTGGTCGTCGCGGCAGGATCAGGTCGCCAAAGTCATTCGCCGTGGGATCGCCACGGGCCAGGCGCGCGCCGACCTTGATGTCCGGGTGACGCTGGAGTTGCTCGCGGCTTCGGCGTACTACCGGCTTCTCATCACCGGAGCGAGCCTTGACCGTCGAAGCGCTCGACGCCATGCCGACGCGCTGGTGGCCTTCACCCGGCCGCCAGCAGCCGTCGAGCCGCAAGCATGACCACCGCAGCGAGCACGGCGACCCCGGAAAAGGCAATCCACGCAGTCGAGTACCCCCGATGCTGTACCAATGCACCCATCGCGAGCGGGCCCATCGCTGCACCGGTGTAGGAACCGGTCTGGGTGAATCCCGTTGCCGCGGCCGGCGAGCGAGGGTGGTGATTGACGACCGCAAGGTTGAATACTCCGGGCCAACTCCACCCGAGTCCGAAGGCCAGAAAGGCGCCGATCATGACGAGCCATGGGAGCCCGGTGGCAATTGCCGCGAGGCCGAGCGCTCCGCCGACGAGCATTGCCGCGACCCGGGCCAGGTGATCTCCTCCACCCCTGTCGGCGTTCCAGCCCGAACCAACCCTCATGACCAAGCCGAGTGCACTGCCGAGAGCGAGAAGCAGCCCGGCGGATCCGGCGGCGATTCCGGATGCCACCGCCGACGAGGTCAGGAACGCTGCGAGTGCGTTCGCCATCGCCGAACCGAGACCGACTCCGACACCGAGCACGACGAGCGGAACTACAGCGAACCTCTCGGTGGTCGGTACGCCACGTACACCGGTTCGAACCTCTGTGCCGATCGAAGGCACCACGAAGGTCGAGGCGAGTGCGAGGACCGCGCCTCCCACAAACGCCCACCGCCAGCCGACGGTGAGGCCGACGGTGGGGACGGCTATTCCGGCGAGCAAGGTCGCGGCCGGTATGGCGGCTTGCTTCACTCCGAGCGCAAGACCCTGGCGTGATGCCGCAATCGTGCGAACGACGAGTGCGTTCGCCGCAGGCTGTCCAAGGGCGTTCGACAAGCCACCGAACGCGAGGGCGATGAAGACGAACGGCAACGAGTGAGCACCGGCAATGCCGAGGAGGGAGACAACACCGGTGATGGCGGCGGCCCTCATAACTGCGCCAGATCCGTACCGCTCGGTCAAACGGCCCGACGCGATGGAAAGTGCCGCGGAGACGGCGAAGTACCCGAAGGTCATGAGACCTCGGGTGGAGTCGTTCAGGGCGAGGTCGCCGCGCAGTTGAACCGCGAGCCCGCCGAACAGGAAGACCGGCAGCACACCTGCGGTGGTGACGGCAATCACGGCCAGAAGAACGTGCCGTTCGCTCGGAGGCGATTTCGCATCTCCACCCGCAGAAAGCACCCGGCCAACGTTAGGCGCAATTTGTGAACTCTCAGTTGCGAAATAGGGTCGAGGTGGAGAACTACCGCTTCGGGAATGTCACCGGCAGGAGGATTCGCATAGACCGCTTGGTGATGAGGTAACCGAAGCGCGCAGCGAAGTCGAGCCACTCCGGATCTTTCCAGAGTGCTTCACGCCGACGACGGCGATCGTCGTCACCGTCGAACTGCCAGATCTGGATGAGCTCGTCGACGTCTCCACCGGTGTCGACCGACCAGAAGCCAACCAAGGTTCCGAGGACCCGTTCGAGTATCGCGATGCCTTCATTGGCATAGGCGTCGACGAGTTGCGCGGCCTTTCCAACCTGCATCGCATAGACGCTCTCTTCGTGGATCATGCGCCCAGCTCCGGGCTCCGCATGGCGAAGATCTTCTTCGTGATATGGCCCCCGGATGTGGTCGGCTCATACTTTGCCGGATGACCCTCGCTGATGCAGGTGCTGAGCACCTCGACTTCTGCGTCATAGTTCGGTTGATGAAAGAACACCATCGAGAGCCGGTCGGACATTGCATCTTCGAGCTTGTCGGGTGTGGCTACCTGATGGATCGTCGAGACCCAGCGGTCGTTCGTCCACTCCGCCATGAGGTCTCCGAGGTTGACGACGAACGAATCGTCGACGTGAGGAGCGTTGATCCACGTACCGTCGACGAGGACTTGCAGACCGCCCGGCGCCTGATCGCGCTGGACGATGGTGAGGCTCCCGAAGTCGGTGTGCGCACCGCCCCGCATTTGACCGGGGGCCGGCGGTGCCGCCAGCGGCGGGTAGTGAATGACGCTCATGTTCGTGATGTGCCGGTCGATCTTGTCGTCGAAGAAGTGCTCGGGCAGGTTCAGCGCAAGGGCGAAGAGTCGCATCAGCTGGGTCGAGAGGGCTTCCATCGCGGAGTAGTAGCGGCACAGCACGTCCTGCATGTGCGGCACCTCGATGGGCCACATGTTCGGAGCGAAGAAGGCACCGGCGCGCGACGGCGCGTGGTACTCATCTTCGTCGAACGCGAACGGTCCGATCGAGAACGACTCCTTCAGGTCCGGTGGAGATTCGTTGCCATAGCTGGCGGCGAGCGACTCGGTACCCGGTGAGGTGTATCCGCGGTAGCGGTCGGGCGGCATCTTGTACGCGAGTTTCTGCTGCGGTGACAGGGCGAAGAAGTCCATGGACGCGGCACGCGCTTCGGAGACGAGTTTCGGGTCGACCCCGTGGCCGGTGATGATCAGGAAGCCGACCGTCCGACAGGACTCGTCAATCTGTCGAACCACGTCATGAGTGCCAGCTTCGTCGCCAGCAAGGTAGCGGGAAATGTCCACGGTTGTGATGGTTCGGGTTGTCGTCATGGGTTCCTCGGGTGATCGAGCTCAGCGTCGAGTGTCGGTGCGGGTGACAAGCCCGAACCTCCTGGGAGACGGGCTGCGGTTGGTTGCGCAACGGTAAGCATGGACAAGATTCTCAGGGCGGGCAACCCATGAGCATGAACACTGCATGACGACCGCAGGACCTTCGGTTCAGGAGGCCCGTTCGGGTGTTCGCATGGTCGCGCCGCAGCCATCGCAAGCGTGCGGTCAGCGCCGGCGGACCTTCGAACGGAGTCGAGCGACCATGTCTCGGGGGTCGGTGAGCAAGAGTGCCCGACGAACGATCCTTTCTTTGCTGGCGGTGTATGGCGGATAGAGGATCGGCGGGTCCAGCCGGGTCGAGCGGGTGTACACGGACCGCTGGTGGCTGAAGGTATCGAAGCCGTAGCGGCCGTGATATGCGCCCATGCCGCTTTCGCCCACACCGCCGAAGGGCAGATGGGGAGTGCTGATGTGCATGATCGTTCCGTTCACGCACACACCTCCGCTCGTGGTGCTGTTGATGATCCGGCGGTTCTCAGCGTCGTCTTCACTGAAGGTGTAGAGAGCGAGCGGTTTGTCGTCGGCGTTCACGAAGGCCACGGCTTCATCGAGGGAGTCGACAGCGATCACGGGGAGGATCGGACCGAAGACTTCCTCATCCATGACCGGGCTTTCGCGACTGACGCCGGTGAGCACCGTGGGGGCAATGAACCGGGTGTCGGGGTCCGTCTCGCCGCCAACGGCGATCGTGCCGGAGTGCAGAAGTTTTTCGAGACGATGGAAGTGCGGACCATTCACGATGCGAGCGAAGTCTGGGCTCTGTCGTGGTTCGGCCCCGTAGAAGCTGCGTACTGATTCGCCGAGCGCGCGTACGAACTCGTCATGGACCGATCGTTCCACTAGGACATAGTCCGGCGCGATGCAGGTCTGGCCGGCGTTGAGAAACTTGCCCCAGGCGATACGACGCGCGGCGACATCGATCTTGGCGTTCTTGCTGACAATCGCTGGACTCTTGCCGCCGAGTTCGAGGGTGACAGGAGTGAGGTTCTCCGCCGCTGCACGCATCACGATTCGGCCGACCCGACCGTTGCCGGTGTAGAAGATGTGATCGAAGCGCTGCGCAAGGAGTTCGGTCGTCTCGGCGACACCGCCTTCCACAATGCTGATCGCCGGGTCGCCCAGCTCGGCAAAGATCTTGGCCGTCACTTCGCTGGTGTGAGGCGCCAGCTCGCTGGGTTTGCCGACCGCTGCGTTGCCCGCCGAGATCGCCGCAACCATCGGCAGTACGAGAAGTTGGAAGGGATAGTTCCACGGAGCAATCACGCACGCCACGCCGAGCGGCTCACGAACAATCTCCGACGAGCCGGGCTGGAAGGCCAACGGCGTCGGCACCTTCTCCGGTCGAGCCCACGCATCGAGGTTCGCCAGCACATGATCGATGTCGGAAAGGACGAAGCCAACCTCGGCCGCCCATGCTTCGAGACGCGGCTTGCCGAAGTCGGCGGCGAGGGCGTCGAGCAGTGCAGACTCGTGGGCGACCGTGAGCGCCCGCAGCCGAGCAAGTACCTCGCGCCTCCATGCCAGCGGGCGGGTTCGCCCTGCGTCGTAGGCGCGTCGCGCGTTCGCGACCACGGTGGCGATAGGGGTGTCCTGCAGTGTCCTGGTATCCATGGATGACCTCCGGGTGCGGCGTTGTGCCGGGCACATGCCGCCCCCAAGACTCCCACGCCCCGGGTCCTTCGGCTGATCCGGACTGTGGTGCAACTCGGGGCGACGGGACCTGGGTGGAGGTCGCCCTTTCCGGCCGACTCGGACCCGACGGCTCGCGCGGACTTCTGGTCACTGCGGCGAAAGCCGTTCCCCGGCTCGCTCCCTTGTAGCCGGGCACCTCACCGGCGCAGCGCCGGGAGCACGTCGGCGGTGAGAACTCGAAGTGCCCTTCGGGCTTCATCCGTATCGCCTCCGGCGGTCGGACCGACGGCGATGACCTTCTCGATACCGACCTCGCCGATCTCGAGAAGACGTTCGACCACCGCTCCTGCCGGTCCAACAGTGGCGTAGCGGTCGACGAACTCGTCGGGGAAGGTCGCGGCGTGCGTGGAGTCCGTGCGGGTGTGGTGCTTCATGTCGTAGGACGCGTGCAGGTTACGTAGCAGCTCCTCGCTCTCCGCCGACTGCGGTCCCGTCGGCGTGCCGTGCATGACCGAGAACCGCGCGAACGTCGCGAGTCCTCCGGACACGAGTTGGCGAGCCATTGCGATATCGGGATGGGCCACGACGTTCACGTAAGCCCCGAAGCTGAGGGCGTCGGGATCGAGACCCGCCGCGCGCCGCGCATCCTTTGCCAAGCCGACCGCCCAGCGCAGGCGCTCGGGGTCGGCGCCGACCGCGAGCAACACGCAATCAGCAACAAGCGCGGCCATGGCAATCATCTTCGGGCCGGTCCCGACGATTTCGACGGGGACCTTCGGTATGTCACGGAGCCAGGTGAGGCGACTGCCGCTCGGTGTGTCCGCCAAACCGAGTTGCTCGACCGGCGGGGCGAGACGCTCATGGAAATCCAGCTCGCTGAAGGGGATCTCCTCCCCCCGGAGGTAGTGCTGCAATGCACGCGCGTAGCGCTCGAGTGCTACGAGGCTCGCCGGCGCACGCCCAAGGTGGGCCAGCGCAGAATCCCCACGACCGATCGCCAACGATGCTCGACCGCCGGAGAGGTGTTGGATTGCGGCGATCGCTGCCGCAGTGACGGCAGGATGCCGCGTCACCGGATTCGTCACCCCCGTGGCCAGTTGGAGAGACGTCGTCGACAACGCAGCCGCGGTCAACGCGACATAGCAGTCGCCGGCGAGGTTCTGGGAGTCGGTGACGACCATCCCGTCGAATCCGGCTTCATCGGCGTTCTTGGCGGACCGCACAATGGTGCGCGGCGAGGACGACACGATCGTCCACATCTTTGGTGCAGTCATTGGTTTCCTTTGACGATGAGGGCGTCGCGGTCGAGGACACCCTGAAAGATCCGCGAGGTCGCGGCGTCGATCATGAGACCGCCGAGGTTGGCTGCGCCGGCACCGGCCGCCTCTGCTGCGGACATCGCGTCGATGGCGGCTTGCGCGGTCGCAACCTCGCCGGCGGTTGGTGCGAACACCTCGTGGGCGATGTCGACCTGACTCGGGTGAATTGCCCACTTGCCGACGCAGCCCATCGCCGAGGCCCAGGATGCCTCGCGGCGATAGCCATCGCCATTTCGAAAGTTCGCATACGGTCCGTCGATCGGATCCAAACCGTTGGCACGGGCGGCGCTGATGAGCCGGGAACGGGCGGCATGCCAGATGTCTCCGGGGTACCGGTCCTCCTGCTCGCCGATGTGCCCGAGGCGCATGCCGAGACTGGCGGAGAGGTCGCCCACCCCGAGAATCAGGGCCTCGAGTCGGGAGCTGCAGCCGGCGATCTCCTCGACGCGACTCAACGCCTGCGCTTCCTCGATCAGCACTTCGAGCCCGATGCGATGGGGAAGGTGCAGACTCGCTTCCAGTTCGGTCAGGAGCGTGTCGACGAACCACACGTCACGTGGAGCCAGCACTTTCGGAATGATGATCACGTCGATGCGCGATCCGGCGCCTTCGACCAACTCGATGATGTCGCCGTGGCACCACAGTGTGCCGACCGGATTGATGCGAACAGCCCGGACCGATCGCCCGAAATCGAGATCGTTAAGTGCGCTGATGATGGTGGAACGCGCACCTTCTTTCGCCTGGGGAGCGACGGAATCCTCGAGGTCGAGGAACACCAGGTCGGCACCGAGAGCGGCTGACTTCGTGATCATCTTCTCGTTCGTGCCGGGAACGGAGAGCTCGACGCGACGGACACGCGTCGGACGTGAGGCAGTTTCCATCAAGAGGGAGTCCTTTCGATACCGACTTCGGCGAGCACCGAGATCGTGTGCTCCCCGAGACGGGGCGGACGGCGGTGGGTGCCCGGCTTCGTGCCGGTGAGCTTGATCGGGGTTCCGGCAACCTGCACGGGGCGCGAGCCGTCCGGCTGTTCCAGCGTTACGAGCATGTCGCGCGCCTCCACATGAGGGTCGGCAAAGATCGCCGCAACATCGTTCACGGGCCCGCACGGAACGTGACCGGCGAGAATGCTGATGCATTCCATCGTGGTTCGAGTCGAGGTCCATGAGGTGACGAGGGCCGTCACCTCGGCCCGGTTGGCAATTCGCTCCCGGTTGGTCCGGAACCGTTCGTCGAAGCCGAACTCGGGCATCCCCATACGGTCACAGAGGATCGGCCAGTGGTTCTCCGTCGGTGCTGCAATCGCACACGCGCCGTCGGCGGTCACGAAGATGTCGAAGGGGGAAAGAACCGGGTGACCGTTGCCAGCGGGCCCGGGAACCAGGCCGGTGTAGGCGTACCGGTAGACGGCGTTCTCGCACAGGCTGAGGATGGCGTCGTACATCGCCACGTCGACGAACTGCCCGGCGCCAGTCCTCTGTGCACTTAGTAACGCGGCAAGGATGCCGACGGCAGCAAGAGCGGCCGGGAAGATGTCACCGACGCTCGGCCCGCACTTCATCTGCTCTCCCGGTCCCATGCCAGTGGTGGCAACGAGTCCGCCCATCGCCTGGGCGACCACGTCGAACGCCGGCCACTCAGAATACGGACTGGTCCCAGAGCCCGTCCGCGGGTCCCCGAAGCCGCGGATAGCGCCGTAGACGAGCCGCGGATTCAGCTCGGCAAGTGCTTCATAGCCGAGGTCGAGCCGATCCATCACACCGACGCGGCTGTTCTCAACCATCGCGTCGGCCGACTTCACCAGAGCCCGCAAGGCGTCGCGATCGTCGGCAACCTTCAGATCGAGCACCACCGATCGCTTGTTCCGATTGATGCTGGCGAAGTAGCCGCCGTAGCTGCGCTCGGTGTCCTCGAGGGTGAACGGGCCGCCGTAGCGCGTCATATCTCCCTTGGGTGGTTCGATCTTGATCACGTCCGCTCCGAGGTCGGCCAGGAGCATCGTGAAGTAGGGCCCGGCCAGTGCCTGGGTCAGGTCGATGATCCGAAGACCGGAGAGCGGACCGGGGTGCATCGCCGTCGGGCTCGCGCTCACCGGTCACTCCAGTGGCTGGCCCGCTTGATGAGCACCGTCCGTTCGCACGTGAAGACGACGGTGTGATCTCCCTTCGTTCCCCAGTGGCGGAACGTGACGAGCCCGGCGTCCTCGCGGTCCGAGGGTTCGCACGTCTTCACCTCGGTGTACGCATAGACGGTGTCGCCGTGGTGCACAGGTGCCGTGAAGCGCAGCCGATCGAGACGAACCTCGGCGAGTGCTCGCTCGGCTGTGTCCTGCATGGTCAGGCCGATGACCGTCGAACCGGTCACGAGCCCGAACACGAGACGCCCTCCCACGGAGGCCATCGCGTGCTCGTTCCAGTGGGCATGAGCGGTGTTGATCACAAGCTTCGCGAGGAGTTGTCCTTCGACCTCGTCGATCGTCGAACCGCGGGCGTGGCGCATTCGCTGCCCCGGTACGAAGTCTTCGAACCATGTACCCGTTCCGCCGAGTGCAGCTGTCTTCGGTTGGGTCATGGGCACAGCGGTCATGAGGTGGCTCCGGAGTTCGTCGTCTTCTTCGGGAAGAGCCGGTCACTGATGATCCGGCGCTGGATCTCCGACGTGCCTTCGAAGATGGTCGTGAGGCGGGCATCTCGCCAGTAGCGCTCGACGGCCCGCTCCGTCGTGTAGCCGTTCCCGCCGTGCACCTGCAGGGCTTTCGAGGTGACCCGTTCGGCCATCTCCGTCGCCAGCAGCTTCACCATCGCCGACTCCGACTCACAGGCCATCCCGATATCGACGGCCCGCGCAACCTGGTGGGTCATCACCCGCGCCGACTCCAGCTCAGCAGCCATGTCGGCGAGCATGAACCGCAGCGCCTGGAACTCGCCGATCGCCCGCCCGAACTGCACCCGCTCGGCCGCATAGCCAAGCGCATCCTCGAGCGCCCCGCGCGCGAGGCCGCACGCGCGGGCCGCTGTGTGCACCCGAGCGGTATTGAGGCCTCGCTGTGTCTGCCGGAACGCTTCGGTCGCCGTGGTTCGCGTGGGCGCACCCGTGGCATCGCCGCTGCCGAGACGATTCCCGGCCGGCACCCGCACCCCGTCGAGCTGCAGGTTCCAGGTGATCATCCCGTGGTAGCCGATCTTGTCGATGGGCTGACCCTTCATGCCATCGGGAAATGAATTGCGCTCCTTGGTCACCACGAAGTTCGCCAGTCCGGCGGCGCGAGGTTCTCCCGGGCCCGGAGCGCTCACTCGCGCCAGCACTTGGATGAAGTCCGCGGCCAACGCGTTGCCACACCAACGCTTCTCCCCGGTGAGCACCCAGTCGTCACCGTCCCGTGAGGCCCGACAAGAGACTGCCGCGAGGTCACTTCCGGCGTTCGGCTCGCTGAGAGCGGCCGCTCCGATCCACTTCCCCGACGCCGAGCGGCGCAGCAATGCGGCCCGGTTCTCCGGTGGCCCGAACTGGGTCCCCATGCCCTGCGCCCGAGCGATGATCGACGCAACGCTCATCCATGCGCGCGCCAGCTCTTCGGCCACGAGGCAGTACTCGAGCACGCCACCGCCGAGTCCGCCGTGTTCGGCGTCGACCATCACCCCGAACCAACCGGCTGCTCCCATCTTCTCGAGCAGAGCCGGGGGAATCGCCGCCTTCTGGGGGTCGAGCTCGTTGGCCAGGGGGAGAACTTCCTCGAGCGCGAACCGTCGGGCGCGATCGCGCAACGCCACCTGGTCGGGAGTGAGAAACGCATCCGTCAGCGTGCTCGGCAGCGCGTTGGCAGCGGCGGTGATCATGACGCCCGGCGTTTCGCCACGAGGTTCGAGCGTTCGTAGCTCACAACCAGTTCGCCGCGCTGATTTCGTCCCTCGGTACGCCACGTGACGATGCCCGTCGTGGGCCGCGACGAAGATTCGCGCGCCGCCAGCACTGCGCTCGAGGCCGTGAGGGTGTCGCCGGGATACACGGGCAGGTGGAAATCGCAGTTCTCGATTCCGAGGAACGGTCCGCCGATCTCGGAGAGGTCCTCGACGGAGAGGCCGACCACCGTGCACAAGACGAGGAGCGGATTCACGACGAGGTCCGGATGCCCGTGAGCCGATGCGAACGCGGCGTTGAGATAGAGCGGGTTGTATGCGAGCGTCACCGCAGAGAACAGCGTCGCGTCGCCGCCCGTGATCGTTCGCCCCCAGTGATGAACGAAGGTCTGTCCGACAGTGAAGTCGTCGAAGGAGTTCCCCCGCACGCGTAAAGGAAACGTCGAAAGATCCGGCACCTCGTCGACCTCGGCCATCGCTCCCTCCGTCGGCGAGCAGTGTGCGCCCGGACCGATCGCGTTCTATATTGGCCAGCCAGTACAGAATATGCAAGCCGCCTTCACTCATGAAAGGTGCCCGGTATGGCAGTCGCAGCGACTCCACGTCGAACGCGCGGATCACGGTCAGATGCACCTCGCCGTCAATCGGGTCGGCCTGACGGGTCGCGTCAGCGCCTGATCGAATCCGGCGCGCGGCTGTTCGCGATGAAGGGCTTCACCGAGACCACGGTGGACGACATCGCCCAGGACGCTACCGTGAGCCGCGGATCGCTCTTCTGGCACTTCGGCACCAAGGAGCAACTCCTGTGGGCCGTCGTCGAGGAGACCTTTGTGACCTGGGTACAGGCGGGGATGGTTGCTGACGTCGGTGATGCGCAGGGCCTGGATGCGCTGAGGCAAGCGTTGGCGTCTCATCGACGAATGGTGCGGGAGCACCGCGACGTCTGGCGTCTGTACCACGTGCTGCTTGGTGAGGCGTTGGGACCGAGGGCCGCCCTGGCCGAACGATTCCTTGCGCTGCACGGCACCCTGCGGGGCCGGGTGAGAGCGTGGATCACGCAGGGCGTGGCGTCGGGCGAGCTCTCGTGCGCCGATCCGGCCACCACATCGATCGTGCTCACGGCCGCCGTGAGCGGCCTTGTCGGCCACTGGCTCCTCGACACCGACGCGCTCGACTTCGACCGGGCATACGACGAACTCGAGCGCATCGTCGAAGCGGCCCTCGGCGTTCGTTCCGTCACCGCGGTCCGGCTAACGCGAGTCCGGACACGAAGCCGAACCTGACCGGACAAGGTTGACCTTTCTGCTCGATCAACGGCGAGCGACATACGCCAGTGGCGTCGGGCACCCTTCCCGCCTCATGACCCCGTGCGTTGACGACGATCGAGGGCATGGCCGACACGGGTCGTCAGTGCGCCTCGGCCGGCACTGGTGCGAGGCTGCGCAGGAGTTGCACCAGAGCAACACGCTGAGCCCGTGTCTAGATCGAAGCCAGACGGAAGTCGGAGATCTGCGCGTCGGGGGCGCCGGCGTCGGCGTAGTTATCGGCGCCACGCGCGCTGATGAACTGACGGAACGCGAAGGGCCGATAACGAGGTCTCCCTGACACCAGTTCGGCGATCGGCTCGATGATCGCCTCGCGATCGGGATTGAAGAAGTACGGGATGCTGATACGCGTACGTACGGTCATGGGGAGGACCCGATGCACGGCTGCCCGGTAGCGGTCGTTGGTCCACACCTGCATGCAGTCGGCCAGGTTCACGACGATCGTTCCCGGGCGCGGTTCGACATCGATCCATCCGTGTTCGCCGGACTCCGCCTGGAGGCCGCCGACGTCATCTTGGATCAGCAGCGTGAGCAGTCCGAGGTCGGTGTGGTGCCCGAGAGCAACCTCGCCGAGTTCGGCCAAACCATCACGCTCGTCCTCGGGAACCGGATCGTCGAGCGTGTAGTGGTTGAGCCGCATGTTGCTCGTGCAGCGATCACCCCGATGGGCCGCGGCGGTCCCGTCCGACAGCCCGAGCGCGGCGAAGACGAGTTCGGTGGTTCGTGCCGCGAGATCGCTGCACGCGTCGTAATGCCCAGCCATTGCCTCACGGAATCCCTCGACACCGTCGGGCCAGCGGTTGTAGTGACTGGCCAAACCCTGCGTTGGATCGACGAAGTCGAAGACTTCCTTGTGGTCGCGTCGACGCTTGGTCAGCTCGCGTTCGTTGTATCCCAGCGGATTGGCCGCGTCACGACGGATCGCGCCCTTCACGGAACGGTCGGCGCCGAAGAACCGCTTCGACGCTTCGAAGGTCTCGGCGATGATCGGGTCGAGGCCGTGGCCGTCGAGAAGGAAGAACCCATGGTCCCGGCATGCCCGGTCGAGATCGGCGAGCGAGGTGGCTCCGGGGTTGTCGATACTCACGACGGGCACGAGGTCCATGGGCGCAGAACCTAGCGGCGTGGTGGCGAACCGGCGAGTCGCCGCTTCAGGGAGTCACGGCGTCTGCGGCACCACCGTCGATTCGGTAGTTGGCGCCGGTGATCGACGACGAGCGCTCACTGGCAAGGAAGGCGACGAGATGCCCAACGTCTTCAGGCTCCGGGACCCGACGCGTCGGAAGGTCCATGAACTCCTCGAACACCAGCGTCTGCACCGAGGCCCAGTCCGTAGGCCGCCCGAGTTTCTCCGCTCGCTTGGTGAATCGCTCCCGCACCTCGTCGGTCGCAATGATCCCGGGGCTCACCAGGTTGACGGTGATACCGGTGCCGGCGAGCTCCTTCGCCAGCGACGTCGTGATGGCCGGGAGTGCGCCCTTCGCGGCGTAGTACTGAGGCTGACGCGTGCCCGGACGCAGCGTCCCGACGGTTCCGACAAGGATCACCCGCCCCCACTGCCGTTCGCGCATCGTTGGTACGCATCGACGTACGAGACGAATCGCGGAGAGGACGTTCTTGTTGTACGAGTCGAACCATGCCGTCTCATCAGTCGATTCAGCGAACCATGAGCCACCCTCGGCCACGCCGTAGTTGGCCACCAGCACGTCGATCGGCCCGACCTCAGCGACGAGCACATCGGCCGCAGCATCACTCAGCAGGTCGCCGGCCACGGCGCGGGCGTTGCCTCCGGCGGCACGAATCTCGTCGGCGACCGTTTCGGCGGGGGCGAGGTCGAAGCCGTGGACGATGAGGTTCGCGCCCTCGGCAGCGAGAACACGGGCGATACTCCGGCCGGTGCCGCGGTACGACGCAGTGACCAACACCGTCTTGCCAGCAAGTCCGAGATCCATTCGTCGGACTCTACGGCGTGACCTTCTGGCCAACCTGCGGACCGACGAATCACGTAGAACTGTCCCCGCGGTCCGGACGCTCCATCGGATGCAGGCCCATGCGCTCGGCGAGCCGATCGGCTTCAGCTCGAGCGGCAATCGCGTCCTCTCCATCCGCCGCCATTCGAGCGACGAGATCGAGAGCGAGAACCTGCTGATGATTGTCACGGGCCGCCACGGTCGAGGCGAGCGCGAGTTCGAGAAGGTCCTGTCCGCCGACATCACCTTCGTCGAAGCCAAGCGCGACGATCTGGATCTGCAACGCGACCGGCAGCCGACTCGCAGCGGACCAGGACACGCGGGGATGGAAACGATCGAACGCAGTGCGAGCGGCGACGACATCTCTCGCCGAGCGATGGAGCGCCACGAGGTCAGCGAGCGCGTTGT
>JANOHI010000453.1:0-8002 GCA_031406385.1 Acidimicrobiia bacterium
GATGAAGTTACTTGTATTGTGGTTGGTCTTACTTTGTCAAAGTGCAATTTTAGCAGATTTTGGCTTTGTAATTGATGTTTGGTTTTATTTGTTCAGGTTAAGAACGAAGACCCTCGAACAGGTCGCCTATCAGGTGAAGAAGGTGATCGTGGGCCAGGACGGCCTGATCGAGCGGCTGCTCGTGGCGCTCCTCGCTCGTGGGCATGTGCTCGTCGAGGGTGTTCCGGGCCTCGCCAAGACGATGGCCATCAAGACGCTGGCGCAATCGATTGGTGGCCAGTTCCAGCGCATCCAGTTCACGCCGGACCTTGTGCCCGCGGACCTGATCGGCACCCGCATCTACAATCAGAAGACGGGTGAGTTCCAAACCTCTCTCGGCCCGGTGTTCGCCAACCTTCTGTTGGCCGACGAGATCAACCGAGCCCCGGCGAAGGTCCAGAGCGCGCTCCTCGAAGTCATGCAGGAGCGTCAGGTGACGATCGGCCGAGAGTCGCATCCGGTCCCGAACCCATTCCTCGTGATGGCCACGCAGAACCCGATCGAGTCGGAAGGCACGTATCAGCTGCCGGAAGCGCAACTCGACCGGTTCATGTTGAAAGTGCTCGTGGGATACCCGAGCCCGACCGAGGAGTTCGTGATCGTCGAACGCATGACGAACCCGATGGAACCGACGGTTCCGGTGATCGACGTGGACCAGCTCCGAGTGCTCCAGCAAGCGGCTGCCGACGTCTATGTCGACCCGTCACTCATCGAATACGCGGTGAAGATCGCAACGGCAACGCGCGACCTTGGCTCGATCGGTTTGAAGGACCAGGCCCGCTACGTGACGTTCGGGGCCAGTCCGAGAGCGTCGATCAACATGATCCTCGCGGCGAAAGCCCTGGCGGTGATCCGAGGACGTGACTACGCGATCCCCGAGGACGTGCGCGAGCTTGCCCTTGACGTCCTCCGTCACCGGGTGGTGCTGTCGTACGAGGCGCTGGCCGAGGATCTCCGCCCTGATGATGTACTGACGAAGGTATTGGCCGCGATACGCCTCCCCGACACGCCGACCCAGCAGCGTCGTCCCAGACCGTCAGACCGGAGTGGTGATGGAAGCGGTTGGGCTCCCGCAAACACCTGAAGCCGTTCTCCGCCGCATCGAGTGGAAGGTGATCCGGCGACTCGACGGGAGGCTCCAAGGTGACTTCCGCACGCTGCTGCACGGCTCGGGCGTCGACGTGGCCGATCTCCGTGAGTACGAACCGGGTGACGACGTTCGCCACATCGACTGGAACGTCACCGCCCGCATGGAGGTCCCGCATGTTCGCACCTTCCTCGAAGACCGAGAACTCACCGCCTGGCTCCTGCTCGATCGTTCCGCGTCGATGGCCTTCGGTCCCACCGATCGCCCGAAGGGCCTCGTGCTCGCTGAGGTGGCAACGACCCTGGCGCGGCTGCTGAGCCGGGGCGGGAACCTTGTCGGTGCTGTGCTGTTCAACAACGCCGTGGAGATGACCGTTGCGCCTCGAACCGGCCGCAATCACGTGCTTCGACTCGCCCGGGAACTGATGAAGCCCGCGATGCCGACGGGCACGAGCACGAATCTCTCGGAACTCCTTAACGTAGGTGAACGTACTATCCGACGCCGCTCGCTCATCGTGGTCGCTTCCGACTTCATTAGCGAACCGGGCTGGGAGCAACCGCTGAGCCGTCTCGCCCGACGCCACGAAGTGATTGCCATTCGCCTGTTCGATCCGCGCGAAGCGGAGCTGCCCGATGCCGGTCTGCTGGTCATCGAGGATTCCGAGACCGGAGAGTTGCTCTCCGTCGACACGAGTGACCCGGAGTTCCGTCGCCGCTTTGCGTTCGTGGCCGACGAACGCAATGTCGAGATTCAAGCTGCCGTCGCTCGCTCCGGCGTCGACCTGCACGCTGTCTCCACCGAGGACGACCTCGTCGCATCCCTGGTCCGGATCGTCGAGCTCCGACGTCGCCGGAGGCGCTGATGGAGTTCGTATGGCCTTCGGCGTTGCTCCTACTCCTCACCGTCCCGGTGCTTGTCGCGGGGTATCTCGCTTTGCTCCGCCGTCGCGGTCGTCGCGTCGCCGAACTCGCCGCAAAGGGCTTCGTTGCGTCAGCATCCACCCAGCGGCTCCGCCGGCTCCGACACATCCCGTACGCCCTCTTCCTTCTCGGTCTCATAGCGATGATCGCCGGCTCGGCTCGACCGCAGGCGAAGATCACGGTCCCCCGGCGCGAAGGCACGGTCATTCTTGCGTTCGACGTGTCGAACAGTATGCGCGCAAAGGATCTGCAACCGTCGAGGATCGAAGCGGCGAAGGACGCGGCCACGACCTTCGTTGGAAAACAGCCCTCCTCTATCCGTATCGGCGTTGTGGCGTTCAGCGACGGATCGCTGGTGACCCAGCAGCCAACGACGGATCGCCGAGCCGTGCTCCGGGCAATCGGGCGATTGACGCCACAGGGCGGAACCTCGCTCGGCAACGGGATCTACGCGTCGCTTCAGGCAATAGCCGGTAAGTCACTCGAACTCGACGCTCCTCGCGTCGACGCGCCCGACACCCGTTCGACTGACACCGCGCCGGACACTTCGCCGTCAGGTCCGGCCAATCCCGACGCCGGGGCACCTGGAGGGATCGACAGTGTCGACATCGGCTACTTCGGTTCGGGGGCGATCGTGCTTCTCTCCGACGGGGAGAACACCGGCGAGCTCGACCCGTCGGCCGTCGCCAAACTGGCTTCGACCGCAGGGGTGAAAATTTATCCGGTCGGCGTCGGTTCATCCGAGGAGACGGTCGTCGAACTCAACGGATTCCAGTTCGCAACATCACTCGATGAGGCGGTGTTGCAGGGCATCGCCGACCTCACCGACGGAACCTACTTCCGAGCCGACAGCGCAGAAGCGCTGTCGAGTATCTACACGTCAATCGATCTCGAGTGGCGGCGCGAGCCGGAGTTCACGGAGATCACGGCACTCGTAGCAGCCGCAGGTGCGGCCCTGCTGGCCATGGGTGCAGCGCTCTCGCTGTTCTGGATCGGCAGGCTGGTGTAACGATGACGCTCCGGTGGCCCCTCGCTCTCCTCGGCCTGCTCGTCGTGCCGCTGCTCCTCGTCGCGTATGTTCTCCAACTACGCCGGAGGCGGCGCGGTGCCGTGGTCTTCTCGAGTGTGGCGCTGGTGCGCGCAGCATTGCCGAAGCGAGCCAGTTGGAAGCGGCATGTACCCGCTGTGCTGTTCCTCCTCGGGCTCACCTCACTCGCCGTCGCGTCAGCTCGTCCACAGGCCTCGGCCAAGGTCGCTGTTTCACGCACAACGATCATCCTGGCGCTCGACGTCTCGCGTTCGATGTGCTCGACCGACGTGCCACCGAATCGTTTGAGCGTCGCGCAGGAGGCTGCTCGGTCGTTCGTTCAAGCACAGCCGAAGGGAACTCGGATCGGCATTGTTGAGTTCGCCGGATTCGCGTTGGTCTTGGTTGAACCGACGACAGAACGCGAACAGCTGCTCAAGGCAATCGACGCTATGACGACGGCGCGGGGCACGGCAATCGGTTCGGCGATCCTCCGCTCGGTCGACGTCATTTCGTCCATCAACCCTGAGGTGACCCCCGTCGATTCCTCGGTCGAATCGGGTGCCGGAGACTCGTTCCCCGGGTTCGACCCGACGACGGGGGAGCCGATCGGTGATGTGCCCGTCCTGCCCGCTGCTCCGGCGCCGGAGGACGGCTACGTCTCCGACATCGTGGTGTTACTCACCGACGGGACCAACACGCGAGGCATCGGACCGGTCGAAGCGGCCAAGCAAGCGGCCGATCGGCGGGTGCGGGTATACACAATCGGGTTCGGCACATCGAACCCGACCGACATGGTCTGCACCGCTGCGCAACTCGGAGGGGACGCGCTGTTCGAACAGCCGACGTTCGACGCCGGAGGAAACCGCACACGGCCGGTGAGCGCATTTCGACAATTGCTCGTGGCCGACGAGGGCACGCTCCAATCCGTCGCCAACCTCACCGGCGGCACGTTTTACCGGGCGGAGGACGCCGACCAACTGAAGGGCGTGTTCAGCAAACTCCCGAAGGACGTTGAGCTTCAGACCCGCGACGTCGAACTCAGCGTGGGGTTCCTCGGCGTGGGTGCGGTCCTGGCACTCGTCGCCATGGTGCTCTCACTCCGCTGGAACCGCACGCCCTGATCGCTCCGAAGCGTCCTGCGTGATCGCTCAGCTGGTCATGCCGCCGAGACCCACGAGACCGCGGGCCAACTCGATCTCACCCATGTGGCGGAGGCCGTGCTGATAGAGCCAACACTCGAATCCGTCGAGCACGGTGATCCCCTGGGGGCCGGCCACCCGGGCGCTGTAGGTCGTGGCGATCTGGGGCGGGAAGGGATGCGGGATCACGACACGAGTGAGGTCGGCCGGGTCGAGCGTGGCGAGGTAGGCCTCCGTGCGATCGAACACCGCTCGCTGGTAGGCCTTGAACTCTTCGTAGTCGCCGATGCGTTGGAACACCATCTCGTCGACGGTGCGGTGCTTGCCATGGTCGTCGACTGACATCTGCACCCGCCGCTGCCAGTCCTCGTTCCAGATCGGCGCCTGTCCGGTGAGGAGCATGAACGACGCATCGATCATGTTGACGATGTGGAACAACGAGAACGCGATGGGAAGAACACCCTCACGTTCGAAGTGGTTGACGTGCTGGAGTTCCATCGACTCCACGGCCTGGTAGTAGAGCGAATGCATCGCGCGCATACGACGTTGCAGCGAATCGAGGACAAGTTCGTTCATCGGATTCCTAGGGCTCGGCGGTCTGGCGGGAAGCGGAGGTGGGGGTATCGGTGCTCTCGCCGATGCGATCGAGTCGAGCAACGAAGCCGACGTAGCCCCAGACCATCTGTGGGCCGTCGCGTCGCCGAGTGACTTCGATCGGGATCCCGACCGGCCGGAGCACGTGAACGCCGTTCTCATAGGTCGCGACGACGGTGATGGAGGTCGAGTAGTCCCGCTCGGCGACGTCGTTCACCCCGTTCTCCGCTGTGCCATCGCATCGCATGTCGTGGATGACTCCGCCGCCGGTGACGACGATCCGGTCGCCGGCCTGCTCGATGCGTTGCACATGTCCGATGGCTGGGTGCGCTGGTTCCGCCGCGCCGTTGACCTCCGCCGACACGACCTTCCAAAGGCCACGAAGGTCCGGCGCACCGGCCAGGAGGGGTTCGTTGCAACCGGCGAGGACCTCGGCGGGGAACTCTGCCCCGTATCCACCCGGCGGGGTGTGGGCAACGGGAATGGATGCGACGGACATCTCAGCATCGTAGGGAGGCAGAGCGCGCGTCCGACAATCCAAAAGGCCATCGCTAGCTGTTCTCTGACTGCTGCACTCCCGTTGGGAACGCAGATCGGCGATACCGGTGAAGTTCGGGAACTTCGACATCGCCGCCCAGAGATGATCGCCGTAGGTGAATGGTTCGAACGTGATCGAGCCCTCGAGAGGCAGAGGCTCAATCACGGCATCGGCGCGCGGTTCATAGAAGAACGGAATGGAGAACCGCGTGCGTCCCTTGCTGATGACGCGATGCGGAGTTGCCCGAATCCTTCCTTCGCTCCAGCGTTCGAGCAGCCCGCCGAAGTTCACCGCGAGGTGGCCGTCAGCTGGGGGAACATCGACCCACTCACCGCTGCGGAGTTTCGCCGCGAGTCCCGCCACGCCGTGCTGGCAGAGCAGCGTGAGGAACCCGGAGTCCACGTGCTCGCCGCGCCGTGGCATACCGGGCTCGGTGATCGCATCGACGGGCGGCAGTTCGTAGCGCAGGAGACGCAGCGTGGAGATGCCTCCCCGGAACGCATCGTCGAAGTGGTGTTCATCCACGCCAAGGCTTCGGGCGACCGAGCGCATGATCGCCTCGCCGAGCCGTTCCATAGCGACGTAGTAACGAGCAACCGTTTCTTGCCATCCAGGAAGCGCCTCGGGAGCCGGAAACGGCGTTGGACCGAGCAGCGGGTCATTGGCGGACGCTGCCCAACCGACGCGGTCGGCCACGACATCAGGACCCATGTCATAGATGTCAACGCCGACGTCACCAGATCGAGGGCTCCAGCCCCGATACACGTTGGTGTGCGTCGGTTCGTAGAAGTTGCGCCACAGGGCGCGCTGGCTCGAATCAGGCAGGTCGAACACCGCCAGCATCGCGTCACGCGTCGATGCGTTCGTCGGAACGAGTTCGCTCGGCCCGGCGATGGTCATGAACCCTGAGTCGCTCGCCGCCCGTGCGATGGCCCGATCGGTCCGGTTCCGGTTGGGCCCGGGTGAACCGAACAGTGCCTCGACGTCGATGAGCGGGACCACGAAGCGACCCTATCCGAGCCTCGACCGAGGATCGGTGCGAGGTCGGCCGTGCCGGCCCGGGGACCGCCGGCCCGAGCGCAGGTTGCTACTTACTGAGCGTGGCGATGGCCTGGGCCCAGAGAACGTATTTGTTGGTGGCGAGGTCGCCGATCGTCTTGATCCCAAGGGCACTGGAGAGCGCCTGGGCGTCGGCTTCCGAAACGCCGGCAAGGGCGTCGACGGGAGCGTTCACGAGTTCGCCAAATCCCTTCTGCTCGTATGCCTTATCGAGGAACTTTGCGATGTCAGCCATGGGAGTCTCCCTTTTCCGGTCCGACGCCGTGTCGACCAGCTTCGGGTTTACCAGAGCGACGGCCCGTACAGGTGCATCGATCCGTTCTCGACGCGGTGATGTCCGTACGGCCTGTGAACGGCGAGGATGGGCGGGTGGAAGTCGAAGCGGTGACTCAGGTAGTGGGGCGACCGGTGTGCCGTCCGGTGATGCTGCAGGGTTGGTTCGACTTGACTTCGCTCCATTGGCGTTACGAGGCGTCGCTCGTCCAGGCGTTGCTTCCCGACGGCTTCACCGTGGACACATTCGACGGGTCGGCGTGGGTTGGTTTGATCCCCTTCCACATGCGGCGGATCCGATTGCCCTTCGGCCCACGCGGCGGACTTGCTGCCGGCCGCTGGTCGACCTTTCCCGAGACCAACGTGCGCACCTACATCGTCGACCGTCGGGGGCGTCGGGGCGTGTGGTTCTGCAGCCTTGACATCACCCGTCTCGCTCCGACTCTCGTGGCGCGGGTTGCCTACGGGCTGCCCTACTGCTGGTCGTCGATGTCGGTCGGCCACCCCACCGATGACGTCGTTGCTTACACCTCCGGGCGTCGTTGGCCTGGACGCGCTCGCGGCGCGACCGCTGACGTGACCGTGCGCATCGGTGATCGGCTCGATGACGTGACCGACGACTCACTCGAAGCGTTCCTGTCGGCGCGATGGGCCCTTGGCTCGACCTTTCTCGGGCGACGCCTGTGGGCAGATGTCGATCATCCCCCGTGGCAGCTCCACCGCGCCGAGCTGCTGCACCTCGATCAGACGGTGATTGCCGCAGCCGGGCTGCCAACGCCGAACGGGGAGCCGGTGGTGTTGTGGTCTCGCGGGGTCGACGTCCGGATCGGCCGTCCCCGGCTCGACTGACCCTCGGTTCGGCCGACCGGAGATGAAGCCGGAGAGATGCCAGGATCGGACGTGATGGATTCCCCGAACGAGCCGACCCACGCGCCCCTCTGGACACCCACAGCCGAACGGGTCGCGGCGGCGAACCTCACGCGCCTCGCGGCCTCGGTCGGGCATCGCGGCGCTACCTATGACCGGTTGCACCGTTGGTCGATCGACGAACCGGAGGAGTTCTGGCAGGCGATATGGGACTTCGCCGGTGTCGTCGGCTACCCGGGCGATACCGTCGTCCGACGAGGTGAATCGATGCGGTTCGACCGGTTCTTCCCCGACGCCTCGCTGAACATCGTCGACACGTTCCTGCGTTGGAGGGGAGACGACGAGGCAATCGTCGCACTCGACGAGCGAGGAATCCGACGGGTCTTTTCACGCGACCAACTGCGTGAAGCGGTGGCGGCGACGGCGGCAGGGCTGAGGGGTGAGGGAGTGGGGGTT
>JANOHI010000478.1:0-25138 GCA_031406385.1 Acidimicrobiia bacterium
CTGAACGATCGCCTGTTCAGCTGAGGAAAAAAAGTTTGACCTCGGGAGTTCGTGCAATGCGTCGCTTCCAGGGCGACCGAGCGCACGAAAGCCTGCGCTCATCGACTGACTGAACTTCCGCAGGGCCTGTCGCGATGACAGTCCGACGTTCTTCTGACCCTGGTCGCGCGCGGAGCGACCCAGCGCACAAGAACGCGAGTGAACCCTCGCGCTAGATGGTGCGGCCGGGTCGGCCGGGTCCTTCGGCGTCCCTGCCGCCCATATCCGCGTTGAGTCGGGCGCGGGCCATGAGGTCGGCGATCACGGGGGTGAGAGCCTCGGGGTCGAGCGTGTTCAGCCCGGCGGGGCCCTTGTGCCACGACTCGGCGATGGCGATCTCGTCGCCGGCAACCTGGAACACGCGGCCGGTGACGTTGCGCGACAACGGGCTCGCCAGCCATGCGCAGATCGGCGCGATCCAGTTCGGACCGCGGGTCTCGCGGAGCTTGTCGTTCACTTCGCCCATGAGGTTCTCGGTGAGACGGGTGAGCGCTCCGGGCGAGATGGCGTTGACCGTGACGCCGATGCGGGAGAGCTCGAGCGCGGCGATGATGCTGAACGACGCGATGCCCATCTTCGCTGCCCCGTAGTTGGTCTGGCCGGGGTTGCCGTAGATGCCCGACACCGATGTGGTGTTGATGATTCGCGCGTCGACGTCCTTGCCGGCCTTGTGCTGCTCGCGCCAATAGGCGGCGGCGTGGCGGGCCGGCGCGAACGTGCCCTTGAGATGCACCTGGATCACTGCGTCCCACTCGGCTTCGGTCATGTTCACCAGCATGCGGTCGCGGAGGATGCCGGCGTTGTTCACGAGCACGTGCAGGTCGCCGAATGTGTCGACGGCTTCCTTGATCATGTGTTCCGCACCGGCCCAACTGCTCACGTCGTCACCGTTGGCGATGGCCGCTCCACCCATCGCTTCGATCTCGGCGACGACTTGCTGGGCCGGGGTGAGGTCAGTGCCGGTCCCGTCGGGAGCCCCGCCCAGGTCGTTGACGACGACCATGGCGCCTTCCTTGGCAAGAAGGAGCGCGTGTTCTCGACCGATGCCACGCCCGGCGCCCGTCACGATCGCTACCCGTCCGTCGCAAATTCCCATGGTCCACTCCTCCTCAGATCCCGCTCGGGATCGGTCGCGTCACAGTACGTACCGCCGGCCGCAACGAACAAACCGCGTCTGCAGCCACGAGCAGGCGATCGCCTTTCGGAACTGCCGATCTCAGGTTTCGATCGGTTTGTGCGTTTGCCCGAAACTCAACACGTGACCAACCATTCCGAGCAAGATTTCGCGGTCGTGGGAATCCGGCAAGCCGCCAAACGCGAGTTCGGCTTCTCGTTCCGCAACGCTGACGATCCCTTGCAACACCTTGTGGGCGTGGTCGATGCTGCCGTGCTCATCCATCCGATCAAGCATCCAACCGATCTGTTCGGGGGTGCGCTCGGCCCGATGTTTTGCGAGTGATTCTGTCAGCCTGCGTTTGCCGGACTGGTCGAGCTGACGATGAAGGTGCAGGAGCGCGACGGTGCGCTTCCCTTCTTGCAGGTCCTCGCATGGGGCCTGCCCGCCGCGGGCGCTCTCGGAGAGTCCATTGAGGTCGTTGACCATCTGGAAGACCGCACCGAGTGAAGCCCCGAAACGTAAGAGCGCATCGGTGTCGACCGAAGTGTCTTCCGCCGCCAGGCCGCCCATGACGAGCGGATGCATCGTCGTGTACCACGAGGTCTTCCGCATCACCATCGCGAGGTAGTCGCGAAGGCTCACATCAAAGCGATTGCGTTCGCGCCATCCGAGATCGAGTGCCTGGCCCTCGATGGTCGCCTCGACCATCGCATCAAACGAATCGAGCAACGTGGCGCGGGTTCGCGGTGCGAGGTGGCCGAGATTGGTACGAATGTGACGCCCGGCAATCGAGGCCAGGGCGTCGCCGATGTTCGTGGCTATGCCGGTCCCGTGCAACACGTGCATCGCCGGTTGGCCTCGTCGTGACGGACTGCCGTCGGCGAGATCGTCGTGCACCAGAAACGCCGAATGCAGCAGCTCCAACGCGACCGCGATGGGGAGAGCATCCTCCGTGCGGCCGCCGTGGGCGACGCATGACGCGATGCAGAGGACGGGTCGAATGCCCTTTCCGGGCCGAAGGAGATAGGTCGGGAGAAGGTCGGTGTGGCTCTGTCGTGGTTCTCCGCGCGGCAGTGCCCTCAGCGCACCTCGTTGAGCGGCGATATTGTATGTCTCCATACGTTGTCGTAGTTCCGCTCGAAACACTGTCGGACCTCAGTTGACGTCGAGGTGAACAAGAAGTCGCACTGCCGGGTGCCCGGTCACGGTGATCAAGCCGCTGTAGGACCCTCGCTTGGCCGCATCAGGAATCTGAACGGTGACGGTGAACTCCTGGGCGTCATTGGGCCGAACGTCAGTGATTCGGGGAACGAACGAGATGCAGTGTCCCGCTATGGACCTCCCACCGGTCCCGACGAGCACATCGCACTTGGGACTGATTGCGTCCATGTAGTCCCTCGTCGAGTTGACGACCTCCATCCGCCCAGTGACAGAGGTGCCGGGTGAGCCCGGGCTGATCTCGAGCAGTGATGGACCAGGACCGTGGCGTCGATCGTCTCCGGCCGAAGACACAGCCGAGCCGGACGAGCGGGACGACGGTGCTTCGCGAGATGCGCTCGTGAGTGTTCCAAGCATGGCTCCCGCAAACTTGAACACCGACTCGGCAACGTCGAGCGCGGTATCGACACTGGCGTGCACGAAACCGCGAAGACCGTCGAGCGTCGGATCCCGCTCGCTGTCGTCCTCGTCCTGAGCGCCCTCACCCGGGTCGTCGTCGAGACCGTGTCGGGTTGCGTGCGTTCGCCGGGCATAGTCACTCAGGCCGTCATCGACGGCCCGGCCGTGCTCGCGCATGACGTCGTCGACGTGAACGTCATCGGCAATGCGGCGATCCGGTTGAGCGGTCGAAACGGTTTGATACGGCGCGAGGCGGTCTGGTTGATCGGTCGAAACCGGTTGATACGGCATGGGGCGTGGATTCGGCTGGTCGGTCACGGTGCAACCTTTCGACGTTCGGCGTTGGCGGTACGGAGCTTCTTTCCTGCTTCGATTCCTGATGACACTGCTGCTTCGACGCAGCCGCAGGGGAGTTTCCCGCTCGTCCAATCTCCGGCCAGCCACAGGTTCGAGTAGCCGCTTCCCCCAGGCGCAAGGCGGTACCTCGTCGTTCCCGGCAGCGACTGCACATAGCGTTCCGACGGATCGACGTTCGCTCGCCAGAATTGCGTATTGAAGCGATTCTCTCCCTCACTGTCGTCGAGCGCGGTGAGAACCGACCAGTCGAAGTCGGTCGGGTACCGCAACACGGCGCGCGGCCAAAGTGAGATCGTCTGTGTACGTAAGAACTCGATTGCGGTAAGCCGAGCGGACTCGCTGGCCCGCTTTGGGAGCTCGTGATCGTTCCGGTCGATCGGGCCCGGCGGGGTTGGCATGGAGTTGCACAGATACGCAATCGAACCGACCGCATCGGCCGGCCAGTCCTCGGCGGTGATCAGTTGGCACATGTCGGCGATCGTGTCATAAGGCTCGGTGTAGCCGCCCATGGTTGCCGGAGGCCATTCCCAACCGAGCTCGCTCATTGGAGGCTTCATCCAGAGCTGTACTCCTTGTGTGTAGATCGTCCCTATGCGCTCGCTCGACGCTCGCCACTCCGGACGGTCCTCGATTAGCTCGGCACAGATGAACTGATGCGATCCGACCGGAATGCCGAGGACGAGTTCATCGAAGTCGACACCGATGCGAAGAACCTTCGGCGTCGTCGGCCAACGTGACCAAAACGACTCGACGTCTTCGGGGGTCATGTTCTTCGCATCGAGTAGCTGACTTGCGTCCGGCCGATTTGGCCAAGACGGCAAACCCTTCACGTCGATCAACGGGTCGTAGCCGGTCTGGGGGTATTTCAACGACGCCTGCACCGCTAGGTCCACGGAAGCGATGTGCGAACGGTCCTCGGATAGGTGCAGGGCCTCGACGCGATGGAAGAACTCAAATCGGACACCGCGTCGCTTGAGGACCTCGTAGATCGGAGCGAAAACTACGTCGCCCATGCCGGCGCGCATTTTCCATGCGAGCGCTCCCCGGTATCCGAAAAAAGTGAGCCAGAGGCCGTTGAGTGCGGAAGCGGCGGAATTGCGAGGCTTCGTCGGCTCGCCGTCTTCATACGAAAACGGCAAGTCATAGGCGAGCGTCTTGACAAGTGGTGAACGCGCCGACTTCGGGTCGGCGCCATGGAGAATGAGCCAGTCAGAGAAGTCGTAGTCGTCGGCCGCCCAGATCCCATCCGGGTGGGTGAGGAGCCCATCGACGAGGACACCGCGAGCGATGGCCAGCATGGCGTCGATCAGATCGAGGTATCTGCGTTGGGTCGGCGTGGTCGTGAACCCGGCATGGGCAGCCCCGGGCAGGGCGTCGACGGCGGAGTCGATCAGTTTGACGAGGTACGCATGGTCCGCGGCGTCGTGACGGGTGGGGTCGGGATGCATCTGATCCATGACCGCAATGACGCCGGCGAGCGCAATGTCGGCTGCGCTTTCGACGAAGTCATTGAGAAAACGGCGAAGTCCGACGAGCTTCTTCACTCCGTCGATAGCCTGTCCAACCGCGGACAGCCCGAGCGGATGCAGACTCAGCCCGCTTGCGGAACCCCGCAGCGGCTCCTTCGCATGCAGAGTGAGGCCGACATCAGGTGGAAGGCCGGGCTGGGTGGCGTCGACGGAGTGGAGGAACGTCCGAGCCAGACGAATCGACGACACGAGGCACGACCACATCGTGGGCATCGGCGCCGCGTTGGGCAAACCGGGCACCTCATCGGTCTCCGGAAATGCCGCCGCCCATGGAACCCAACCGGCTTCCGTCGGCTCCTGTAACACGAAGAAACTGGCTCGCTCGAATGCCTCTTCAATGGTGGCGAGCGGGCGGTCCGGCGGTCGGGCCAGCTCCTCATAGCAGGCCCGAAGCATCGTGAATGCCTCATCGTAGAAGCCGAGCCAGATATGCAGCCCGTGCTCCTCGATTCGCTGGTTGGCACCTCGTCCACTCGCCCCTTTCCCGCCAAGCCGGAATCCCTGCTGATAGACGGTGATCGACTCGAACCGTTCGCGCCACCCGGGCTTGGTCAGCTCGAACGCAGCCGAGAGTGCGCCCGCGCCACCACCGAGAACCGCAACCCGAGCAAGCCTGGGGCGCGGTCCAGCGTCCGCATGCTCCTCGGTCGGTATCGGCTGCTCGTTCATCAGCGCGTCCGGCTCAGATCTGGTGCCGGTCGGCGTGAGCCTCGTAGAGGATTCGACCCATGTTGATCGTGAAGTCGAACTCCAACCAGAACGCAACATCGGATCGCTGAGGATTGGACCGTATCCCGAGCTCTCGCAGGATCGGTTCGCTAGCCAAGTCGGCCACATCGATTTCGTATCCGTCGGGAAGGAGGCCTCCACCAGCAAACGCAGAAACGGCGTTCGAGACCTCGACGATCGCCTGGTAACACGCTGAATTCGTGTATTCCGCGTCTCGGAATTGCTTGAGGAAGACCATGAGTATGTTCGCCTCTGAGAGCTGGTTGGCGAGTAAGAGGCCCGCCGCCAGTTCGCCGACCCGATCCGCAAGGCGGTCGAACGGATGCGTGACCAGGCCGAGGATTTCTTCGGTGATGCGCAGATCCTTCGCCGCATCAGACCGCCGAGCCACTCGCAACGCCAGTTCGCGCATCATCTCGAGCGGCGTCGTCCAGGTTCGCACGAGCGGCACTTCCTCCACCGTCGGATTGGCGATGCGCAGTACCTGATGTTGCGACGCGACGTGCGTCGGGCCGTACGTCTTCAGCGAGAGTGCGTCGACCGAGAGTGCTTTGGGTACGAATGCCTTCGTTGGCATGGTGATCTTGCCAAGTTGTTTCGGAAACCCGTACGTCTCCCGCCCACCAACGAGCGCCATGTCGGAGTCAACGAAGATGTAGGGGATCGCCCATGCCATCCGGCGGTGTCGGGCGTCGACGATCGGCATCCATATCGCCAGCTCTCGTTCTCTCACGAGGCCGAGCCATTTCTCCGCCGGATCAGCCGACTTCAGGCTTGGAATGTCGACAAAGTTCGCAAGCACGTAGTCACCCATCGCCCGCCACTGCTGGGTTCCGCGTGACGGTTCGTTGAACATCCGCCTGCAGTACTCGTCGATGTGTTTGCGGCTGGCCTCCAACGTGAACGAAAACATCCGAATGTTCGCGGCCTCCGCCGGATGGCGACCGGAAATGTCTCCGCCGTGTTCGACGTAGGGCGGGAGACCGTTGTCCATTGGGGGCGAATAGATCGGTTGGGCGCGGACGCCCGGATACGGAAGGTCGGCACCATCCAGGGATCGACCGGGTTCATTCATGGGCACGCTCCGTCGCTCGAGTCGCCGGGTCGACGTATGTCGCCGAGAAGGTGTCCGTGGAGGAGTCGAACCGGCCCCTCGACGAATCGTTCGTCATTTCGTTCGATGTGCTCGATGGCTTCGTTCGCAACGTCGAGCGCCTCGGCGAATCGACCCCGTTTGCGCAGCGACTCTCCGAGGGCCAGCAGGACGTGCGACATGCCAGAGCCAGCACCCGATTCGATCCACAACCGTCGACCCTCGTAGAGCCCTCCGATCGCTTCGTCGGTCGGATCGAGTCCGGCCATGGCGATTGCGAACTGGACCCAGCCGACCCCGAGCCAGCTGGCGAATCCGTACTGCGACGAGACACCCATTGCGCGTTGGGCCAGATCGATCGCTCCCGTGTGATCGCCGAGGAGGTTTCGGACCTGCGCGGCGAAGGCGTAGACGTAGGCCGTCGTGAATGCCGCGCCCGGAATTGTCAATGCCTCGGCTCGACCTACTGCGTGGTCGGTCATGTCCGCAGCGGAACGGAGGTCGCCTGCGAGCCACAGGCCAAGAGCAAGGTTCACGGCGGCGCCGGATGCCGGGTCGTGGGGAAGCGGGTCGGTGCCGAGGGCGGCATCTCGGGTCATTGCGTTGCGGAGCAGCGACAGGGACGTGGCGGTCTCCCCGCACCAGACCCGCTGATATCCGAGGACTGCCTCCGCAGCCAACACGTCGCCGTCACGATCGCTGGCACGAGCCAAGTCAAGGAGCACGTCGGTGAAGGGTGCCGACGTGCGGTTGTCGCCTCGCACATGATGATATGCCCACAGACCATAAACGGCGACGAGGTGCTGCCGGCTTTCGTTGGCCGCCGTCAGTGACCGCACCTCTTCGTATGCCGCGCCGACTTCTGTTGCCGTATAGCCCCGTGATGCCAGCAGGCTCGCTGCTCGGCCGCTCGCCACCTCTATGGCGAAGTCGTCGGGTACATCGGCGGGGGCACGTCCAGCGAGATCGCTGGCCCGGTCAAAACTGACGATCGCCTCGGAGTGCGCCGCGATGCTCGCCTGGCGAAGGGCAGCACGCAGATACCGCCGGGCAGCCTGCCCGAACTGCTCGGCCTGCTCGTGGTGATACGCGACCACCTGATCGAAGTCGTCCTGGTCACTTTCGCCAGCGGACAGCGTTTCGGCGATCCGACCGTGCAAGACCCGGCGCCGGCGACGGAGCTGCAGACGCTCAGCCGCATCGCGGAGCAGTTGGTGGACGAACTCGTAGCGGTCGCCGGTTCGCCGGACAACACCCCCCGCAACGAGGGTTTCGAGGTCACGTCGAACGTTCGCTTCGGTCTGGTCGATGACTGCTGCGATCATCCCTGCGGCAACTGGCTGTCCGAAGGTCGCCAATGCCTGCGCAACCTCCCGCTGAGCGCTGTATTGATCGAGCCGTGCGACGAGGAGGTCATGCAGAGCAATCGGCACGGGGTCGTCGGTACCGGCGGTGATCGTCTCGAAACCGTTCTCAAGGGCCATCCTCGCCAGTTCCTCGATGTACAACGGCACCCCGTCGCCGCGGGCGATGACCGCGTTGCGCAGATCGTCTCGGCCGATGCCCTCGGGGACGATCTGATCGATCAATTGCGCGCAATGGTCGGGCGAGAGCGGTTCCATCTCAAGCGTCGTGACGGCGGCGACGGCAAATGGCGGGGCCGTTCGCGACGTGAGGATGACCGCCAGATGACCGAGGACAGGACGATCAATGAGCCGTCGCAGAAGTTCAACCGTCGTCGGGTCGGCCCAATGCAGGTCCTCGACGATGATCATCGTCCGACCGCTCCCGGCGACGGAGTCGGCCCATCGGACGAGGACGGCGAAGCGTTGCTCACGAAGTTGCTGCGGTGACGCTGAACTTTGCAGATCGACAGTTGACCCATCCGCTGTCATCATCGAAAGGAGCGCCTCGACGTCCGCGTGATCCGAAAGGCCAGTTGCACGGGTGACGTCGTCGGCGGACACCGCCGATCCAGCGGGTGAGACGGTGCGGCGAAGCTCTCGGATGACTGGCCATAGCGGATCGTTGGCATGGAGCGCGCTGCATTGGATCACCAGGAGTTGCGAATGATCACGGTCGGCCAACTCCGTGGCGAAGCGGACCATGCGTGACTTCCCGACTCCAGCCTCGCCGCTGAGCCAAAGCGCAGCGCCGTTCGTTGCCGCTTGCTGCCACAACGCCGTGATGGCGTTCTTTTCGTTGAAGCGGTTAACCAGATCACTCGCCGTGCCCGATGTCGACGCGAACCGCCACGGAAGGCTGCGCTCGCCTTTGACTTCGTAGAGCGAAACACTCCGTGCGATCCCTTTCAGCGAGGCATCACCCTTGAATTCGGTTTCGATATGCGGGTTGGCCAACGCGAACGTTGAATCGCTGATGAGGACCTGGCCGGCGGTGGCCTGCGCCTGGATGCGGGCGGCAAGATTCGGCGTCTCTCCGACGATGTCGTGCGATTCGATCTTTCGTCCGCCGCCCATGTCTGCGACGACAACGAGACCGGTGTGGATGCCAACTCGGATGGCGAGCCCGGGCGCATCGCCAGATGGTCGAAGTCGATCGACTGCGTCAACCATTGCGCGTCCCGCAAGCGCTGCGCGGGTTGCGTCGTCTTCGTGCGCTGTCGGGAACCCAAAGTAGGCCAAAATGCCGTCACCGATGAAGTGCGCAACGGTGCCCTCAAAGGATTCGATGACGTGCGCGCACGCCGCCTGGTACTCGCGGAGGATCTCACGGGTGTCCTCCGGATCGAGGCGACTGGCGAGTTCGGTGGAGCTCACTACGTCGCAGAAAAGGACGGTTAAACGTCGGCGGGCGGCAGCAGTGTCGGTCCGAGGCTTTTTCTTCGCTCGGAACCGGGCGAAGGTGATGATGGCGCGGGCGTCGGGATTCTCGGAATCGAACGCGAGAGCGGCCTCGGCCAGCTGCACCGCCGTGTCGCCGTCACCCCGGCCGAGCGCGTCAGAAGCTCGCTCAAGGAGCGAGTCAATGTCGTCTTCGTCTGTTCTCGTGCTTCCGTCGTTCATATGGAACCGGACCTGCTCCTTGCCCCTGATAGGGGCAACTGCGACCTAGTGACCCGAATCACAAGTCCGCTGCGGAATTCTCGGTCAGATTCCGCCGTGGCGGCGTCCTCGTCGTTGCGGTTGGACAAGGCAGGCGCTGCCTCCTGCGTCCTTGCCACAACGGAATCTGACTCGCGAATTCCGCGAGCTACTTACGATTCGGGACACTAGTGCATCTTCGCAGAAGTTCCTCTCACGTCGAAATGTTCTGATTCGTCGTAGGTCCTGGGTTGTCCGAAGGATCGATGTCACCGGAATTTCCGACTCAGTGCACTAGCGCGGACTGTACGTGGTCAAGGGGGGAATGCGCCGGCGCGCCTACCGGATACCGAGGACGTCGTCGATTCGTGCGACGTCGGCGACCAGTTCAGGTCACCTGGATTGTCGACCATCCGAACGAGTACCCGGTTCCGATGTTCTGAGCGAACTCACCGAGTTCGGGGCCCGGCCAGTCGCATGAATCAGCGGCCGACGATCTCGATGGTGCCACACGCAATCCGGTCACCGGCGTTGCCCGTGTTGCGAGTAGCGACGATGGCGTCGGACGCGCCGCTGTACTGGGTGGCAAGGGCACCGAGCGGCACATTGGCGAAGTTGTCAGGGCCGGCGTGCACGATCACGGCGCGATTGAAGAGCTCGCCCGGGACGAGCCGGTCGATCGTGAATTCGAGGTTCGCCCGACCGTCGCGGTTGAGATAGAGGCTTGTCATGTCGCCGGCGTGATCCCCGTGGCCCTCTTCTGCGCTGCGACGCCAGTGTCCGTCGGCCGATACGAACCACGTGCTCGATGCCGCCTTCGGGTCAGCTGCGCAGTCGTTACCGTTCGCAGGGCTGTCGTTGGCGTGGATGTGGAAGCCGTGGAAGCTCCTGACGTTGGTCGCGGCGGTCGGAACCTTCAGAACGGCGCGGACCACGGTCCACGCCTCACCCGGCTGATTGAGAAAGGTCACGGTGCCCACCGCCGTCCCGTCGGCGAGCGCGAGGTTGGCTTTGCCGACAACCTCTGCTGAGCTCGCCGACCTCGCTCCGGTCAGGAGGAGTCCGACGATCGCAACAGTAAGTGCACTCAGGAATGTGATGACGAAAACCGCCCGGAGCCGTTTGGCGTCGGTAGTGCTTCGGCTCGAGGACGTGTGGTGTGCGGTGCTCATGGTGTTGCTCCGTTCCGGGGTGGGTGGTATATCCGGGCGTACACAGGAATGAAGGTTGCAAGAAGCAGCAGGTAGCCAGGGAAGGCAAGGAGGAAGCGACCGCCGCTGGGAATCTCCTGCACGACGAACACGATCGGCACGCAGGCCAGTGCGGCGATGGGAACGAGAAGAAGTGCTGGCAATTGCCTTCGGTACGCCCAGGCGATGCCCCCGAGAACGAGGCTCGGCAGCATCAACACGCCGGCGCCCATCCCCAAGAGCACTGTCGAGAATCCGGCGACGGCACGCGACGGCACGCGTGCTGCCGCCCGCCATTTCACGCAACGTGTTGCCAGCACGCTGAAGAGCGCGATCAACGTTGGAATACCAATGATGAAGCTCGTTCCTGCAACGGAGAACTCGGGGTCTTCGGAGATGTAGCGCATCCAGAGCCGCGCTGCGCCGCCCCACGCCACTCCGTAGAGGGCGGCTCGTGCTACGGCTCCGAAGAGCGAGCCCTGATGCGAGTCACCTTGCACGTGCGCTGTCGTTGCCGACCCGACGGGCGTTGCCATCGTTTCCATTGGTGCGTCCCTCTGTTCGACGTCGGGTGTGACTCGTGACGATCCGTTCTGCCAACGAACTGTCGGAGCGTTGGAAGGATCCGGCTTCAGACCATCTGTGCCTCGTGGCTGGGCTTTCGGTTCATTTCGGGCTCAGGTTCTGCGCGTACTCGCCGTCTCCTCCGAAGCGAGGCCGCGCTCACGGGGCGCGCGCTTCCAGGTTCTCGCGGCAAAGACGACGGCTGCGGCCAGTCCCGTCGCCAGCATCATGACGCTGACGGTGTTCTCCGCGTTGCTCAGCGCCGGTGCTGGATTGATCGCGTGGTAGAGCACATGAGGCAACGCACCCACGGCGTAGATCCCCAGGGCGAACACCAAGAGCATCTGTCTTCCGAGAATCGCGGCAACGGCGACAGCGATGCCCGCAGCGAGAAATCCCGCTCCTGCGTCGCTGGCGAGATGAGCGTTGTACGGCGGTTCCGCGGCGACGAGCGTCGGACCGATTCCCGGGAAGTTGTCGAACCAGTGCTTCGGTGCGACGACCGCCCAGGCGCCGGTGACGATCTGTGGAATGGCGATGGTCACGGTCGCTCCGACCCGCACCCACCGGGGAACATCTTGCGTCGAGAGAGTGTGCGATTCCATACGTCGAGGGTACGGTTGGGTGGCCTAAGCCGAAAGTCCACTTCGGTGTTCCGATTCCAGTCCACTTTCGTGAGGTCAGGCAACTGTGCGCACTCTTCTGCTGGAACTCGGCCCTGCCCCCGGCCTCGGTCGGCGGGCCTCGGTTGAGCAGGCGTTGCGCCATGCCATCAGATCGGGTCAGCTCCACGAGGGCACGCGTCTGCCTTCGACCCGCGCGCTCGCTCACGATCTTGGATTGGCAAGGGCGACGGTGGTCGCCGCCTACGACCAACTCGTCGCCGAGGGCTACCTGATCGCCAGCCAAGGATCCGGGACAGCAGTCGGCTCCGTGCATCAGTCGCCGCCGGCGCCTCGGCCGCGATCGGGAGGGCCCGGACGCCTGCGGTTGGACTTCATTCCAGGTGAACCGGATCGCAGTTCATTTCCGCGACGCTCGTGGTTGTCGGCGGTGAACGAGGCGTTGAAGGTCAGCCCCGACGAGCTCTTCGGCTACGGTGACCAGCGCGGTCTCCACGAGCTGCGCACCTCCCTTACCGAGTACCTGTCGAGGACGCGGGCGGTCGCCATCGAACCCGAACGGGTGAGCATTTTCGGCGGGTTCACGAATGCACTCTTCTTCCTCGCTGAAACGTTCCGGCGTTCGGGCATCGACCGAATTGGCATCGAGGACCCGGGTCTGCCATTTCACGCTCGCGTGCTGAGCGACGCCGGGCTCCACGTGGTGCCGATTCCCCTCGACGACGAAGGGATCTCGGTCGAACACCTTGAGGTCGAAAGACTCAACGCTGTTCTCGTCACCCCGGCACACGAGTATCCGCTGGGCATGGCGATGTCGTCGCAACGGCGTGCGGCACTTCTTTCCTGGGCTCGACGAAGAGCTGCCTGGATTGTTGAGGATGACTACGACGGAGAGTTCCGCTATGACCGCCAGCCACTCGGTGCACTGCAGGGTATCGGCAGCGATCGGGTGATCTACGCCGGGACCCTCAGCAAGTCGCTCGCCGCAGGACTGCGCATCGGGTGGTTGGTGCTCCCGACCGGCCTTGTCGAAGCGGTTGCTGAGGTGAAAGGTCGACGGGGAGGCGTGTCGAACCTCGATCAGGCGGCGTTGTCGCAACTGATCGACAACGGTGGACTCGATCGTCACGTCGCGAAGATGCGCCGGGTGTACCGCCAGCGTCAGGAGCAGCTGCTCGACGCGCTTCGTGACGACGTTCCCTGGTTCGATCTCACCGGAATCGCCGCGGGCCTCCACGTGACCGCATACCTGTCTGACGACGGCATGGGGGAGGCTGAGCTCGTCGACTTCGCCTCCGGTCGTTCGTTCGCGTTGTGGGGTCTCGGCCAGCATCACCTTGGGGCGCGCACGACGGACGCGACTGGGGATCGGGGCGGGATCGTGCTTGGGTTCAGCCGGTCAACCGATCGCGCCTTCCCCACCGCGGTGAAGGACCTTGTCGAGATCCTTCAGGACGCTCGGCGTTCCTAGAACGGCGACACGATGAGTTGGGCGGCCACCCCGCCAACAGCCACTCCAAGCCCGCCGAGTGCAAGGCGGCCGCCTCGGGTTTCGCGAATCGCCAGTCCGCTCCACACGAGTGCCAAGCCGAGCAGGTAGACGTTGTGCCACATAACGGTGGGAAGGTGCACCCAGTCTCGCTGCCAACCGTCGTACTCATTCGGTGTCGTGACGAACCAGCCGGCTGGGAGCAGACTGGGATCTGTATTCGCTGGCAAGTCGATCGGCATCGGTTGGGTCTGCACCAGGGCTACCAAGTGCAGGCCGGGGTTGTTCCAGGCCCAGTAGAAGGCGAACGCAAGAAACCAGAGGATCGACCCGGCGATCATAGAGGGGGCGAGTCTCCGGAAGGTTCGGCCAAGCCCAACCCCGGACGCTCCGGCGACGGCGATGATCAGCGGCGGCTGCATCAGTTCGACGAAGGAATGGAGAGCCGAGTCTGTTCTCCTCGGCCATTCGCCGATCCAGAATCCACCCTCGATCCTCGACACGATGGCGATGCCGACGACAACCAGGATGCTCAGCGTGACTGGAACGACAAGACCCGCCAGCCTGGCCAGGTTGCGCTGCTCGGCGCCGAGCGGGGCTCCCTCGGCCAGGCCCGCCGGGCTTGCGGCCCGGTCGGTCCCGCCGGTGCGCAACGCGGCGATGAAGACGCCGATCGTGAGCGGCAGGAAGCTCATCGGGGCAACGTTCTCGTATTCCTGGCCCGACCACGAGTCATTGGGGCTAAGAAGAACCATGAACGCAATGGTCCCGGCGAGCCCGATCCACATGCTCAGCCGTCGTAGGTATCGTTGCGCCTCGAGGGTCGCAAGCGCGCGTATCGAGGTCTTCTCCAGGACAACAGGATGAGACGGGAGTGAGGCGAGCGTTGTCATGCCGGAACTCCCGGCTCGCTCGTGAGCAGCAGGTACGCATCCTCGATCGTGGGCTCAACGAGTTGGGCACCCGGAGGGGGAGAACCGATGTTGCGAACCTCCCCATTGCCACTGCCTCGAGACCGCAACGCCCGCGGATCGGCTTGGTCGTCCAGCCACACGCGTCCGGTCGCCGTTGCCGCAAGGGCCGTTGGTGTGCCGTCGAATCGGACCTGCCCGCGATCAAGCACCAGAACCTGTTGGCAGAGCGCAGTGACCTCCTCCGCGTGGTGGGTGGACATCACAACGGTGCCGTGGGTTCGGGCCAGGTGAACGACCGACTCGAGGCGGAGTCGCTGCTCCGGGTCGAGCCCGGCAGACGGTTCGTCGAGCACCAACAGTCGCGGCCTGCCGAGAATTGATGCGGCCAACGCCACTCGACGCTGCATACCACCAGAGAGCTTTCGGATTCGCCGGTGCATGTCGGCTTCGAGCCCAACGGCAATCAGTACTCGACGAACTTCCGTGCGCCGGAGGTCGCGGTCGTTGATCTCCTTCAAGACGGCGACGTAGTCGACGAGATCGAAAGCGCTGAAGCCCAGGTAGAGGCCGGCGGTCTGCGGGAGGTACCCGAGCTGTCGACGGATGGTGAGGCGTTGGGTGAAGTTCGTCGGGTCGAGCCCGAAGATCCGGACGCCGCCTTCGTCGGGGACCAACACCGTGCCCAGGAGTTGGAGGAGGGTGCTCTTTCCCGCGCCGTTCGGACCGAGGACTCCGACGACCTGCCCACTGCCTTCCCACGTCAGATTGTCCAAGGCTCGGCTCGTGCCGAAACGCTTGCTCACTCCGGAGAATTCGAACTCGCGGTCCATCAAAGTCTCCAAACCGGGGTTGCGTCGCGTCGGCGGTAGACGACAACGGTGGCGGCGAAGGTGACACCGATCAGTGCCCACCCGAGAGCTGCTTCGTTGGTCAACAGGTTACGGACGGTCTCGGCGGTGAGAACAGCTCGGTGTCGTCGGCTCCAATCGGTTACGAGCACCGTCCACCCAATCATGAGTGGGGCGGCGACGCGAGTCGGGTTGAGTACGGTCGCGCTGGCGAAGATGATCGCCGCGAAGGTGACGCCCGGAAGTAGCCACAACGCCACCATGTTCAGGGGCATCGCCGAGAACGCGCTCGCGGCAATACCACTCACCAATGAAAGGACAGTGGCGAAGAGCGCACGCAGGAGCGGCAGCCTGGCGCCGGCGAGAGGAGTTGCTTCCGCGAGTTGACCGGCCGGATCGACACCTGGTTGAAAGGCGACGAGCGACGCCACAACCGGTGCCAGTGGAGCAAGTGCAAGCTGCACGGGAAAGGACCAGTGGGGAGAGACAACGCTGACCACTCCGACAGCAACGAGAAGCGTGGCGGCGACACCAGCAGTTGCGGCCAGTAGAGGTGGACTGGCAAGAGAAACGTGAAGCGTTCGGTTCGACGACCGCAGCGGCCGTCGTGGTTCATCAACCCGGTCGGCGACGCGAGCCCAGAGCGCCTCGGTTCGCAACATTGCTTCGGTGGTCGACTCGGCGGACCGGCCCACGGTGGCCAGCGTCGCCCGGCAATCAGCGCACGCCAGGAGATGAGCCTCGATCGACGCGGCCGACAGCGTCTGGGCAACGTCGGCGACATAGGCCTGGAGTTCGTCTGCGGTCACGTGCCAGAGGTGTTTGTTCGTCATATCAGAGCCTCCCGAAGCTCTCGTTTCGCTCGCATCATCCGTGTCTTCACGGTGCCACTCGGAATGCCGAGCAGGCGGCCTGCCTCGGCGCACGTGAGACCGTCGAGCACGGTTGCCTGAATCACCGAGCGCAACTCCGGTGAGAGGTGGCGCAACGCCGCCCCAATGTCACCATGCTCGACGGCAACAAGGAGTTCATCCTCAGCCGACTCGGCCTCGGGCATTCTCTGAGCGCGAAGGCGCTCAATCAGGGGACGCCGCGGACGCACGGCGTGCAACAGCGTGCGAATCCCGATCCCCCAGATCCATGCCGCAACGGCTCCGTCGTTGGAGAAGCTCGACGCATTCCGCCACACCACCACGAAGGTGTCCTGCACCGCTTCTTCGACCACGCTTCGGTCGCCACATCGATGGGCAAGGCGGACGGACAGCCAGGGCTCATGACGATCGAACAATTCACGCAGGGCGCCACGGTCGCGTTCGACGACGGCAGCGACGAGTTCGGCGTCACTTCGCCCATCGCTGAGAGTGCGGACCATGCATCACTGTGCCACTTTCGTGCCCTTCCGGTTCAGCTCGACGCGGAAGGCCTCCACGGTATAGACCATGGCCTTCGGGCCGCCCGGCCCGTGGGGCACGTGAGAGAGGAACCGTTCTATGAGCACGTTGCGTACGGTACGAGGTTCAGCAGCGATCGTCACCACCATCGGCTTGTTCGGTGCAGTGGCCATTGGACCGCCCGGGCGGGTCGCGGCCGCCAGCCTTGGCAAGGGCAGCACGTTCTGCAAGGCGGCCGAGGCCGTCGTCAACGCCAAACTGCCGGACACCCCCCAAGACCAGAGCACGTACACGGCGGCCGACAAGGAGACCAACAAGGTCTACGGGCGCATCCTCGTGAAGTCGATTGACACGATGCTGAAGGACGCGCCGGCGGAGATCAAGGCCGACCTGACCGCGCAGCGCACGATGGCAGCAGGAGTCGTCAAGACCGGAATCGATCCGGAGAACGCTGCCCCCGGCCTCGGGCCGAGCAGCAAGGTGGCCGAGGTCGTCGCCAAGAACTGCGCCTACGGCACCGTTGCCGTCGTCGGCACTGACTACAAGTTCAGCGGTGTCGGCGCAACGGTCAAGGCGGGGATCACTGCGCTGACCCTCAAGAACTCGTCGAAAACCGAGATCCACCACATGGTGCTCGTGCGACGTCAGCCCAGCCAGAAGGATCCGGTCCTCAAGGTTCTCTCCGCCGAGAATCCGACCGGCGTCGACTTCCTCGGTTTTGTCGGTGACAACAAGCCCGGTGAGACGAAATCGGGGATCGTGAACCTCACCCCGGGCGCGTATATCTTCGCCTGCTTCCTGCCCGTCGGTGGCGCGGCCACAGGAGCGCCGCACTTCGCGAAGGGCATGTACGGCGAATTCACCGTGAAGTAGGCATTGTTGGACCAGTCGTTGTCGCAGGTCTGAGCGGCGGCTCAGAGGCTGCGAAGGAACTCGGCGGTTCTCTCACCCCAAGCGCGGATATCGGCAACCGATTGCGCGATGTGCAGCGTCGAACGGGGGAGTGTGTCGTGCAGTGTCACCGCAGTGGAGACGGGGTGCCCGGGGTCAGTGTCCCACGCAAGGATCAAGGTAGGAACGTCGAGGGCTCGCAGGTCTTCAGTGGGAGGCAGGTCCGACGCGGCGGCGCCTTCGAGGACGAACGGCAGGAGCTCCTCGGAGATATCTGGCGGCAGCGGGTGGAACGCCGGATGGTCGGCGAGGATCGGAATCATTGGCAGCTTCTGTACCGCTTCGACGTAGCGAGCCTTGCCCTTGGCCCGGACGAAGGACGCCGAGTTCTCGTAGATCTCCCGCTGACCGGCCCGCGTCTCCCACGCGGTCGGTGGAATAACGAGTACGAGCGCTCGGGCGGACGTCGGGTCGCGGACTGCTGCATGGAGCATGGTCGCTGCGCCCATCGAGGCCCCTGCCATCACAACAGGCGCGCCTCCCAGTTCCTTATGCAGCGCGAGAGCGTCCTCGGCGAGCGAGGACCACTGATACACCGACGGGTCCGGGGCGCCGCTCGATTCGCCATGACCCCGCGCGTCGTAGCGGACGAACTCGAAGCCGGCGCCCCGCACATCGTCAGCAATCGTCCAAAGGCGCCGGGTGTCCTCGTTCGCCCGGCTCTGCATGAGGCCATGGCCCCAGAGCACAACAGGGCCTTCGCCTCGGCGCTCGACCGCCAGCTCTGCGTTGCGAATCCTCACGCTCGGAATCATCGCACGGACGTCGGCCTCGGTCCTGGACGCCTCGACGCGCCGAGGACGACGTGCGTAGGGTGAGCCGAATGAGCAACGGTCCGAGCAGGAGCTTCTCGTCGTCATCCGCCGACACCGTCACGCTGTCCGATGGACGGGTCGCCCACCGTGATCACATTGCGCAGTCGGAACGACTTGTTCGCCGGTTCTACGAACTGCGGCCGGGGGTGTGGTGCCTCGTCGGGAACGGGCTCTCCAACCAGACGTTCGTCGAAGGCCCCGAGGGCATCATCGCCATCGACACCGGTGAGTCGGTCGAGGAGATGAATGAAGCCCTCCACGAGCTTCGCAAGGTCACCACTGTCCCGGTCGTTGCGGTGATGTACACCCACTTCCACTACGTATCGGGAACACGGGCGATTCTCAACGAGGACCCGTTGCGGGTCGTCCCGGTGTGGGGACACTCCGGCATCTCGTCCAACCGGGCGCGAGTCGCGTCGGAGATCGGGCCGGCGAACTCCCGCGGCTTGGTCGAACAGTTCGCGCTGCAACTCCCGGCGGACGGTCCGGACGGCATCGTGAACGTCGGACTCGGTCACTTCTATCGCAATCCTTCGCATGCTCCGTTCACAGGGGGTTACGTCGAGGCGGACCACATCTTCGATGCTGCGTGCGTCATTCAGGTCGCCGGGCTCGACGTGCACGTGGCTCTTGCGCCTTCCGACGCCGACGACTCGGTTACGTTCTGGTTCCCGTCACTCGGTCTGGCGGTGAACAATCTCGTCTGGCCGGTGCTCTTCAATGTGTTCGCGATTCGCGGCGAAGAATACCGAGATCCGCGAGTGATGCTCGCCGGCCTCGAACATCTGCTCTCGCTGCATGCCGAGCATCTGGCCGGGGCCCACGGCCCGCCGATCAACGGCGCGAGCGAGATCCATCGTCGGGTGACGAAGTATCGGGATTCGCTCCAGTTCCTTTGGGACCAGTCGGTCCGCGGAATCAACCGCGGTCTCACCGGCACCGAACTGGCCGAAGCGATTCGGCTGCCGGGTCTCTACGACGACGACTATCTCACGACGCAGTTCTACGGTGTCGTCGAGCATCACGTGCGCCAGATCCGCAACGGTCTCTTCGGGTTCTTCGACGGCTACGAAGGCGATCTCTTCCCGCTGCCGACCGGAGTTCGGTGCCGCCGGCTCATCGAGGGCTTTGGCGGGCGCAACGTGGTGCGCGATCAGGCACGCGCTGCTCTTGCCTCGGATGATGTGCGGTGGGCGCTCGAACTCGGGTCCTGGCTGGTCCGTGCCAACGATGAGAGTGGATCGTCTCTCGCCGCCGACGATGACCGTCAACTCCTTGCCGATGCACTGCGAACCGTTGCCCAACGCACAACATCAGCGAACATACGAAGTTGGTGCCTGACTCGAGCTCGAACGCTCGAAGGCACGATCGACTTCTCACGGTTCTATCGCCACCGGTTCAACCGCAAACAGATTCTTGCCTCACCGCCGGACCGCACCGTTCATCTCCTCCGGGTGATGCTGGACCCTGCTCGGTCGGAGGGGATCGACGTGCACCTCGCGTGGGAGTTCCCCGGTGACACCCGCACGGGACTGCACATCCGAAACTGCGTGGCCTGCCCGACGGATGGGACCGGCGCGACGGTTGCGATAGCGTGCGATCTGGAGACCGTCGCTGACGTGTTGACGGGAGTGCTCACGCTCTCGACGGCCATCGAGTCCGGTCGGATCGTCGTGCACGGTGCCGTCGGCGCGGCCCAGGCCGCGTTGGCCTGTTTCGATGTGGACGGTCTTCGCGCGTGAGCGGTCCAAGTCGCCTGCCGCACTCGTCGCCGTCGTTCGACGGTGCCATCGAACGACTCATCAAGGACTCGACGCCGAAACGTCTCAGCGTCACGAACGCTCCGGCCGACGCCCCGAACGTGGTCGTGATCCTTCTCGACGACGTCGGCTTCGGTTCGTTCGGCACCTTCGGCGGCCCCGTCCCTACACCTGGACTCGACCGGATCGCCACGCAGGGTCTGCGGTACAACCAGTTCCACACGACGGCGCTGTGTGCGCCGACGCGCGCCGCGCTGCTGACCGGGCGCAACCATCACAGCGTCCACATGGGCGGGATCACGGAGATCGCCAACTCGTTCCCCGGCTACGACAGCGCGATCCCGCCCGAAGCGGCCACGGTGGCGCAGGTGCTGCGCATGTCGGGATACAGCACGGCGTGCTTCGGGAAGTGGCACCTCACGCCGAGTTGGGAGCAGAGCCCGGCCGGGCCGTTCGACCGGTGGCCGACCGGCCTGGGCTTCGACCGCTTCTACGGGATCATCGGCGCGGAGGCGTCGCAGTGGGAACCACCGCTCTACGACCAAACGACACCGATCAGCCCGAACGTCGGCAGGCCCGACTACCACCTCACCGAAGACCTGGCCGATCAGGCCGTCCTGTGGATGCAACGCCAGAAGGCGTCGGCTCCCAACCGTCCGTTCTTCCTCTACTTCTCCACGCCCGCCGTTCACGCTCCGCACCACGTCGCCCCGGAATGGATCGACCGGTTCAAAGGCCAGTTCGATGAAGGCTGGGACTCTCTACGTGCACATATCTATGCGCGGCAGCTCGCGTCGGGTGTGATTCCGCCGGGAACCGCGCTCACCTCACGCCCTGAGCAGATCCCGGCGTGGGAGGACTACCCCGAGCGCTACCGTCCCGTGGCCACACGTCTCATGGAGACGTTCGCAGGATTCCTCGCCCACACCGACGCCCAGATTGCCCGCGTGATCGACGCGGTGGACGCACTTGGCGAGATGGACAACACGCTCATCATCTACATCACCGGAGACAACGGTGCGTCGGCGGAGGGAACCGTGCATGGTGCATGGAGCGCGCCATCGTTCCAGAACGGCGTGCACGAAGACCCGGAGTGGCTCCTCGACCACATCGACGACTTCGGCACCGATCGCTGCGAGAACCACTACAACGTCGGCTGGGCCTGGGCGCTCGATTCGCCGTTCCAGTGGATGAAGCAGGTCGCGTCGCACTTCGGCGGTACACGAAATGCCATGGCGCTGTCGTGGCCGAAACGGATCAGCGACCGCGGCGGGCTCCGCTCCCAGTTCCACGACGTGATCGATCTGGCGCCCACGATCTACGAAGCCGTGGGCCTCACGCCACCCGAGCAGGTCAACGGCGTCGAGCAGATGCCGATCCATGGCACGTCGATGCTCTACACCTTCGATGACCCGGATGCCATGAGTACACATACAACGCAGTACTTCGAGATCCTCGGCAATCGTGGGATCTACCACGACGGATGGATGGCGTCGTGCTTCCACGGTCGTCTTCCCTGGATCCGCCTGGCCGGGTTCGACTTCGACGGGCCGCAGGAGAAGTGGGAGCTCTACAACGTGGCCGAGGACTTCTCGCAAGCCGTCGACCTTGCCGCCAGCCATCCCGAGAAGCTGGCGGAGCTCTTGGCGATGTTCGACGAGGTCGCGAAGGACTACGGCGTCTATCCGCTGCGCGATGCCGGTTCACCCCGAGGTGGTGACTTCGCCGTTCCGCACAACCTCGATGGCGTCAAGTCGATGACGTACACCACGGCCCACGTGCGAATGCCCGAGAGATCGATCGTGAACCTCATGAACTGCTCCTCGCGGATCACGGCCGACATCGAGGTCGTCGACGATGCGACGCTCGGAGTGATCGCGTGCCAGGGCGGCAACATGGCCGGGTGGTCTCTGTACATCGATGCCGACCGGCATCCGGTGTATCACTACAACTGGTTCGGCCATGTGCACACCTCGGTGCGGGGTCCCCAGGCCTTGGCATCGGGTCGCCATCGTGTCGTTGTCGACTTCGCGTACGACGGCGGTTTCGGCCAGGGCGGCGATGTGGCCCTGCTCGTCGATGACGCAGTGGTCGCCACGGGGAGGCTCGAGAAGACGGTGCCGATCGTGTTCTCCATGAGCGGCGAAACGTTCGACGTCGGCATCGACACCGGCTCGCCAGTCGGTCCGTATCCCCACCGCTATCTGTTCACGGGCACCATCGTCGGCGTCACCCTTGAACGTCTCGACGAACCCTCGGCGCAAACCAAGGAAGCAGTGCGTCAGGGCATCTTTCGGGCGAGCCTCAGTAGCCAGTGATGTGGCGCCTCGGACCGGCGACGCCTGGGAGCGGAACAGGTATGGTTCGCCACATGATCGACGAGCGACGGGTAGGCACGCGTGAGACTTGACGAGGCAGAGCTTCCGACGCTGAACCTGAAGCAGCCGAATATGCACGGTGATCGGTTCCATCGCGCTCTGTCCGAGGCGCGGGCAGAGTCGTGGATCGTTCGCACCGATTCCGGCGTCGCCGTGCTCGAGCGCGAGGCAGCGGAGTTCTTCCTGAAGAGCCCGGCGCTGGCGTTCCCCGGCGTCGAGCTGATGGAACTGATGGGAATAACGGAGGGCGCCATCCATCGGGTGATGAAGCGTGGTCTGCTCGGTAGAAGCGGCGATGACCACAAGCGTCTGCGGCGCCTCGTCTCGCGTTCGTTCACCCCCCGCGCCGCTGATCAGTGGCGGCCGGTGATGCGCGATCTGCTCGCCGAGCTGTGGGATGAGATGGGCGGCGCGGACCGGTGCGAGGCGATGAACGCGATCGCTCGGCCGTTCCCCTCGCGCATGATCGCGATGAACGTCGGTGCACCGATCGCCGATGCGCCGCTACTGCGGGAGTACTCGTCGATCCTTCAGGCTCGTCTCGATGTCGAGGCACTCCTCACGCGTCGACAGGAAATCGAAGACGGGACTGCGGCGTTCGAGTCCTACGTCGAGGATCTCGTCCAGGACCACGTCGCCAATCCCCGCGAGGACCTCGTCTCGGAACTTCTGAGCGTGGAGGAGGACGGAGATCGGCTCGCCCAAGCCGATGTGGTCAGTCTGGTCATCGCCATGCTGAGTGGTGGCATTGACACCACCGAGAATCAGCTGGCCCACGGGCTCCGACTCTTCGCCGAACACCCCGACCAATGGCGAGCCCTCGCCGATGATCCGTCGCTGGCCAAGGCCGCCGCCGACGAGGTGCTCCGCTTCGAACCGGTCGGACCCTTCACCGTTCGCATCGTGAGGGAAGCGTTCACCTACCGCGACATCGTGTTTCCCGTCGGGTCCGTCGTGCCCGTGTGTACCTGGACGGCGAATCGTGAGGCGCCGGGCGACGCTGCGCCGATGTCGTTCGACATCACGGCGGCCCGCGGAAAAGATCGTGCACTCAGCTTCGGGGCCGGGCCCCACTATTGCCTCGGTGCGGGTCTGGCGTGGGCGGAGCTCGAAGAGGCTTTCGCGTTTCTCGCGTCGAGGATGCGAGACATGTGCATCGACGGCGAGATCGAGTGGGGCAGCCCGTTCGGGATCTACGACATCAAGTCGCTGCCGCTGTCGTTCACGCCACGCCGCTGAGTCTTTGTAAGCGGATGAGTTCGATGGTGGCGTCGTTGCCCGGCGCACCGGCGAGCTTTGCGTCGGTTGTCACCAAGGGCGCACCGAGCAGTTCACTGAGGGCAACGTAGGCAGCGTCGTAGGCGGTGAGGTTGACGCGTAGCTCCCAAATCCGGGTGGCTAGCAACGAGTGGTCGTAGAGCTCGACGTCAAGCGCGAGCATGTCGCTCACGAGCAGCGAACCGAGTTCCGTGCCGATGTCCCCGCGTTTCACTGTTCGCCGAATCACCTGGATGCACTCGATGACGAGAAGCTGCGGCGCGTGCAAAGACTCAGACCCTCGGATGCGATGTGCGACACTCCCGCCCGTCTTGGTGGCCAGTAACAACTCGCATGCGGCGGATGCGTCGAGAACGATCACCGGCTGTCACGCTCTGCCCGCAGCGCAGCGGTGGGGGATTGGCGGGATGGCTTGATGGTTCGTGCGGTGATCCGGTCGAGGAGTTCGTTGCGAGTGGGTCGGTCAGCGGTCTTGCGCAGTTCGGTGAGTGCAAGATCCGAGAGCGAGATGCCCTCTTGCGCAGCACGGACCTTGAGTGCTCGATGAAGCTCGTCGGGTACGTTGCGAATCTGGATCGTCTTCATGCCGAGACAGTACTTGCCTGTGCAACACATGCAAACATGCAGAATGCGTGCATTCTGCAACGGACCGCCCACCAGGCCGGTGACTTCCACGGCCAAGCCTCCTCTCGGGTAGTGGGGGACCCGCTCTCGCGGGAACCGCGTTTGCGGGAGCAGCTCGGAGAACGACTTGCTAGGAGACCGCTCCAGCCGATCACGGAACGACCTACGCTCTCGCAGCAGACCGCTGGGTGAAGGAGCGACCACAATGCCGAGCAAGGCTGCCGAAGATCTTGTGCGCTCGACGCCACCCTGCCCGCCACGATCGAGGTGGGCTGACCGATGGACTTCATGACCCGGGTCATCAGAATCGCCGATGAGGCACGCGCTGCAGGCAACCATCCGTTCGGCGCGCTGCTGGTTGTCGATGACCAGGTCGTGGCCGAGGCCCACAACCTGGTGAACACTTCTGGCGACATCACCGCCCATGCGGAGACGATGCTGGTCCGGAAGCTGGAGCGAGCCGGCAAGCTCGACCTCCTTCGCATCGGGACGGTGTATGCCTCGTGTGAGCCCTGCCCGATGTGCGTGGGAGCGTTGTTCTGGGCCGGGGCACGACATGTTTTGTTCGGCCTATCGGCGAAGCGCCTGACCGCATTGTCGAGTGCCGGCGGCGAGCCGTCCGGCTTCACCATCACGGCCGGAGAGATCGGCGCCGCGGCCACGCCACCGATGCGCATCGACGGCCCTCATCGTGAAGATGAGGCCGTCGCGTCGCACGAAGGGTTCTGGAACTCGTAGATCGAGATCAGTTGGTGTCACGTCGGTACAGAAGGAGCGTTCCGATGGCG
>JANOHI010000008.1:0-2343 GCA_031406385.1 Acidimicrobiia bacterium
CGGCGTCGTCGAGCAGCTCGGCGGCCGAGCCCTCTTTCACGACCTTGCCGGTCTCGAGCACGTATCCGTGATGGGCGATCGACAGCGCCATGCTGGCGTTCTGCTCGACGAGCAGAACCGCAGTACCGGCCCGGTTGATCTCGACGATGATGTCGCGCAGCTGCTGCACGAAGAGCGGTGCCAGACCCAGTGTCGGTTCGTCGAGGAGGAGCAGCCGTGGACTGGTCATGAGTGCCTGACCGATGGCCAGCATCTGCTGCTCACCGCCGGAGAGATACCCGGCGATTGAGCCGCGCCGCTGGGCCAGAACCGGAAAGAGCTCCATCACCTGGTGATAGGAGTCCCGGAGACCGACACGATCTCGCCGCACGAGGCTCCCGGCTCGGAGGTTCTCGTCGACCGTGAGCTCGGCGAAGATTCTCCGCCCCTCCATGACCTGCGCGACCCCTCCACGCACGATGGCCGCCGCGTTCCGATGCTGGATCTCTTCGCCATCGAGTTCGATCGCGCCTTTGGTGATCCGGCCGCGATGGACCGGGAGCAGTCCGGTGATGGCACGGATCAGCGTGGTCTTTCCGGCCCCGTTGGCGCCGAGCAGCGCCACGATCTGGCCGCCCGAGACTTCGAGGCTGACGCCGCGCAGCACCAGGATGACATCGCTGTAGACGACCTCGAGATTGTGCACCGAGAGCACCGCGGAACGCGCGGCCGAACCGGGCAACCCGACCTCCTCCACGAGTTCCACCTCACACCCTCCGTTGCTGGACACCAGCAAGCGTGTCGATTGACGAGAGGCGCTCCTAGAGCCGATCGTCGGCGAGGGTGGCGCTCACGGCCCCACCCGAGCGGGACCTTCGGCTCTGGGTCCGACGCCTCCTTCGTCGTAGGTTCGTTTTTGTCAGGGGACAGACGAAAGGTGGTCGCTGAAGATGGACCGGATGAGCCTCCTCGATGCCGCGTTCCTCGATGTCGAGGACGGTGTCACCCACATGCACATCGGGTCCCTCGCCCGCTTCGAAGGTCCGGCGCCCCGCTTCGCGGCGCTCGTGGAGCTGATGGAGCGAAAGCTTCCGCGCCTCCCCCGCTATCGCCAGCGGGTGCGGTTCGTGCCTGGGGGCGTCGGTCGCCCGGTCTGGGTCGACGATCCCCACTTCAATCTGCGCTACCACGTGCGTCACACTGCGCTCCCGCCGCCGGGGCTCGGCGACGACGTGCGCAACCTCATGGGACGGCTGATGTCCCAACCGCTCGACCGCGAACGACCACTCTGGGAGGCGTGGGTGGTCGAGGGCTTCGACGACGGTTCGTGGGCGATCATCAGCAAGGTCCACCACTGCATGGTCGACGGCATCTCCGGAACAGACCTCATGGCGGTCATGCTCGATGACGAACCGGATGCCGAACTCCCACCCCGCCACGCCTGGCAACCCGAACCGGAGCCGAGCACCGCAAAGGTGTTGCGCGAAGCCTTCGTCGAGCTCGCGGGAAGTCCGGCCCAGCAGGTGCAGGCCGCCGCTTCTCTCCTGCGCGACCCCCGCAAGCTGGTCGACGTCGCGAAGAACACCGTCGCCGGGATCTCGTCCTACGGCCGGCACACGACCTCGACGAAACCGCTCTCCATCGAAGGCGACATCGGACCATACCGATCGTGGGACCAGACGTCCGTGGCGCTCGACGACATCAAGAGAATCCGGGAATCACTCGGCGGCACAATCAACGATGTGCTGCTCGCGCTGGCGACGGCAGGCTTTCGGGAGTTGCTCCTCGCCCGCGGTGATGAGATCGAACAGGCGCAGTTGCACACGCTGGTACCGGTCTCGTTGCGTGCCTCGGACGACCACTCCCTGAACAACCAGGTCACCGCGATCATCGCTGATCTTCCGGTTCACCTGCCGGACAGCAAGGCCCGCCTCGATGCCATCAGAGCGCAGATGTCCGAGGTCAAGTCGTCGCACCAGGCCGAGGCCGGAGCGCTTCTGCTTTCGACCCTGAGCCGGCTTGCTCCGCCGCTCCTCGTGTCGGCCGCGCTACGCGGCGGGACCGCACTTCTCCGCCAGCTTCCGCAGTACCGCGTCAACACCGTGACGACCAATGTGCCCGGGCCGCGACGGCCGCTCTACGCGCTCGGCCGTGAACTGCTCGAGTACGTCCCGTTTGTACCGCTGTCCCAAGGAGTGCGCGTCGGCGTCGCGATGCTGTCGTACAACGGCCGGGTCGCCTTCGGCGTGACCGGCGATTGGGACAGCGTGCCCGATCTGGATCCGATGATCACCGGTATCGACGCAGAAGCGCGCAAGTTGCTGCGCCTCAGCTCGACCCGATCACGAAAGCGAAACCCGGCGA
>JANOHI010000019.1:0-55682 GCA_031406385.1 Acidimicrobiia bacterium
CGGGTATCCGCCGGAGATGCTCGATCTCGATCTCGATCTCGAAGCGGATCTGGGTATCGATACGGTGAAGCAGGCTGAGCTGTTCGCCACCGTCCGCGCCGCGTATGGCATCGAACGTGACGAGAAGCTCAAGCTCCGTGACTATCCGACGCTCCAGCATGTGTTGGGCTTCGTCCGCGACCGCGCCCCCCAGTTCGCCACCACCGCACCTACTGGCGAGACCGACGGCAACGAGACATCGGGTAACGAGACACCTGCCGGCCCCGCAACCGTCCCGTCGGACGACGTTGCCTCCGGGTTTCCCCGACGGGTGCCGATCGCGGTGCTGCGTCCGACCCTCGGTGCGTGTGCTGCGACCGGGGTAGACCTCGGCGCCGGTACGCGCGTGGTGATGATGGCGGACCTGGGCGGCGTGGCCGAGACCCTGGCTGATCAGCTGCGCGAGCGCGGAGTGGAGGTCCTTCAGATCAACGGTGCACCCAAGGCGAAGGCGCTCGAGACCCAGCTCGCCAAGTGGCGTGGTGAGGGTGCCATCACCGGTGTCTACTGGCTGCCCGCCCTGGACGACGAGGGCCCCTTCGCCGAGCTGGAACCGTCGGCCTGGAAGGAGGCCACCCGGGTGCGCGTGAAGCTGCTCGCCACCACGATGCGGGCCCTCTACGACGACATCGCCCCGGCGCACACGTTCCTGGTGAGCGCCACGCGGATGGGCGGCCGCCACGGCTACGACGCAGGCGGGGCGCTGAGCCCGATGGGCGGTGCCGTGCGGGGCTTCACGAAGGCCTACGCCCGTGAACGCGGCGACGCTCTCGTAAAGGTGGTCGACGTCGCTTCTGCGGCCACGCCGGCCGATATCGCCTCGGCCCTCGTGGACGAGACCTTGGCCGATCGCGGGGTGGTCGAGGTCGGCCGCACCGACGACCAGCGCTGGTCGGTTGGGCTCGCCGAGCAGACCGTCACCGCCGATGAGAGCCGATCGCTCGGTGCCGACAGCGTCATCGTCGTCACCGGGGCGGCGGGCAGCATCGTGTCGGCCATCACCGCCGACCTCGCACGGGCATCGGGGGGGACCTTCCACCTCCTTGACCTCACGCCCGAACCCGATCCCGCGGACACTGACGTGGAGCGGTTCGTGTCGGACAGGGACGGTCTGAAACACGACCTGGCCCAACGGATCACCGACCGGGGCGATCGCGCCACACCCGCCCTGGTCGACCGCGAGCTGGCCCGCATCGAGCGGCTTCGCGCCGCCCACGACGCCATCGAGGCCGTCCGCTCGGCCGGCGGCACGCCGCTCTGGTACCAGGTGGACCTCACCGATGCCGACGCCGTGATGGCCGTCATGGCGACGGTGCGCGGACGGAGTCCCGGCGTGGACGTGCTGCTGCACTGCGCTGGTCTGGAGATCAGCCGCTTCCTCGCCGACAAGCCGCAAAAGGAATTCGACCTGGTCTTCGACGTGAAGGCCGACGGCTGGTTCCACCTGCTGCGCGGCCTCGGCGACACCCCACTCGGTGCGGCCGTCGTGTTCAGCTCCATCGCTGGGCGATTCGGCAACGGTGGGCAGACCGACTACAGCTCGGCCAACGACCTGCTGTGCGCATCAGTATCCAACTTCCGCACCAGCCGACCCGGCACCGTCGGCATCGCCATCGACTGGACGGCGTGGGCATCGATCGGCATGGCCAGCCGCGGGTCGATCCCGAAGATGATGGCGCTGGCGGGCATCGACATGCTCCCGCCGGAGATCGGTATCGCGGCGGTGCGCCACGAGATCACCGCATCCGGCCCCGGCCGGGAAGTGGTGGTCGCCGGGCGCCTCGGGCTGCTGCTCGACGAGCGCGACGAACTCGGTGGACTCGATCCTGCGGCGGCCACCGGTGATCTCGGCGTACTCGGTCCGATGATCGGCGACGTGGCCGCATGGACACTTCGCGACGGGATCGTCGTGCGCACCACGCTGTACCCGACCGTGCAGGGATTCCTCGACGACCATCGCATCGACGGCACCCCGGTGCTGCCCGGAGTGATGGGCATCGAGGCGTTTGCCGAGACGGCCGCGCTCGCCGCCCCCGGTTGGTCGGTGGTCGCGGTCGAGGACGTCGAGTTCCTGGCGCCGTGCAAGTTCTATCGGGACGAGCCACGGACGCTGGAGATCATCGCCCAGCTCCATCCCGATGGTGATGAGCTGGTGGCCGAGTGCCGACTCGTCGGCCGTCGGTCGCTGGCCGGCCAGGGCGAGCAGGTCACCACGCACTTCACCGGCCGGGTGCGACTCTCCGCCGAACCGCCCGGGCCCGGTGAGACCGCGGTGGTGGCGGAGCCCACGGGCTCCGTCGTGACGCCGCAGGAGATCTACCGGGTGTACTTCCATGGGCCGACGTACCAGGTGCTTGCCGGCGCCTGGCGGGTCGATGAGGGTGCTGCGGGACGATTTGCCGCGGACCTCCCGGCCAACCACGATCCGAGCGATCGGCCGACGTTGATGGATCCGCGGCTGATCGAGCTGTGCTTCCAGACCGCGGGCATCCATCAGCTCGGCACCACCGGCACCATGGCCCTTCCCCATCGCGTCGCCCGGGTCGTCGTTCGGCTGGGCTCTGGGACGGGCGGGTGGCGCGCCCTCGTCACCGCCGTCGGGGAGCACGGGGGCGCCGATGCCGTCGTCGTGGACGCTGACGGCGTGATCCGAGTCGAGCTCACGGGCTACGAGACCATCGCCGTCCCGACTCCGGTCGACGACGACGCCCTCGTCCCGCTGCGCGAGGCGATGACCTGAGATGACCATGCCTGCCGACACTGCGCAGGGAGCGCCCGCCGAGCCGATCGGGCGGGTGGCCCTGTTCAACCGTGGCGCCGTGGCGCTGCGCCTCGTCCATGCGCTGCGCGAGCACCGTCAGGCCACGGGGGTGGCGCTCGAGATCGTCGCCATCCATCCGCCCGGCGAGCGCAACGCGCTCTACGTCCGAGAGGCCGACGACGCCTACGAGCTGCCGACGGGAGCCATCACCGATCCGGACGTCCTGGAGCGGGCGCTGCGCGAAGCCGGCGTTGACGCGGCATGGGGCCTTGGTCCTGTGGTCGGCATGGCGTCAGCGATGTGCGACCGGCTGGGCATCCGGTGGCTCGGCGCGACCATCGGCATAGATGCTGCGGCCGGTCTGGATGCCGTGGGTGCCTCCAGCGGAGTAGCGGTGAGCCCGGTGCCGTCGGACGGCGACCGGGTCCTGGAGGCCCAGGTGGCGGTCGATCACCGGGACACGGTCTGGGTCACCGGTGTGCGCGACGTGACCCTGCGATCGACCAGTCACCTGCTGATACTCGAGTCGGACTGCCCGGCGATGACCGCCGCCCGGTTCGCGGAGGTCACCGCCGCGGCCGAACGGGTGGCCCGCGGGGTTCGCTTGCACGGCGTGGCGACGATTCGCCTGGCGTTCGACCCGACCAGCGCCGGGGTGCGGCTGCTCGGGTTCGAGCCGTGGCTCACGGAAGGGCACGACGTCACCGAGGTCACGACGGGTCTGGACCTCGCCCGCCTCCAGTTGGAACTGGCGCTTGGTGTCGAGCTGGCGCCGACGCCGCCCGCACCACGGGGTCATGCCGTCGCCGTCGCCATCCTCACCGAACAGCTCGGCGCCGCGCCCGCCGAGCACGGCGGCAAGGTGGGGCTCCTCCGTCTCCCCACGGGTCCAGGTTTGCGTACCGACGTGGGTACGGCGGAGGGTGACACCCTGCCCGCCGGGGCGGACGTGCAGGTGGCGCGGATCGTCGCCCGTGGGCGGGACCGGGCCGAATCGCTGGTGCGCTTGCGCCAGGCCCTGCTCGACCTCGTCGTCGTCGTGGAGGGCGTGGCCACGGGCAAGGCATTCCTCCTCGACCTCCTGGACCAGCCCGAGGTGCGTTCGGGCACGGCCGACGTCGGCTGGATCACCCGGTTCGCCGCGCAGGGCGGATCCGACCCCGAGCGCCTGGCCGACCTGGCGCTGTTGGTCGCCGCCGCCGACGCCTACGACGCCGATCTGGTGGCTGACCAGACGTCGTTCTATGCCAAGGCGCGGCGCGGCCGACCCGAGGCCACCACCGACCTCAGCCGCCCGGTGGAACTGATCCACCGGGGCGATCTGCACTCACTGCTCGTGTCGCGTCGCAGTGCCACCACGTACCGCATGCAGGCCGCAGCGGTCACCGCGGAGGTGGAGGTGGAGCGGGTCGGGCCGTTCGAGAGCCGCGTCCGCTTCGGCGCCCGCCGGGCGCGGGTCGTGTCGTCCCTTCGGGGCGACACCCATCTCGTCGAAGTCGATGGCGTGGCCCACCGTCTCACGCGAGACGACAGGGGCATCATCCGCTCACCCGGCCCCGGAGTCGTCGTCATGATCCCGGTGGCGGAGGGTGACGAGGTGGCGAAGGGAGCCACCGTGGCCGTCATCGAGAGCATGAAGATGACGACGGCCGTTGTCGCTCCCGTGGCTGGGCGGGTCCGGCGGCTGTTCGTCGGGGCCAACAGCCAGGTGCCGGAGGGCGGACCGCTCGTGCAACTCGACACGGTCACGAACCTCGGTTCGCCGGCCGGCTCGCTCCTGGCAGCCACTCCGGTCGCCGAGGACGGACCGCTCGCCCGCTGGACCCGCAGCCTCGACGTGCTGCAGCACACCCTGCTCGGCTACGACGTCGATACGGCCGAGGTCCGCCGCGCCGACGTCGCGCTGGCGGAAGCGGCTGCCGGGCTGGCCGACCTCCACGCAACGGAGGCCGGTGATCAGCTCCTGATCGAGCAGTTCGCCGACCTCCGGGCGGTGCTGCGCGCCCGCCAGGACGCCGATCCGGAAGATCTCCTCGCCCACAGCGCGCAAGAGCACTTCTTCGCGTTCCTTCGTTCGCTCGACGCGGCCACCGAGGCGGTGCCCGCCCGCTTCATGGACCAGCTGGCACGGGCGTTGCGGCACTACGGCATCGAGGACCTCGAGCCTTCGGCGGCGCTCCGCGATGCGCTGTACTGGATCTTCCAGTCGCAGCAGCGGGTGAGCGCCCAGATGCCGGTCGTCATCGGTGCGCTCGGACGGGTCCTGCACGCCGCTCCGTCGACCCCACACCCGGGGCTACGCGACGTGCTCGACCATCTGATCACCGCCACGCAGCAGCGCTACCCGGTGGTGGCCGACCTGGCTCGAGACGTCCGATTGCGTCGCTTCGACGAGCCGATGATCGCGCTGGCGCGACAGTCCCGCTACGACGAGATGGACGCTCACCTCGCCGCGCTTGTCGACACCGTCGACGGTCCGCAGCACGAGGCCCATATGGCCGAGCTGGTGGCCTGCTCGGAACCCCTGGCCCCGCTGCTGCTGGCCCGCATCCCGGGTGCCGAACCCCGTCTGGCCCAGCTGGCGCTCGAGACCATCACCCGCCGGTACTACCGCCTCCGCCGGCCGGAGGGGTTCCACTCGGTCACCATCGGCGACTGCCCCGCCGTGCGGGCCATCTACCGTGACCCGAGCGAAGGCGTGGTGGAGATGCTCACGACGACGTGCGAGCTGAGTGCGCTCTCCTCCGCCCTGCAACGTCTCCCTGCGCTGCTGGCCGATGTCACACCCGATGCACCGTGCGTGGTGGACCTCTACGCCTGGTCGGACGAGCCGGAGCTGCAGGAGTCCGAGGTAGCCGCACGCGTGGCCGAGTCGTTGGCCGAGCACCCGCCGCCACCGACGGTGCGGCGGATCGTCGTGGCCGTCAAGCGCAACGGAGCCCATCGAGGCATGGGCTCGATCGCCCACGTCACGTTCCGGTCGACGCCGGACGGGTTCGTCGAGGACGCGTTCCTTCGCGGACTGCATCCGTTGATGGCGGCGCGCCTGGAGCTGTCGCGCCTTCGAAGTTTCGATCTGCGCCGCCTTCCTGCGGCCGAGGACGTCTACCTGTTCCACGGGACCGCGCTCGAAAACGCCAAAGACGAGCGGCTGTTCGCGTTCGCCGAAGTGCGCGATCTCACCCCGGTGCTTGCTGAAGACGGACGGATCGTGGCCCTCCCGACGTTGGAGCGCCATCTCCTCGAAGCTCTGGCCGGCATCCGCCAGTTCCAAAGCGGCCGTCCGCCCGAACAGCGTCTGCTGTGGAACCGCGTGGTGCTGCATGTCTGGCCGCTGTTCGACCTGTCGCTGGCCGACGCCAACGGCCTCGCCACTCGACTGGCACCGGCCACCGACGGCCTCGGTCTCGAGCTCATCGACGTTCGCTGTCGGCGGCCCGATCCGGCCACCGGCGAACCCCGCGAGCGCGTCCTGCGGCTGTCGAGTGCAGCCGGGGCCGGGTTCGTCGTCACCGAGATCGACCCTCCGGCCATGGCCCTCGGTTCGCTCGATGAGTACACCCGCAAGGTGGTATCCGCCCGTCGGCGTGGCACTCCGTATCCCTATGAGCTGATCGGACTCGTCACGGCGCCGGGTGCCGGGGGGCGACCCGAGATCACCGGTGGCAGCTTCGTGGAGTACGACCTCGACGACGAGGGCCGGCTCGTTCCCGTTGAACGTCCGCCGGGGCTGAACCTGGCCGGCATCGTGGTCGGCGTGGTGGCCAACACCACCAACCGCTACCCGGGGGGCATGCGCCGGGTGGTGCTGCTCGGCGATCCGACGCGCGCGCTCGGGTCGCTGGCCGAGCCTGAGTGCCGTCGCATCAACGCCGCGTTGGATCTGGCGGCGGAGCTCGACATCCCGCTCGACTGGTTCGCCCTGTCGTCGGGGGCCCGGATCGCCATGGATTCGGGCACGGAGAACATGGACTGGATCGCCGCAGTGCTGCGCCGGATCATCGACTTCACGCAGGCGGGCGGTGAGATCAACGTGGTGGTGACGGGCATCAACGTCGGTGCGCAGCCGTACTGGAACGCCGAGGCGACGATGCTGATGCACACCAAAGGAATCCTGGTCATGATGCCCGAATCGGCCATGGTGCTCACCGGCAAACAGGCGCTGGACTACTCGGGCGGCGTGTCGGCGGAGGACAACTTCGGGATCGGCGGGTACGAGCGGATCATGGGGCCGAACGGCCAGGCGCAGTACTGGGCGCCTGACCTCGGAGCGGCGATCGGGGTCCTGCTCGCCCACCACGACCACGCGTACCGGGCGCCCGGCGAGCGGTTCCCCCGCCGGGCCTACACCGCCGATCCGGTGGATCGCGACGTTCGTTCGTCACCGCACCACCTGCCCGACAGCGAGTTCGCCACCATCGGTGACGTGTTCTCCATCGAGAAGAACCCCGACCGTAAGCTCCCGTTCGATATCCGCGCCGTCATGCGTGCGGCGGCTGATCAGGATCACGAGCCGCTCGAGCGCTGGCCCTCGATGCGTGACGCCGACGCCGCCGTCGTGTGGGATGCGCATCTGGGGGGGTACCCGGTGCTGCTCCTGGGATTCGAGTCGCGCAACCTCCGCCGTCTGGGCGACGTGCCCGCTGATGGGCCGAACCAGTGGACGTCGGGGACGCTGTTCCCGAAGTCGTCGAAGAAGGTCGCCCGGGCCGTAAACTCGGCGAGCGGCAATCGTCCACTCGTTGTCATCGCCAACCTGTCGGGCTTCGACGGCTCACCGGACTCGATGCGTTCGGTGCAGCTCGAGTACGGCGCCGAGATCGGTCGGGCCGTGGTGAACTTCCGCGGACCCATCGTCTTCTGCGTGGTCTCGCGCTACCACGGCGGCGCCTTCGTGGTCTTCTCCGGGAAGCTGAACGACAACATGACCGTGCTCGCCGTAGAGGGGTCCCGGGCGTCGGTGATCGGCGGCGCACCGGCCGCCGCAGTGGTGTTCGCCGGCGATGTCAGCGCCCGCACCCGCAAGGATCCGCGGGTGGCGGCCGTGCAGGAGCAGTCAGCCGCGGCTACCGGGCCGGAGCGGGCCCGGTTACGTGAGCAGTTGACAGCGGTCACCGCCGTCGTTCGATCGGAGAAGCTCGGCGAGGTGGCCGCCGAGTTCGACCGGATCCACTCTGTCGAGCGGGCACGCGACGTCGGATCGGTCGACGCGATCATCCCGATCGCCCGGTTGCGTCCGCTCCTCATCGAGGCCGTGGAGCGGGGCATGGACCGTGAACGCGAGCGGACGGCCCCACCGTCGTGAGCTCCACCGGGTGGCTGGCGATCGCCGACGCCGAGGTGCCCGACGGCGACGCTTGGCTCCATCCCGACGAACGCGCGGTGCAGACCGTGCTGCGCATCGACAAGCGGCGCCGCGAGTGGCGCATGGGCCGGTTCGCGGCTAAGCACGCGGTGGGCGCATGGCTCGGCGAGACCCCCGACGACATCGTGGTGCGCGCGGCCGACGACGGGGCGCCGGAGGCCTTCCGACACGGACGCCGGCTGGCCGTATCGCTGTCGATCAGTCATCGGGCGGGACGGGCAATCGCCGCCGTGGCCGACTGCCCGGTGGTGGTGGGATGTGATCTGGAGGTCGTCGAGCCGCGGTCCGACGCGTTCGTCGCCGAGTGGTTGGCCGAGGCCGATCAGCAACGGGTGGTGGCGGCCGGGCCCGACCGCCACCGCATGGCAAACCTCATCTGGACCGCCAAGGAGGCGGCGGCGAAGGTGGAACGCGAGGGTCTGCGACTCGATATACGCGCGCTTACGGTTGACATCCATGACTCCCCCGGTGCCTGGCAATCCCTTCGGGTGAGTTCGCCCGATGGCACGGCCCTCGACGGATGGTGGTCCGACCACGACGGCTTCGTGATGTCCGTTGTGACACGGCCAAACTGCGGCCCACCCCGACCGCTGCATCTGGGCTGACCGCCCAGATCCCGCTGCGCTTCGCGGAGGTCACCTGCGGGATGGCCACGAACCCGTCGAGGTGCGGCTCCCCGCTGCGCCGTCGGACCCGCGCATTGTTTCGGCCAGCTCGTGGCGCAGGGCTGGAGTTGACGTACAGAAACGAACGAGGTCAGCGCCGGATCCGGCGGCCTCGCTGTTCGTCAGCCGGAGAGCCTGACAAGTGCGGCGACCGTGTTCATGTTCCGGGCGGTGCCCTTTGCCGCGGCGGGGATCTTGAGCTTCGAGTCGGCCATGCCGTCGCCGTAGTGCACGTAGATCACGCGTTGTCCGAGGGCAAGCTCTTCGTTCTGTCGACCGCTCACTCGATCCAGTGCCGTGGGCGGCGGCGCACTGTCGAGAAAGATCGCCATCGTGTGGTTCGGGGCGCGATCGGCGAACGGATTCTCCCCAAGTGCCGTCGCCATCTCCTCGGGAGTGAGCACAACCACACCGACGGGCTTCCCGGCGTATTCCGCGAGCACGTCGTTGAGGTCCCTCTGCACCTCGGATGCCGAGGACGCACTGGCGAAGACCACATTGCCGCTGGCGATGTAGGTCCGCACGTTGATGAAACCGACCCGCTCGCACATCTCACGCAGGTCAGCCATCGGAAGCTTCCCCGTCCCGCCGACGTTGACCGCGCGCAGGAGCGCCACATAGGTGTTCATCGCCGTTCCCCGCACGTTTCCGTTGCTTCACGACGGGAAGAATTTCGGGTGCGCACGCCCAGGACCGTACTCGTCGAAGGCTCGCATCCACGTTCACGTGACCTCGCAACGGGAGGTACACCGGATTCGCTCAGCGAAACGACCCCGACCGGGCGAGCCCGACCGCATCGGTGATGGCGGCGAACACCTCGTCCTTCGACGGTGTGGCATCGATGCGGACGACCAGCTCCTTGCGACCGAACACGTCGATCACCGGCTCGGTCTTCGCGTAGTAGTCGGCCAGTCTTCGCGCCAGAGCCTCGGGAGTGTCGTCTTCGCGCTTTTCGAGGCCTCCACCGCACACGTCGCAGACGTCGGGGACCGCTGGACGGTGCGCGATCAGGTTGTAGTCGAGCCCGCACCGCGAGCAGACCCGTCGCGACAGCACCCTCCGCTGGACCTCGTCGTCGGGCAGATCGAGCACGATCGCCGCGTCGATGTCGTAGCTCTCGAGGAAGAACTCGGCCTGGGGCACGTTGCGGGGAAAGCCGTCGATCACGAACCCGTGGTTCCAATCGTGTTGTTCGAGTCGATCTCGGACGACACTCTCAACGATGTCGTCGCTGACGAGATGGCCGGCATCGACCAGTCGTCGAACCTGTGCGCCGAGCTTGGTGTGGTGGGCGATGTTCCAGCGGAAGATGTCACCCACACTGATGTGCTCGAGTCCGAAGGCCTCGCACAGCTTCGAGCTCTGGGTGCCCTTCCCACTGCCTTGCACCCCCATGATCACGAACTTGCGCATCACCACATCGTGGCACCCAGCCACTGGGGGACGGACACGTCAGGATCGCCGAAAAACGAGCGAAGACAGGGTTCGTTGGTAGATTGACGCCGTGGCGGACGACCAGGCGAGCAGGCAATCGCTGCCGAACGCTCCAAAGGATCTCAATCATCAGTTCCTGGCGTCGCTGCCGGATGACGGTCCCGTGGTGATGGTCAACCTGGTCCGGTTCCGTGAGCTTTCGCGTGATGGAATCGGCAGTGGGTGGGACGCATACTCCCGCTACAGCAAGGCGGACATGCCTTTGCTCAAGGGGGTGGGCGGAACCGTCTTGTGGGCCGGACACGTCGAGGGTGCGGCCTTCGGAGACCTCGGCGATGACCGTTGGGACTGGGTCGTCGTGGTCTGGTACCCGTCGCGCTCGGCGTTCCTCTCGATGATGACGTCACCCGAGTACGCGCTCGCCAATGTCGATCGGGAGAACGCGGTCGAGGATCACGTGATCCTCGCGGCCAAACAGTCGTATTCGAAGTTTGCGGTCTGAGCAGGCGCTTGTGATGCGTTGACTGCGCATGTTGCGGTCGACGATGGGTTGCTCGCGTTGAACTCCCACCCAGCCCGGTTTGCAGGCTGACTCCGGCGCGAGCCAGGGCGACTCGATAGTCGCAAACCCTGACAGGTAGCTGCTCGATTTCCGGCGTTCGGCAACTCCCGCCAGGGCGCACACAGTCGGTTGATGCAGGCGCGCGGTCTGCCCACCGTGGGGTATCGAGTGGTCGTATCGGGTGCCCTCGATCGGCAGTTCGGGACTCGCGAGATCCGTCGCCGAGCGGCTGCCGGGCTCGGCTCGACCCACGTGCGTCAGAGGTTGAAGCGGCCCCGGGCATAGGCGCTGAAGGCCTCGCCACTGAAGGCGATGTGCTGGTTGGCGGTGTGGATGTCGCGGAAGCACCGTTCGAGGGGGTGTCCCGCATACACGATGCCTGCACCCGCGTAGCCAAACGCTAAGTCGACGGCCGTGATCGCCGCATCCATGGCCTGCTGGCCCGCCAACGTGAGCCGGCCTAGCTGGGCCGGCGTCGCGGCCGCCCCGGTGTCGATCGTTGTCCAGGCATCCTCGATCGTGTGGTGAACGAAGGTCTTGGCGCTCTGGAGCACTGCTTCGGCTCGGCCGACGTCGAACTGCACGCGGGGGTCCTCGGCGATGGTGGATCGGCTGCCACCTCGGCGCTTGGTCGGCGCGAGTTGGGTCAGCTCGTCGAGGGCGCGGCGGGCGACGCCAAGCGGGAACCCGCTCATGAGCACCGACAGCAGGGGAAAGAACCCCAGCTGCCAGAGCGGCCCGTCCCGGCGTGCGGGATCGAGCATCGGGGCCGCCGAGTGTTCGGCGGGGATGCGGAGTTCGCGGACCTCGATGTCGTGGCTACCGGTGCCGCGCAGGCCGGTCGAGTGCCAGGTGTCGTGGATCTCGGCCATCCCAGCCGGGAAGTAGGCGAACCGCAGGTCGGGGGCGCCGTCGGGCCGTGTGGCTGGTTGGTCGCCGTCCATGACGACGACGCCGACCTGGTACCAGTCGGCGTGGATGCAACCGCTGTTGAACGGCCACCTCCCGTCTATGACGAGGTCGTCGCGGTTGCGACGGGCACGACCGAGCGGGGCGAACATGCTGGTTGAAACCACGTCCGTGGATTCGCCGAGCATCTCCTTGGCGGCGCTTGGCTCGAGCCATGCGAAGAAGGCGGTCGAGTTGCCTATCAAGACGGTCCATCCGGCGGACCCGTCGGCCCGCGCAACGGTCTCGATGGCCGTGACGATAGTGATCGGGTCCACCTCCAGACCGCCGAGATCAGCAGGCATGGCCATCCGGAACAGGCCCTCGGCTCGAATCCGTTCGACCAAGTCGCGCGGCATCGTGCGGAGCCGCTCCGCGTCGTCAGCGCCCACACTTGCAGAGGCGGCAACCCGTGCTGCGCCTGCAACGAGGTCTTCACCGGTCATGGGCATCTCCATATTCGGGGCAGTCTTAGTGCCTTCATATGGCCTATCATGGTCCCCATGAGCGATCCCGTCAAGGCGCAACGGTCGGCACAACCGAACCGGCGCTACGACAGCCCGGTGAGACGCGAGCGCGCCCTCGAGACCGAACGACGGATCCTGGCTGCCGCCGAGACAGCGTTCGCCGAGAACGGCTACGTCGGCACCTCGCTCGACACCATCGCCAACGCGGCCGGCGTGAACCCCCGCACCGTCTACAAGGTGTTCGGCACCAAGGTCCGTCTGCTCAGCCGCCTCGTCGACGTCTCGATGGTCGGCGACCAAAGCGCAGTGCCAGTGGCACGGCGGTCATGGGCGCTCGATGCGTTCCAAGCACCGACCGGCGTTGAACGAGTCGCTGCGTTCACAGCGGCGACCCGCCGGGTAATGCAGTCCGCAGGAGGTGTGTTCCGCACCGCCGCTCAGGCCGCGGTCGCCGACCCCGACGCCGCCGCCCTTTGGCGCCTTGGACAGGATCGACGTCAGCAGGACGCCGCCGCCTTCGTCGCCGCCCTCCACGACGCCTCGCAGCTCCGATCCGATCGAACGCCCGACGAGGCCACCGCGTCCGTGTGGCTCCTCACTTCCCCGGAGACCTACCTGCAGATGACCCATGGCCTCGCCTGGGACCTAGCGCACTACGAACAGTGGTTGCGGCAGTCGATGTTCGACCTGCTGCTGGGACACGAAGCCCTATGAGCTCAAGCGTCTGGCGTCGCGCACCCGAACGCCTGATCGAGGGCGGACACTTCGCTCGGCCCAGCGGCGTCGCAAATACACGCATACCCGGCGCTGTGCGTGCGCTCCACGCGTTTTGGGCTGCAAGCCCGAGTCGGCAACGAGCACTCGTAGGAGTCGCTCTCGGGCATCCCGGGAGAGACGCGGCTTCCGACCACGATCTGTTCAGCAGACTTCGAAGAAATTCCTGAATAGCCACCCAAACACGCCGGAACTGTCATACCCACTTCGTACACTTGTACGCATGGACTTTGCTGTGGCAGACGAGCTCATCGGCGACCTTCGCCGAGTACACATCGCAGTCGCCGACCAGCGCGCCACGATCTCCTTCCTCTCCCGAGTCCAGCGGCTGCGCGGGTTCCTCGACGCCCTCGAAGTCGAAGCGGCACTCCGACTCCACGAGCTCAGCCCCACCGCACCGGCCGAGCTTGCCAAAGCCACCCAGCGTCATGCCCGCGCCGGCGATCAGGTCTACGAACGAGCCGCCACACTCACCGCCGTGCCATCGCTCACCGCACCCCTGGAGAGCGGAGCGTTGCAGGCGGCCCACGTCGACACCGTCACCAAAGTCCTGCGAACCATCGACGAGAAGCACGCCAACGCGTTCGCCGCAAGGTTGCCGGAACTGATCGATGATGCGGCGGCCACAAACGCCACGCCCGATGACCTTGCGCGCGCACTGAACCGTGCCGCACGTGCACTCGAGAACGACGACGGTATGACCCGCTTCACCCAACAACGGCGCGACACCGCATTGCACACCTGGACGGACAAGCGAACCGGCATGTTCCGGCTGTCGGGCCGATTCGACCCCTTGAGCGGCGTCAAGCTGCACAACCACCTCCAGGCCATGGTCGCCGCGCTGTTCGCCGAACGCGTCCCGTCCACCTGCCCAACGGACCCCGGAGCGAAACAGGACCACCTCCGCGCCCTTGCGCTGCTCGCGCTCATCATGCAACAACAGCAGTCCGTCGGTCTCACGGTAGTTCCGAACGAACCGGAAGGGTCGTCGGACAAAGCGTGCAACGAGGACAACAGCGACGGCCATGCAAGGGGGAACGACTGCCACACCGACGACAACCTCGACGAATGGTCGGAGTCCTTCCGGACCGGACCGAGCAGGCTCGGTCGGCCCGAGATCGTCGTGGTCGTCGACGCCCGCCAAGAAACCCTCGACGCCAACCGCGGATCGCCCGTCGTCGACTGGGGACTCCCCATCGAACTCCCACCGCGAGCGCTCGAAGAACTGTTCCAGCGGGCCGACGCCCACCCCGTGATCGTCCACAACGGCGTTGTGCTCCACGCCCCCGGAGAGATGAACCTCGGACGCACCACCCGCCTCGCATCCCGGGCACAACGACGCGCCCTCCGAGCGCTCTACCCGACCTGTGCCGTGCCCGGATGCTGCGTGGCGTTCGAGTTCACCAAACCGCACCACGTCCACTACTGGGAACACGGCGGACCCACCGACCTCGCCAACCTGCTCCCCGTTTGCAGCAAACACCACCACGCAATCCACGAAGGCGGCTGGAAACTCACCCTCCAACCCAACCGCCACCTCACCATCACCCTCCCCGACGGCACCATCCTCACCACCGGACCACCCGTCCGACTCCAGGCCGCCTAGACGGCGGCTCGCCGACCCGATGTCACCACCTCAGCTCGTCGCTTCCAAACCGACCATCGTCGAGCGGTCACCCGTTTCTAGACAACCGAAACCACGGGCGGCCGGCGGCGATTCCATCGCTCTGCGCAACCGCGCTCCCGACGGAACACGGGCGGCACCGATCGGAACCCGCAGCCGCCCCAGGCTGTCCCGAGCCCGAGTCGAAGCGCGAGCCCAAGTCCAAGTCCGACGACAAGCCCGCACCAAGACCGGGGTCAGAACAGGCGCAACACGTTCGACGGACGGTCGCGGAGCTCGTCGTAGTCGACCTCGACCCACGCGATGCCGCGGTCGGTGGCGAGCACCTTCGCCTGGGGCTTGATCTCCTGGGCCACGAACATGCCCCGCACCGGTGCGAGCATCGGATCGCGGTTGAGGAACTCCACGTAGCGGGTGAGCTGCTCCACCCCGTCGATCTCACCGCGGCGCTTGATCTCGACGGCCACCGTTCGCCCTTCGGCGTCCTTACACAGCAGGTCAACGGGTCCGACCTCGGTCGGGTACTCGCGTCGTACGAGCGTGAGACCCGGCGCAAGCATGTCCGTACGTTCACTTAGCAGTTCCTGCAGCTCGGCTTCCACGCCCTCCTTCTGCAGACCGGGATCGATGCCGAGATCGTGGGCGGAGTCGGAGTGGATCTCGTGCAGCGTGATCCGCAGGGTCTCAGCCTTCGGGTTGGTCACGACCCACTCCCCCGAACGTCCGTCCGCAGCCATGGTCTCGCGCACGGTGTTCGGGGCGGTCATCCAGTTGAGCGGCTTGTAGGCACCGCCGTCGGAATGGATGGCGACGCAGCCGTCGGCCTTGACCATCAGCAGACGGGTGTGATCCGGCAGCGTGGCCACGAGCCTGCCCTCGTAGACCACGGTGCACCGGGCCACAACGATCCGCATCCGTCAGCTCCAGCCCTGCGGCCCGCTGGTCTGGGCCACGTCGCCACCGAAATGCACGTGCACACGATCTCGCGACGCGTCCACGAAGGCATCCGCGTTCGGCATGAGCTGCCCATGGGGATAGCGCGCATACTCCGTGCGGCCGGCCGGGCAGCGCACACCATTGCCATACGCCATCAGGTCGACATGCCACGGTGCAACCTCGCCCCATGTGTCGGCCCCCGAATACACCTCCATGAACAACGGGGCATGCGCTTCGATGCGCGCCGGCACACCGCTCATTCGTCGGGGGAAGCGCATCGCCCCGATCCACGTCGATTCGCCGGTCGGCTCCGGTCGGCCAGCGTCATCGGGGGCCTTCGGCGCGATGGGCACGATGGTGAGGTCGAACCAATCAAGCTCTCGGCCGTTGACCACATCGACCTCGGCACGGGTGATGGCCACCCGATAGTCACCGACCGTCCAGTCGAACGTTCGGCGCACGCCCACGAAGCGTCCCTCATGGGTGCCGAGTTGGAAGAAGCCGTCGTCGGCGACGCGAATATCGGCGGCGTCGAACGACCACCAGGTGGAGAAGATGAGTCCCTTCCCCACGCCTTCCATGGTCTCGGGATGCTGAATGTCGGTCTGCAGGCCGAAGTAGAACTGCGAACCGTCGATGTAGCCGGAATACGGAGCGAGGTACTCCCCCACATCCGTCCCCGGATCGTTGTAGATCGTGATGTCGAACTCGAGCACGTCGAGTGGCGCCGGGAACTCCCAATGCACGTAGACGGCATGACACGGCATCTTGATCCGACCGAGCAACGGATCGCCGGTGGCGAACAGCGATGAAATGCGGTCACGTAGTCCCATGTCAGCCCTCGGCGCTCGAAACAGCTCCCGATGCCACGCGACACGTGACGACCCCTTCGTGAACCGTAAAGCGGTGTTCGTAGATCGCCTTTCCGGCAATCGCCCCAGCGAGACGGCGACCGTCACGCCGCGACACCAGCCCGCCGAGTACCGAGAGGTCACCGAGCGACGAAACCCCACCACTGGCGATGATGTCGATGGACGACGCATCGAGCGCACGTGCAAGGCCGTCCACATCCGGACCCGTCAGCATCCCATCACGACCGATCTCGGTGATCACCGCGGCGGCCACGCCCACGTCGTCGAAACGGGACAACAGGCTGAACAGCTCCACGCCGGTGCCGGCCGTCCAACCGTGCGCGGCGACCTCATAGGACCCGTCGGTCAGCGCCCGGGCATCGAGTCCGACACCGACCTGACCCGCAAAGCGCGGCGCCACCGACGAAATGAACTCGGGATCCTGCACGGCCCGCGTTCCCACGATCACCCTGGCCACACCGAGCCCGAGGAGTTCCTCGATGTCGTGCTCCGAACGAACACCTCCACCCGACTGCACACGTACATTCAGCGCGCCTACTTCTTTGGCAATCGCCGCGACAACCGCACGGTTCGCGCCCGATCCCGTGCGGGCCGCGTCGAGGTCGACCGTGTGGATCCACACCGCTCCCGCCTCCGCGAACGAACGCGCGACCGCCACGGGATCGTCGCCGTAGATCGTCTCGTCGGCGTAGTCACCCTGACGGAGACGAACGCACTTTCCGTCACGGATGTCGATGGCGGGATAGAGCTCCATCGCTCAGCCGATGCTGGCAACGAGCCAAGCCCGTCGCACGAAGTTGGCGAGCAGCGCGAGTCCCGAAGCCGACGATTTTTCCGGATGGAACTGGGTCCCCATGACCGAGCCCCGCTCCACGACCGCCCCCACCGGTCCGCCGTAGTCGCAGACCCCGACCACGTTGTCGTGCAGCTCTGGCGCGAACGAGTGGACGAAGTACATCCACGGTTCGACCGACTCATCGAGCAGAACCGATGGCCGGCCGGCGTAGGAGGTCACAATGTTCCACTGCATCTGCGGCAGCTTCACGTCGCCGGTCACCCGGCGCACTGTGCCGGGAACGAGTCCGAGGCCGGCCACCCCGCCGTTCTCGTCCGACCCGTCGTGCAGCATCTGCATGCCGACGCAGATCCCAAGGAACGGCCGTCCGGAGGCGGCGAAATCGTGAACGGTCGACCGCAGGCCATAGGAATCAAGCGATTCCATACAGCGACCCATCGCACCGACACCGGGGAGCAACACCGCGTCAGCCGCGGCGATCACCGACGGGTCACTCGACACCTCAACCCGGGCACCGGCTCGTTCGAGCGCTTTCGACGCCGAGTGCAGGTTGCCGATGCCGTAGTCGATGACAACGACGTTCGGTGCGGTCACAGCACGCCTTTGGTCGACGGCACCCCACCGGGCGATTCGATCCGAACCGCATCACGGAAGGCGCGAGCCACCGCCTTGAACGACGCTTCGATGATGTGATGGGTGTTCTTGCCGCTGATCATCCGCACGTGCAGCGTGATCATCGCAGCGGTTGCCAGCGCCCGCCAGAACTCTTCCGCCAACTGCGGGTCGAAGCCGGGATCACCGAGTAAGAAGTTCTCCCCTCGACCGCCGGAGGGGTCGACTTCGTAGACCAGGAACGGTCGACCGGAAAGGTCGAGAGCCACATCGACGAGGGCCTCGTCGAGTGGCACGGCAATCGACGCGAATCGACGAACGCCCGCCTTGTCCCCGAGCGCCTCACGAATCGTTTCACCGAGCGCGATGCCGACATCTTCAATCGTGTGATGGGTGTCGATCTCGAGGTCGCCGACGCAGTGCACCGTGAGATCCCAGCCGCCGTGCTTGCCGAGCTGGGCAAGCATGTGGTCGTAGAAGGGTATGCCGGTGGCCACATCAACAACGCCAGTTCCATCGATATCAACGGCAACGACGATCGACGTCTCCTTCGTCGTCCGGCGGCGCTCGGCGAATCGACGCCGCAGAGCGCCCGTGGAAACCGGTCGATCCTGGGCACGAGCCGTCGGCGGTTTCGCGTTGTCGTTCATGCCATCACGTCGCCGAGCGCAGCGACGAATCGATCATCCTCTTCCGGGGTCCCCACGGTGACCCGAAGGCACCCGTCGAGTCCGGGCCACGAGGCGCAGTTGCGGATCAGCACACTCCGGTCGACGAGACCGCGCCAAATGCCGTGAGCGTCGGCGGAGCGGGGCCGGAACAGCACGAAGTTGGCAGACGACGGCCACACTTCAACGTCGAGTGTCGAAAGCGCGCGTACCAATCGCTCCCGCTCCAGCACGAGTTCTTCAACGCGCGCCCGCATCTGCCGCTCGAATCGCAACGCCAGACGGCCGGCCGCCTGCTTCATCGAGTCGAGGTGATACGGCAACACCACCTTGTCGAGCTCGGCCACGACCCAGGTGGGAGCGATGCAGTATCCGAGCCGGGCCGCCGCCATCGACCATGTCTTCGAGAACGTCCGCGTGATGATCAGCGGCGCCTCTTCCGAGAACAGCTCCTGGGCTGACCACGGAGCGAACTGGCCGTAGGCCTCATCAACAACGAGCAGCCCCGGCAGCTCGGCGACGGCCGAAACCGCGTGCTCGATGACGTCGCGCGTCTCCAGCACACCCGTCGGGTTGTTCGGCGAGCACAGGAAGGTGACGGCCGGCCGATGCGATTGGATCGCCGCGACGACCTCCTCGGCAACGAGGCCACCCAGGGAACGCCGCTGCTCCGCCACCACGGTGGCGCCGACGACGCGGGCGATCTGGCCGTGCATGGCGTAGGTGGGCTCGAAGGTCAGCACCCGACGTCCGAATCCACTGAAGGTGAGCAGGATGGTCTGGAGCACCTCGTTCGACCCGTTCGCCACAAAGACCTGTTCGGGCTGCACGCGGTGGAGCTCGGCGATGTCTTGACGCAGCGCCGTGGCACCGCGATCGGGGTAGCGGTGGAAGTCGATGGATCCGACCTCGTCGGCCAGGAGCTCTTGCCACTGCGCAGGCGGCGGGAAAGGACTCTCGTTGGTGTTCAGCCGCACATCGACATGCACCTGCGGTGAGTGATACCCCTCGAGTGCCGTCAGGTCCTCACGAACGGCCAATCGACCGGGAAGTACGAGCGCCATAAGGCAGGCAACGCTAGCGGTCTCGCGTCGAGCCCGGACCGCCGAAACGCAACAACGACAGCGCGAGGGCCGTCCTTGTCTGCTTCGGCCAGACTTGACCGACCATGACGATCACGTCGATCAAAGCCGAGCTCTCCTCCATCGAGTCAGCGCTGGGTGACCTGAACAGGCGACTCGATGATCTCGGCCGCAATCAGCAAAAGGAGAAGGGCGGCGAGGTGCTCGGTGCCGAGCTGCTCTCGGTGGAGTCGACGCTGCGCAACGGCCAGCGGCGTCTCGCCAAGATCGTCGACCGGATCCGCTGAGCCGACCGGCGACCATCGGAGGCTCGCTAGAGGCCGAACGACCGGGCCATGAGGTTGCGGACCCGGTCCTCCCGCGAACGAGAGCGGAACACCAACATCGAGCTGACTGCGGCGGCCGTGGCCACGATGACCAGGGCCAACGATCCGACGAACTGCCCGAGAGAGGATCGCTGCCGCTCAACGACGACCGGCACGACCTGCGAGCGCAACGAATCGATTCCGACGACGGCTTGCTGGAACGAACCGGCGAGCGCTCCACGCGGTCCGTCGGTCACGAACAGCAGCGACGCTTGAGCAGAGGTTCCCGGACGTATGTCCGTCGTCACCCCATCAACGGTGATCGTCGGCGTGCCGGGCACCATGAAGGGCGCACTCACGCCCGACGCATCGATCGACCGCTCGAGCCCGTTCACCCGGATCAGCGAACGTCTCCCAGGTGAGCGGAGGTCCACCACGCGAAGGGCACCGGAGTCAGCCGGCGCGTCGACAACGATGCTGCGCGGCGCGGCCGGCGTGCCCAGCACGAAGATGGTCTTGCGAGCGCCCGACGGAACGTCCACGACAATCGTTCCGGATGCCTGAGCCGCTGCTGGCGCGGGTGTCGAACGGCGGGTGTCGGCCCAGGCAAACGTGATCCGCTGCCGCCCCCCGGGCACGACGATGGCCGACGTCGCCACCAGCGACGGCACGCCGCGGGCCCGCACTTTGTTCCCGATCCACAGCGTCATCGGCAGGTCGTCGGAGAGCGCATTCACGATCTGCACCGAACCCATGGTCACCGGCCCGGGTGAGACCACGGCGACCGAGCTCGGCGTCGTCGCGCCAGCAACGGGCGCGACCGATGCCACAAACGGCGCCAGCAGACAGAGCGCCGCCGTGAGGGTTCGACGATCGAGACGGCACCGCATCGGGGTTTCTATCGGCGCTGGAACCATCGAACTTGACCGAGGGGCAGCGCGCGGGCACCGCCGAACGCCACTCCCGGCCCACTCACCGGCCCGCTCGCCCTACGCTGACCGGCCGATGGCACGACCGCGAACTCCCAAAGGCCGGGCCGCGGCCGTCCGAACCCGACTGGCCGAGATCTACCCCGAAGCACTGTGCGAACTCGACCACGAGAACGCCTACCAGCTGATCGTGGCCACGATCCTCTCGGCGCAGTCGACCGATCAGCGGGTCAACCTCGTCACCCCGGCGCTGTTCCGTCGCTATCCCGAGCCGATCGACCTGGCCCATGCTGACCAGGAGGAACTCGAGGCGCTGATTCATTCGACCGGGTTCTTCCGGGCCAAGGCGGCCAGCCTGAAGAAGATGGCGAATCGTCTGGTCGAGGTCTACGGCTCTGCGGTGCCCGGTGACATGGACGACCTCACCTCCCTCGCCGGGGTCGGCCGCAAGACCGCCAACGTGGTCCGCAGCGTCGCCCTCGGCCTGCCCGGCCTGCCCGTCGACACCCACGTGATCCGCCTGATGGGCCGCCTCGGCATCATTGAGGAGAAGGATCCGGTGAAGATCGAGCTCTTCCTCAACGAGCTCATCCCCGCCGGCGAGCGGGGACCATTCAGCCTCCGGACCATCCTCCACGGGCGCCGGGTCTGCGGCGCCCGCAAACCGAACTGCGCCGAGTGCGGACTTTCCGACGTCTGCCCGAGCGCGTTCAAGGTCTGACCCCCCGCTCTGTCGACCGCTCTGCCGAGTCCCGCCAACTCCTGCCCACGCGCCGTCACGGCCTGACCCTCACCCCAGGCACGTAGGCTCGGGTCGTGGATCTCTCGGTGCTGCGCACGCTGAACGACGGCGACCGTCGATCGATCCAGGTCCTCCTCGACCGGGCCGCCGCCGCCGACGGCCACTACGGGCTCAACGACGAGGCCTGGCTCGACTACGTCGACGGCGCTCGACCCGGTTTCGCTGCGGTGCTGATCAACGAGACCGGCCACGACCACCTCGTCGCCTACGGCCAGGTGACCAAGACAGGCGACGGCGCCTGGGCCCTGCACACCGTCATCGATCCCCACCACCGCTTCGGCGCGGTCAGCGAGGTCAGCGCGCTGCTCGACGCCTCCCTCGACGTGATCGACCACGAGGGCGGCGGTGACGTGCACTACTGGGTCTCGCATCCGACGTCGGCCAACGACGAACTGGCCGAGAGCCACGGGTTGCACCGGGGGCGCGACCTACTCGAGATGCGGGTCGACCTGCCGCTGGCCGAACGAACCGACATCGTCACGAGACCCTTCGAGCTGGGTCGGGACGAAGAAGCGTGGGTACGGGTCAACAACCGTGCCTTCGCGTCGCATCCCGAGCAGGGAGGGTGGACCCTCGAGGCCCTTCGCCGACGCGAGACCGAGGAGTGGTTCTATCCGCCCGGCTTCCTCCTCCACGAGATCGACGGCGACATTGCCGGCTTCTGCTGGACGAAAGTCCACGCAGGTCCAGTAGCGATGGGTGAGATCTACGTGATCGCCGTCGATCCCGACCACGCCGGCAAGGGGCTCGGCCGTCAGCTCACGATCGCCGGCTTGCAGTCGCTCTCCGACCGTGGGCAGCGCGTCGGCATGCTGTTCGTTGACTCCGACAACACGACCGCGGTCCGTCTCTACGAGAAGCTCGGTTTTCGTGTCGATCATGTGACCCGGGCCTACGGGGCCACCCGGGCGAGCGCCGGCTGACTGTTCGCTGCGCCGCGTAACGTAGGGGCCATGACGTTTCTCGCCGTTGTGCTCGTCGCCTCCGCCGTGATCGTCGCCCTCGCCTTCGTGAACCGCAACCGATGACCGACCCCACAGCGGTCACCTTGGGCCGGGTCCCGCGAGCGCCGGCACCGCGTTTTCGCTTCGATCTCGGTCCCGATGATCTCGCCGCGCTGCTGCCCGGTGAGCCGGCATTCCGCTCCCGCCAGATCTGGGAGGGGCTGTACGCCCAGGGACGCGAGCTTGACGAGCTCACGAACGTCTCGAAGACGTTGCGCGCCCGCCTGGTCGACGAACCCACGCTCGCGAGCGCGCTGTCGTGTGTGCACGAGTCGGCCGACGAAGGCGCGACCACCGTGAAGTGGCTCTGGCAACTGCACGGCGGCGCCCAGATCGAAACGGTGCTGATGCACTACGACGATCGCTCCACGGTATGCATCTCCTCGCAGGCCGGCTGTGCGATGGCCTGCGGCTTCTGCGCCACCGGACAGGGTGGCTTCGAGCGCCACCTCTCGGTCGGGGAGATCGTGGAGCAGGTCATCCGCGCCCGACGTCGCGCCGCCGACGACGGCCGACGCCTGTCGAACGTCGTCTTCATGGGTATGGGCGAGCCGATGGCCAACTACAACGCCGTCTGGGGGGCGGTCGAACGACTCCACGGCGACCTGGGGCTGTCGGCACGCCATCTGACGATCTCGACGGTCGGGATCGTCCCCGGGATCAAGCGCCTCACCACAGAGCGCCTGCCGGTCAACCTTGCGGTGTCGCTGCATGCCGCGAACGACGAATTGCGCAACGAGCTCGTACCGATCAACCGCACGTACCCACTCGATGTCCTCGCCGAGGCGTGCGAGGACTACGTCGATGCCACCGGTCGCCGCCTTTCGTTCGAATGGGCACTGATCGCCGACACCAATGACCGTCGCCAAGACGCCATCGAGCTCGCCGACTACGCCCGGTCGCTTCGAGCGCACGTGAACCTGATTCCGCTCAACCCGACGCCCGGCTATCCGACGATCGGCACCGAACGGGCCGGGGTCGTCGCGTTTCGCGACGAACTCACCGAGCGCGGCGTGAACGCCACGATCAGACAGAACCGTGGCACTAGCATCGACGCCGCGTGCGGACAGCTCCGGGCGACGCACCGGGCCTGAGCAGCATCCCGGTTGGGAATGGGTCGGGCACCGGCCCTACGGTTGGGGAATGGCAAAGATTGCATTCGATTCCATCGCGAACCACGTCGGCGAGCACCTCGGGTACTCGGCGTGGCACAGTGTCACCCAGGAGCAGGTGAACAAGTTCGCCGATGCGACCGGTGATCACCAGTGGATCCACATCGACGTGGAGCGCGCCAAGGCCGGACCGTTCGGCGGGCCGATCGCCCACGGCTACCTGACCCTCTCACTCGCCCCGATCCTCCTCGCTCAGGTCCTCCAGGTCGAGGGCGTGAAGATGGGCGTGAACTACGGGACGAACAAGGTGCGCTTCCCCTCACCCGTCCCGGTCGGCTCGAACCTTCGCCTTGGCGCCCAGCTCGCCAGCGTCGAGGACGTTCCCGGCGGCAAGCAGGTCACCATCGTGGCCACGTTCGAAGTCGAGGGCGCCGCCAAGCCGAGCTGTGTCGCCGAGCTGGTGTTCCGCTACTTCGGCTGACGGGCTCGGCTGACGTGCTCCAGTCGATCGGAGAGAGCGACCCTACCGGCCGTCGTTGACGGCATCTCGGGCGACGTCGGCAAAGAAGCCGACGTAGCCGGGGTTCAGCCGAATGGCATCCTGCGCTTTCTTGCCGGAGCCGAGCTTGGCATTCTTCCCGGCCAGCACGACGTTCTGCATGCTCGAAGGATCTATGCTGCGGGCGATCTGGGCGAGCGCCAACATGTCCGTCGGCTTCAGGTTCGTATCGGCGTTGGCCTGAAGGATTCGAACCCAGCGCACCAGCCCGGGGGCGTCGCTCACTTCTTCACGAAGCTTGGCGAGCGAATACAACAGCAGCGAACCCTGGTTGAACGAGCGGGTGAAGTCACCGTTAGCCACGCCCTTGCGATTTCGGGAGAACGCGAGGGCCGCCTGGCCGTTCATGGCGAACCAGCCCTTCTTGAATGTCGCGCCCGAGGCCGTGTCGTTCATCGCCGGATCGACGAGCACGTTCACGCCGCCGATCTCATCGACCATCTTGACGAAGCCACCGAACCCGGTGATCACGTAATCCTCGATCTTGAGGCCGGACAAACGGTTGATCGAGTCGAGGAGATCCTTCGGTCCGCCAGTCGCGAGCGTCTCGGTCAGCTTGCGCTCACCTTTGGCGGTGGGGACGATCGAGTCACGTGGGAACCCCACGAGAATGCCCTTGTTGAATGCCGGGTTCCACAGGAGCACGTGGATCGAGTCGGCACGGGTGCGACTCACCGGCTGACCTTCTCGAGCATCGGATCCGACGATCAGGAGCTTCAGGATCTTGTTGTTCGGAACGATCTTCGTCGTGGCCGCCTCGAAGCTCTTCTCACCCACAAGGCCGGCGTCGCCCGAGGCGACATCCCAGAAGAACGGCGCGGCGGGCTTGGGGGGACGGCCGTTCGGAGCCCGGAGCACCTTGTTCGGAGTCTTTGGTTTGACGGCCTTCGCGGTTTTCTTGTTCGTCTTCGTCGCCGCGAGGACCGGTCCAACGGTGAGTGCCGCAGTGATCGAAGCGGCGAGCAGCGCGAAGCCGAGACGACGAGATGTGGTGAGGGGTCGTATCATGAGGATTCTCCTATGGAGCCGATCGCGATCGAGGTTGCCAATCGTTGGTATCGGGCATGCACCGGCGCCTACATGTGCCCCGGTGTCGGAAGTATCAAACCCTAGGCGTATGAGGATCTCGTGACGGGGACCTGAGCGCCTTACGCAGCTCGACCGAGGAGACGTCAGTTCTCATGAGAGCACGACCGAAGTGCAACGTTCGCATAATCGAAACCTTCCTGCCGCGCTCGGCAACGCACGAGCGTTTACCATGCCCGTCGTGAGCGCAGCCTTCCTTGCCAACGGTCTCGACGCGTGGCGAATCCGTCCTGAGCAACCGTTCAAACTTTCCGGTATCGATCCGGAATCGACTCCGGAGGCGCCAGGCGACCGCGCCAAGACCGATGCCGCATCAAATGAGCTGCGCAAACGCCTGAGGGTGGTCCAGGACCGTTTCATGGCCGAGAAGGAGCGGAGCATCCTGCTCGTGCTCCAGGCCATGGACGGCGGCGGCAAGGACGGCACGGTGAAGAGCCTGTACCTGGGCATGCATCCGGTCGGGGCCGAGGTGATGAGTTGGGGGGTTCCGACCGAGCACGAGTTGGCGCAGGACTTCCTGTGGCGGATCCACCATCGGCTGCCCGCGAAGGGCAAGATCGGCATCTTCAACCGCTCCCACTACGAAGATGTTCTCGCCGTCCGGGTTCGCAAGCTCAAGCCGCCCAGCGTCTGGCAGAACCGTTACTCGATCATCAACAACTTCGAAGCCGGTCTCGTCACCGAGGGCACGACGATCATCAAGGTCATGCTGCACATCTCTCGCCAGGAGCAGGCGAACCGTCTCCAGGCTCGCGTCGATCGCCTCGACAAACGCTGGAAGTTCCGGCTCGGCGACCTCGAGGATCGTCAGCTTTGGCCGAGCTACCAACGCGCCTACGACGACGCGATCGAGAAGACCTCGACCGCCCACGCACCATGGTTCGTCGTTCCGGCCGACAAGAAGTGGTACCGCGATTTCGCCGTGCTAACCATTCTCACGTCTGTGCTCGACACACTCAAGCCCGACTATCCGCCGCGCCACGATCTCGATGGTGTCGTCATTCCCGGTGCTGTTCGCCAGGTCTTCACCGAGAAACTGCCCAAGAAGCCGAAGCCGCCGAAGCCAGTTACCTCCTGGGTCACCCCGAACGACTCGCCGGAAAGCGACGGGGAATGAACGCCGCCGAACTCGCCCGCGCCACGGCGGCGCCGATCAACGCGATCGGCGCAAAGTTCATGCTGATCCCGGAGACGAACGAGATCGGCGCGGAACTCGGTTTCGCTCACCCGTTCGAGTTCTATACCGCCGGCCGGGGTGGAGTGCTGGGAGACGTCGACGCCGACGTCATCATCTCCGCGTTCGGGTTCTTCTCACCCAGCCTGATCCGGAAGTTCTGGGATTCGTCGAAGGCCGTCATGTCGCCTCGCCAGGCCGGGACGGCATTCGCCGGCGCCGCGCAAACATGGGGCCGCCGACACCTCGCCGGTATTGAGGGTCTGGATCGCCTGGCTGATCTCGGGGAGAAGGTCATCGAGGCCGCCGACTGCTCGGCGCTGGCGCTCTTTGCCGGGTGGCGATCCGAACCGCTCGCTGCCGACGCCCCGGCGCGCGCCTACCAGGTTCTGCATGTCCTGCGCGAGCATCGTGGCAGCGCGCACATCGTGGCGGTTCTGGCAACCGGGCTCACGCCGTTCCAGGCGCACTTCGGCAAGCTCGGCGAGGCGGGGCTGAAGAACTTCGGGTGGCGCGACTGGCGTAGTGACCTCCTTGACGTCGCCGGCATGGAGAACCGACTCGCCCAGGCCGAGGAATTGACCAGCGAGCTCATCACCCCAGCGTTCGGTGCCCTCTCTGCGGCGGAAGCCCGCGAGTTCGCCGAGCTCGTCGCGTCCGTTCACGCGCACACGTCGAGCACCTGAACGGAAGCTGAACGCACAGTGGTTGCCGTTCAACCTCGTCGCTGTCTAAGGTCAATCCACGAAAATGAAACGACGTTCCTCTGAGTGGAACGCTGCTTCGACCCTGAGGAGGAACCGTGCGTTTGCGAATGTCTCGCGTTGTCGGCCTGGCAGCAATCGTTGCTGTTGTCGGTCTATCGCCGTCGCTGGCGCAGGCGGCGACGCCCAAGGCCGGTGGTTCCTGTACCGCCAAACAGGTGGGTACTTCCACCACGAGCGGGTCGAGCAGGCTCGAATGCCGCAAGAGCGGCAAGGCTGGGCGCTGGGTCCGGGTAACGGCAGCGACCGCGGCGCCGACCACCGCGGCCCCCGCAACTGCCGCGCCGACCACCGCCGCGCCTGTCGCCACTCCAGCACCGAGTGGTGAGAACGGCCGTGGCGTCACCGAATCCACCATCCGCATCGGTTTCATCGACGCCGCGTTCAGGACGCCGGCCGGCTTCCTACCCAGCTCCACCGGGAACACCGCGGCCCAGGTCGGGGCCATGGTCGACGCCATCAATGCCGCCGGGGGGATCGCCGGCCGCAAGGTCGTTCCCGTCATCCGCCAGTTCGACCTTGCCGGCAGCAACCGCGACCAGGCCGAGGCGCTGTGCGCCGCGTTCGCCGATGACGACAAAGTGTTCGCCGTATCGAGCCAGAGCGTGATCGTCGCCGCGGCGAGCAAGGAGTGCTTCGCCCGCAAGAAGACGCTCTACATCGAAGGAGCAGGTTCCTTCCCCTTCGACACCGACACACTCAAGCGCATGGCACCGTATGCATACGTATCGAACCTTCCGGCCATCGACCGGGTGGTTCCCTCCTACGTCAAGACACTCGTCGACGAGAAATACTTCGGGGCCGATCCCAAGACGGCCAAGGTCGGCGTCGTGTCCATGGATGATCCGGCGTACAAGACAGCCGGGGCGAAGCTCATCGCGGAACTCGACAAGATCGGGGTGAAGCCGATCGAGACCACGTATTTCGACACCACCTCGCAGGCCACGGTGAGCCGTGATTCCACCGCCGCGTCCACGCGTTTTGCCGCCAAAGGCGTCACCCACGTGATCTCACTCGCTTCAGCTGGCAACACCATGCAGTTCATGTGGACCGGTGAGGACAACGGCTACTACCCGCGCATGGCTTTCACCAGCTTCGACGCCCTCCGAATCGTGGCCGATGGGCCATCCTTCCGTCTCCGCAGGGTCAACAAGCGCAGCCTCGAAGGATCGCTCGCCATCGGTGTCAACTCGGTCGTCGACACCGACGACACGCAGAACATTTTCCCCTCCGCCGGCCCGGAGAAGCGGTGCATCGACATCTACACGAGCTCCAAACTCATCACCGGATTCGAAAGCCGCTACCTCTCGCGCTACGCCCAGTCCTATTGCGACAACCTCACGTTCATGAAGACCGTCGGCGACAAGATCAAGGGCCCGCTCAACGTCGAGTCGTTCGCCGCCGAAGCAGCCAAGCTCGGCTCCAAGGGCTTCGATGCCGGCGTCGGCTGGCTCACCACATTCGGGCCCGGCCGATTCGACGGTGGCGACGGGTACCGCGTGCTGCGTTTCGACTCCACCTGTAGCCGTCCGACCGACGGGTGCTTCGTCTACGCCTCGGGCGTCCAGAAACTCGCCTGAGCCGATTCTGATCCGAGACGAGCGGTCGGCGACTTCCCACGAAGTCCCGGCCGCTCGATTCGCGTCTTCGGGTACCCTCCGTCCTGTGTCGGCTGCGCCCCCTCATCGACGTCGGGCCCGGCGCGCGGTCGCGGTCGCTGTGATGCTAAGCGCGCTTAGCTCTGGTTGCACCGACGGGCTGTCCTTCCGCCAGGATGACCGACTCAAGATCGTGTCGCCACTCGACGGCGAACTCGTCGGTGAACCGGTGCTCGTCGAATGGCGCATGGAGCCGCGACCCACCTCGGTGAAGGGATTCCTCGTCTTCATCGATCGGGCGCCACAGCCGCCGGGAAAGACCATCGAGCATTTCAAGCCCGACAATCGATCGAACATCTACGAGTCGACCACGGAGTCCGTCGAGATCGCCGCGTTCGAATCGGCGGTCAGCGGACCGAAGAACCGCAGGAACCGCCACCGGGTGCTGATCGTCGCACTCGACGACCGCGGACGTCGCATCGGCGAAGCAAGTGACCACGTGGAGATCGACGTCTTCCGGGATGAGCTGTGAACGACGCAACCTCCGACGATCTCGAACGGACGCGTGACGAGTCGCGAGCACGCGGGCGGGCCGCGCTGGGCGTCACCGGCTCGGCCACAACGCGATCGCTTCGCGATGTCGTACGCGAAGGGCGTGGCTGGTACCCGATCACTGCGCTGGGCGGCCTCACCATCGTCGATGCATTCCAAAGCTCGGCCTATTCAGTACTCGGACCCGAGATCGCCGACACCTTCGGGGTCGACGCAGCAATCATCGCCGGGTTCTTCGCACTCCGTCTGCTCGCCGTCTTCGGGGCAGCACTTCCCGCAGCAGCGCTCACCCAGGGCAAGCCGCGCCGGGCGGTGCTGTCGGTCGCGGCCGGCGCTCTGTGGGTCGTCACCTCATTCTCACTTGGCCTGTCCCGTACGGCCGCACTGCTCGCGATCTGGTTCGTGATCGGCGGCATCGGCAACGGCGCGTCGCAATCGCTTCATCGGCCACTGGTCATCGACAGCTACCCGCCATCAGGCCGCGTTCGTATGCTCGCGTTGTATCGGAGCTTCGACCAGGTCGGTGGGATCGGAGCGCCGCTGCTCGTCGCTGGACTGACCACCTGGGGCAACCTGACGTGGCGCGGCGTGTTCATCGTCGTGGGCATCATCACCGTGCCGGCGTTTCTCTACGCCTTGCGTCTTCGAGATCCCGGGTTCGGCACCTACGACGAGGCCGCCCTCCGGCAATCGGTGAGCGGCGATGCACCGCTTCCTGGCGCGCTCGACGAGGCCGACGTCCGACTCGGCTTCTTCGAGATCGTCCGACGGCTCTTCCTCATTCCGACAGTCAGCCGAATCCTCGTCGGATGGGCCGTCCTCGGCATGTCCTTCGTGCCACTCGCCACCTACCTCTCGTTCTTCCTCGACGACCGGTGGAAGATGGGTCCCGGGGCTCGGGCACTTTTCTCCGCCGCCCTGCCCGTGTTCTCCCTCTCCGCCGTGCTGCTCAGCAGCCGGAAAGGGGAATCGCTCCTCGCCAAAGACCCGGCGGCGCTGCTGCGGCGGGCTGCGTTCGGCATTGCCGGGGGCGGTGTCGCCATCTCGCTCGTGCCATACGTCCCCGGAGACAACTGGAAGAGTCCCTGGTTCGTCGTCATGCTCTTGGTGTTCGGGAGCGGATTCGCTCTGCAGGGCATTGGGTTCCCGTCGCTCGAGGCATCACAGCTGTCGATTATCCCGTCGAACATGCGGCCGCACGCAGCAGCACTCGCCGGCATCTTCCTCTCCGCCGTCGGCGGCATCGGCGGTGTGCTGCTGCTCGGATCACTCGACCGTCGATTCGGCTCCGGCGCGGTCTTCGCTCCGATCGGCGTGCTGTCGATCGTTGCCGGCCTTGTGCTGCGCTCAGCCACGAAAACGATCAATGCCGATCTCGATCGCAACGTCGATGCGCTCGTGGAGACCGAACAGCTCAAGGCCATGCACGCGCGTGGTGAACGTCTGGCGATGCTCGCATGTCGTGGCATCGACTTCTCCTACGGAACCGTCCCGGTGCTCTTCGACGTGGACTTCACCGTCGACGACGGTGAAATGGTGGCGTTGCTCGGCACCAACGGCGCCGGCAAGTCGACTCTGCTGCGGGTGGTCTCCGGCCTCGGTCTGCCGCAGTCGGGCACGGTCCGATTCCGCGGTCAGGACATCACCTACGTCGACGCCGAACGCCGCGTTGCTATGGGCATCACGCAGATCCCCGGCGGCAAGGCAGCCTTCGGCCCGCTGACCGTCGTCGAGAACCTTCGGGTCGCCGGTTACTCCCACGGCCGAAATCGCCGAGCGGTGGAGAACGGCATCGAGCGGAGTTTCGCCGCGTTCCCCCGTCTGGCCGAACGGCGCAGTCAACTCGCGGGAACGCTGTCCGGCGGCGAGCAGCAGATGCTGGCGCTCTCCAAGGCGCTCATCCTCAACCCGCGCCTGCTCGTCATCGATGAGCTCTCGCTCGGGTTGGCACCGATCGTCGTCGGTGAGCTGCTGGAGATGGTCCGACACATCAACGCCAGCGGAACGGCCGTCGTCCTGGTTGAGCAGTCGGTGAACGTCGCACTGTCGCTCGTCACGCATGCGTATTTCATGGAGAAGGGCGAGATCCGCTTCGATGGTGAAGCAAGTGATCTCCTCGGCCGCGCTGACCTGCTGCGCTCGGTGTTCCTTGAAGGCTCAGCATCGGCCGTTTCGGCAAGCACGCCGGCCGGTCCGCCATCATGACGGCCGTATTCGCACTGGCATTCGCCCCGGAATACCTCTTCCGCGGCGCCATCATCGGCATGACCTACGGACTACTTGCGCTCGGCATCGTCCTGGTCTTCCGATCGAGTTCGATCCTCAATTTCGCCCATGGCGAGATCGGCCTGTTCGCCGCGGCGGTCTTCACCACGATCGTCAACCGGTTCTCGGTGCCCTACTGGGTCGCCTTTGCCATGTCCCTGGCGATCGGCGCACTCGCCGGGGTTCTCGCGGAGGTGGTGATCGTCCGTCGCCTGCGCCGCGCGCCAAAGCTGATGAGTGTGGTGGCGACACTGGGCTTTGCATCGTTCCTCGGGTTCTTCGGAGGCGTGATCCAGGGCAGCGACTCGGCCGTCCTAGGTTTCCCGAAACCAGTCGGCTTCCCGACCTTCAAGTTCCGCACGTTCTTCGTGAGCCCCGCCCATTCGGCGATCCTCATTCTGTCGCCGGTCGTGATGATTGCGATTGCGTTGTTTCTTCGCTCCTCTCGCATCGGAATCGGAATTCGCGCCGCGTCCGCCAACGCCGAAGCGGCTCGGATGGCCGGGCTGTCCCCGAGCCGGATGTCGGCTATTGCCTGGGGTCTCGCCGGTGCCCTGTCGGCCTACACCGCTCTCCTGGTCACCCCGGCGCTCGGATTCGGCGCGACCGGCGCCACCAATGCACCAGGCCTTCTCCTACGCGCGCTTACCGTCGCGATCATCGCCCGGATGACAAACATCCCGATCACCCTGGCGGCCGGACTCGTCATCGGCATCATCGAGTCGTTCCTGCAGTACAACTACTCGTCGGGCGGCCCGATCGAAGTGCTCCTGCTCGGTACTGCGCTCGTGGCGCTCCTTCTCCAATCCGGACGTCGCGGCCGCAACGTGCAACGCGATTCGTGGATCGCCGTGCAGCCCTGGTCACCGCTCACCACCGACCAGCTTCGTCATCCACTCATCCGAAACCTCGGGCGCATGGTCGCTGTCGTCGGGTTGGCTGCGGCGGTGGCGTTCGGGCTCGTGGCGTCCAATCAGGCCGCCCGCGAAGGCGGCCTGTTGCTGCGCATGGCTCTCATCGGCCTCTCGCTCTACTTCCTCATCGGTCTCGCCGGACAGCTCTCCCTCGGGCAGTTCGCCATTGCGGCGATTGGCGCGGTCGTCGCCGTGAGAGTCGCTGCCGGCGCCGGAGACATGCTGACGTCGATCGTCGCCGCCGGTGTCGTCGGCGCGCTGGTGTCGGCCGCTCTCGGCATCCCGGCGCTACGCGTCCGCGGTCTCATGCTTGCGGTGACCACCCTCGGCTTCGCGGTAGCGACACAGTCATGGCTGCTCGGGCAATCCTGGGTGATCGGCGACGGGCTCGACAGCTCGACCCGGCGGATCTTCGGCTTCGACGTCTCGACCGATCGCCGCTACTACTGGCTCATCCTCGCCGCTCTAGTCATCACGTTCCTGGCCGTGCGGAACCTCTCCAATGGAGCGTACGGCCGCCGGCTCCGAGCGTTGCGCGACAACGAGGACCAGGCACGCGCCTTCTCGGTGTCGGCCGTCCGTACGCTGCTGAGTGCCTACGCCGTTGCCGGCTTCATTGCCGGTGTCGGCGGCGCGGTCTACGCGCACTCGATCAGCCGGGTCTCGGTGCAGAGCTTCGCCGTGAACGATTCGATCAATGTCACCGCCACGGCCGTGCTCGGCGGGCTCGGTATCGTCGCCGGACCCCTCCTCGGTGCCCTCTACGTCATCGGCCTCCCCCGCCTGCCGCTCGACTCGCTGGCGCTCGCGGCCTCGTCGCTCGGCTGGCTGGTCCTGCTCCTCTACGTGCCCTCAGGCATCGCCGGGCTGATCGCACCGCTCCGCCGCACGGTCATCAGCGTCTTGGAACGCCGCCCCTGGACCGGTCGGCGCCACTACCGACCAGATGCCGACGTCGCCGATGACGACAACACGCTGCCGAGCGGTCCCGCGGTACGAGCGAAGGTGGGAGAGGCTTCGTTCGCCACGACGGCCAAGACGTTCGGCGGCATCGGTCACCAGACCGCCCGTGCCGACGAGCCGATTTCGATGCGTGCCGGCGCGCCCGACGTACTCCTCTCGGTCGACGCCGTCAGCAAGCGCTTCGGCGGCGTCCGCGCCTGCGAAAAGGTCTCCTTCGACGTGATGCGCGGCGAGACCGTCGGCCTGATCGGCCCGAACGGCGCCGGCAAGACCACGCTCTTCGAGATCCTCGGCGGCTTCACCCGGGCCGACTCGGGCGCCGTGCGGTTCCTCGGGTCAGACATCACCAACACCTCTGCCGAATCCAGGGCGAGGCAAGGGCTCATCCGGTCGTTCCAGGACGCGCCGCTCTTCCCGACGATGACGGTGACCGACACGGTTCGTCTCGCCTACGAACGCCGGATGCCTTCGAGCCTCTTCGTCTCCTTGGCCGCTCTCCAGAGCCAAGAGCGACGGATCCGCCGAGAAGCAGACCAGTTGGTCGACCTTCTCGGCCTCGGTTCCTATGCGCGCAAAGCAGTTCATGAACTGTCGACCGGAACCCGTCGGATCACCGAACTGGCATGTCTCATCGCCCTCGAGCCGACGCTGCTCCTGCTCGACGAACCGTCGTCGGGCGTGGCCCAGCGCGAGACCGAAGCCCTCGGCGAGCTGCTCAAAGCCATCAAGGCTCATCTCGGAACCACCGTGCTCATCATCGAGCACGATATCCCCCTCGTCCGTTCGTTGAGCGATCGTCTCGTCGCCATGGAATCCGGACGTCTGATCGCCATCGGAGCGCCGGCGGCAGTCCTCGTCGACCCGCAGGTCGTGTCTTCCTATCTCGGCGGATCCACGGTTGCCATCGAACGCAGCGGGTCGTGACGCGGTGACTGCACCTGCGAACGATCCGATCCTCGATGCCGTGATCATCGGCGGCGGGCTCGCCGGCGTCTGCACCGCCCTCGGACTCCACGATGCCGGCCGGTCCTTCGTGCTGCTCGAGGCGAACGACCGCCTCGGCGGTCGGGTGAAGACGATCCACAGTTCCGAGTTGCCTGGCGGATCATTCGATGTCGGTGCCCGTCAGATCGGCCAGGGGTACCGACGCACGCTGGCATTGGTGGTCCGCCTCGGCCTCGAGACCATCGACGAAGCGGTGCAGCTCCTTCCGGCGGTGTACTGCATCGGAGGCGAGTTCGTCAGACCGCAGGACTGGCCCGATTCGGCCCAGAACCCCTTTCCCGAAGCCTTCCGATCAATCCCGCTCCCTCTGCAGGGCCCGTCGTTCCTCACCCGCCACGACGTCTTCACCTCACTCGACGGGTGGCGCGAGGACTCGGCGCTCGCCCTCGACGTGCCGGTGGCCGATCGTCTGCGCGCTGACGGTTACGACGCCGAGGCCGTTCGTCTGACCGAACTCTCGCTCGGCGGCGTCGTCGCCGAGCGGACATCGCTGCTCACCCTTCTCCAGGAGCACCACCGGCTGCTCGACGAGCTGCGGCTGACGAGCGGCGGCGCCATGGCCATTGAGCAGGCGGGTCGCTCGACGCCACCGCTCGCCAGACCGGCAGTCCAGAACATCGTCGGTGGCACGTCGGCACTCATCGACGCCATGACCGCTCCGTTCCGACCGAACGTGCGGCTCGGCCATGGCGTCACCTCAATCGATCTGCGCGCGTTGTATGCCGTGATCACCTGCGCCAACGGCACCGCATTTCGGGCCCGTCGCGTCGTGAGCGCTGTCCCATTCACGGCGCTGCGCTCGGTCGAGATAGCCCCCCCATTGCCGGGCGCGCAGGGGGAGGCCGTCGCGAACATGGGGTATACAACGAACACGCGGGTGTGGGCGCGCGTGAACCGGAAGTTCTGGGACGACGACGGGCTTCCCGCATCCACGTTCTCCGACGCCGCGTTCCGAACCGCATACACGCTCCGCGATGCGGCAACAGACGAGCACACCGTCATGTTCATCATGTCCGGCGACGCCGCGCACGCCATCGATCGCCGCCCGTCATCGATCGCCCGCGACGTGATCGCGTCGTTCACCGACACTCGTCCCGCGGCGCAAGGCGCGCTCGATACGTTCCTCACGTCGTCGTGGGCCACCGAGTCGAACATCGGCGGACTTCGCCACAGCTACGCGCCGGGGCAGATGCGCCGGTGGCTGAAAGACCTTGACCGTCCCTGGCAGCGACTCCACTTCGCCGGTGAACACACCCGTCGACAGGAGATGGGTATGGAAGCCGCGCTCGAGTCTGCCGAGCGAGTGATCGAGGAACTCGGCACCTTGGGCGAGTAGGGACGGGCAACCGTCACCTTTCGAGTTGGACGTCGATCACCGAGCCATCCGCCTGCGGGAATCGGTACCCCGTCATCTGCCGCCGGCCGACGTCGATGAAGAAGCGGGCGGAACCGTCATACACCGAACCCTCATAGGAGTAGGTCGAGACGCCGGTCGAGGTGTCGGTCGACAGGCAGCCCGCCGTGCGAGTTTCGACCGTCGGATGGAGGAGACGCTCCGGGTCGGTGAGGTGGTGGAGATCCGGAATGATGACGGTGCGACCGACCGCGCCGGCGTCGGCGACGGCAAGGATCACGGCCCCCTGGAACACCCGCAGCAGCGGGAAGAGCACCGTGCCCGGTGCCACGGCTTGCGTGTGAGCTTCACCGTCCACCGTCACCTCCAACGCTTCGCCGGCCAGCGCATAGGTGACGAGTCGCCGGGCGATCTGCCCGTCGCCGCTGTGGGTCCACAGGAGATCGAAGCGGCTGATGAGCCCGGAGAAGTCGACCGTGGCGTCGAGCTCCATACGGACCCCGCCGGCCTGCTCTCGGACGGCGTGGACCGACGCACCGTCGATCGTGAACACGTCCGTCACCCCGAGCAGGACGCCGTTGCGGCGGTACCGGTAGGTGCCGGATTCTCCTCTTGGTGACATCGAGACGTCACGTTATCGAGTGCTCACGCGAGACTCGGCGCCATGGCCCTCGACCTCGCCGCCCTTCCCGATCGAACGCTGGCGCTGCTGGACGAGCCGGCATTCGCCGGACTCACGACCGTTCGGCCCGACGGGCGGCCCCATACTGCTGCCGTCGGCTTTGGCTGGGACCCCGCGACGCACGAATGCTGGCTCATCCTGCGCGGCTCGGGCGTGAAGTACACGAACCTGGTTGCTGCGGGCGGTGCGCAGAGCGTGACGCTCTGCCAGCACGGCAGCGGCGGCCGATGGATCTCGTTCGAAGGCGTGCTGCGCCTCGTGCCGGGGCCGGATTCCTTGGCCGAGACGCTGCGCCGCTACCGGTTGCGCTACGGCGCCCAGATCGGTGACGACCCGACCCGGGTCTGTGCTGTGCTCGCCGTGGACCGGGCCATCGGCACCGGTTGAGAGTCGCTGTTCTTCGACGATCACACGCCGGGCATTGCGGTCGCTTGCCGAGCCGGTTCCGAAACGGCCGCGCCAACCCGTAGTGCACTGAGTCGGAAGTTTCTGTTCCATCGATCCTTCCGACGGCGCCCGGCTGACAACGAATCAGAGCAATTCCATGTCACAGGAACTTCTGTGAAGATGCGCTGGTGCCCGTCAGCCGGCGGCGCGCTTGCGTGGATCGGCCGGTGCCGCCCTTGCGTCGAGCACCGCGTCACCGATCCGCCCGAGCGTGGCGACGAGATCGCCCAGACCGCCCCCGATCGCCCCGACCAGGCGCGCCTGGCCGAGGTCGGTCGCCGACTCGATGGCATCGCGCGCCGAGCGTCCCGCAGGAGTGAGGACCCCGCCGTCGGCCATCCAGCCCCGGGCGGTCAGCCGTTCGACGGCCGACGCCAGCGCGGCGGCGTCGAAGCCACGGGTGGAGGAGTACTCGCCGACGGAGTAGCCGAGCCAGACCTCGGTGAGCACGTTCATCTCAGCCATGTCGAGCCCAGCCGCCGCGCACGCCGCGAGATGGGTGTCGCCGCGATGCTCCCGGACAAGCTCTGCGGCCCGCCACAGCCGACCGTAGGGGTCGTCCGGTACGGGAAGCGCCTGCAGCGCGCCGAAGAGATGACGCGGCCCTGGCTCGAGGGTCGACACCGCGGCGAGCAGCGCCGCACCCGCAGTAGCTATCACGTTCTCGTCGCTTCCTGAGGTGGCGTGGCGCAGGCCTGCCGCTGCGCCGGACGAACGGCTGGCCAGCACGTCAGCACGCAAGGACAGGCTCCGGCCGTGTTCGTAGACCGGACCGAGCAGCGCGCCATTGAACACCCCGAAGGCCGAGATCACCACGGACGGCGCAACGTCGGCCCCCAGGGCGGCCGCCCGTCCCCACACGTACCCGTCGAAGAAGTCGTGGCCGAGCGCGAGCGCCGCCTCGGCTGCGGCTCGCGACCACCAGCCGATCGTTGCAATCGGTTCGACGGCGTCGCGCAGCCGTCGTGCCGGTGAGGTGGACGGTAGGACGGCGGGCGGCTCGTTCCCGGTCGGGATGAGGAAGATCCCAGCAATCACGTCGTAGTCCATCTGCCCATCTTGGCCGGTCCGGCCACCGGTGACGCCCTTCTCGGCCATGATCGAGGGCGTGAAGATCACTGCGGTCGAAACGTTCGTCGTTGGTAATCCGCCCCCGCGCTTCGGAGGGCGCTACTGGATCTTCCTCAAGCTCACGACGGACAGCGGCGTGACCGGCGTCGGCGAGGTCTACGCCGCCACGTTCTCACCCGCCGTCGTCGCCGACATGATCGTCGACGTCGCCGATCGTCATCTGATCGGCCACGACCCGTTCCGGATCGAAACGATGTGGCGAAGCGTCTACGGCCGCGGCTACACAATGCGGCCCGATCTCAGCCTGGTCAGCGTGCTGAGCGGCTTGGAGATGGCGTGCTGGGACATCATCGGCAAGGAGTGCAACAAGCCGGTCTACGAACTGCTCGGCGGGAAGGTGCACGAGAAGCTTCGTACGTACACTTACCTTTACCCGCCGCCCGGCGTCGACGCCCATCATGACGACCCGGTGTACTCCGACCCCGACGTGTGCGCCGCGGCCGCCGTCCGCGCCATGGAGCTGGGCTTCACCGCAGTCAAGTTCGACCCGGTCGGAGGCTACGGCGTGTTCGACCCGCGGCAGCCTTCCCTCGAAGCGATGGACCGGTCCGAAGCCATGGTCGGCGCCGTTCGACGTGCGGTCGGACCAAAGGTAGACATCCTCTTCGGCACCCACGGCCAGTTCACCGCGACCGGAGCGATTCGGCTCGCCCGGCGCCTCGAGCGCTACGACCCGCTGTGGTTCGAGGAGCCGACGCCACCGGAGATGCCCGAGGAGATGGCCAAGGTGGCCCGACAAACGACGATTCCGATCTCGACCGGTGAACGGCTCACCACGAAGTATGAGTTCGCCCGCGTCCTGCAGACCGGCGCCGCATCGATCCTCCAACTCAACCTTGCTCGCTGCGGGGGATTGCTCGAAGGCAAGAAGATCGCGTCGATGGCCGAAACCCACTACGCCCAGATCGCGCCGCATCTCTACAACGGACCGATCGGCGGTGCCGCGAACATGCAACTCAGCGCATGCTCGCCGAACTTCTTGATCCTCGAAAGCATCCAGGACTGGACCGGCTTTCACGCCGAGATCCTGCACCGACCCGTGCAGTGGGAGAACGGCTACGTCATCCCGTCGCCGGAGCCCGGCCTCGGCGTCGAACTCAACGAGGACGTCGCACGAGCGCACCCGTACCTCGGCGACGAACTCATGCTCGAGCCGGCACCCCGACCGCTGGGCTGAGGAACTTTGGGAGTTGTCGCTGGCGCCTGTGGGCTAGCGGAGCTCGATCAGGTCGAGCATCTTCTCGTCGTAGTGCAAAAGCGCGCCCTCAGGCATCATCAACACGCCGTTCGGCGCCAACTGGGTGACGAACTCGGTGTCGTGGCTGACGAGAATGATCGTGCCGGTGTAGTTCTGCAGCGCGGCCAGGACCGCTTCACGCGACGGCGGATCGAGGTTGTTCGTCGGCTCGTCGAGCAGCAGCACGTTGCTCCGCCCGATCATCAGCCGAGCCAGGGAGAGCTTCGTCTTCTCGCCCCCCGACAGCGTCTCCGCGTCCTGGTCAGCAACATCACCGACGAGACCGAAGTGTCCGAGCAGGGCGCGAAGGATCGGATCGGGAACCGCCGGCCCCACCTCGCGCAACAGCGCCAGCACGCTTCGACCACCGCGCAGGTCCTCGTGTTCCTGGGCGTAGAAACCGAGCTTGACGTTGGCGCCGAGGACGATCTCGCCGGCGTCCTTCTCATAGACCCCGGCAATCGTGCGCAACAGCGTGGTCTTGCCGGCGCCGTTGAGACCGAGCACGAGGAATCGGTCGCCGCGCGAAACGGTGAAGTTGACCTCGCTGAAGATCACCGTGTCGTCGAACGCCTTTGCCAGGTTCTCCACACGAAGGGCCATGTCACCGGCGCGAACGGGCTCAGGGAAGCGGACCTTCATCTTGCGGCGCTTGACGACCATCGCGTCGGACGGCCGCCCTTTGTTCATCTGTTCGATCCGCTTGAGCAGGGCGTTGCGCTTCTGCACGTGGGTGGCGTTCGCTCCACGGAACTTGTCGATCGTCTTCTCGAGACGGGTCACTTCCTTGTCGAAGTTCGCCTGCTCCCGATCCCGCTGGGACTCTCGTTCCTCACGCTGGGCAAGGAACTGCGTGTACGTACCTTTGTATTCATCGATGCGGGCGTTCTCCAGCGCAATCACCCGATCGATGGCGGAGTCCATCAGCTCGATGTCGTGACTGACCACCAGGATCGTGGACTTGGACGTCTTCAGGAACTCCATGACCCAGTTCTTGGCGTCGACGTCGAGATGGTTCGTCGGCTCGTCGAGTACCAGCAGGTCGCCGCCTGCGAGGAGGAGGCGGGCCAGTTCGAGCCGACGCCGCTGACCGCCCGAGAGCATGCCGACGTCGCGGAGGAGCGCGTCCTCGTCGAGGCCGACGCCGGCGGCCATGCGCTCAGCATCGGACTCGAGTTGATAGCCGCCGAGCGTCCGAAACCGCTCTTCGAGGTTCGTGAACTTCCGAACGGCCTTGTCAAGCACGTCGTCCGCACCGTCGATGCCCGCACCCATGTCGATGCCGGCCTTCTCGATCCGCTGCTGCCAATCCTCCATCTGCACCTGCATCTGACGCAGCGGTGACCCGTCGAGCAGGTGGTCGAAGACCAACTTGCCGGCATCCTCGGGTCGCGCCGAAACATCCTGTCGGAGCCAGCCGCGGTGTTCAGGGAGCGTGATTGTTCCTGCGTTGGGCTTGCGTTCACCGGCGATCGTGCGAAGCATCGTGGTCTTGCCGGCGCCGTTCGGCCCGACCAGCGCGACCTTCTCGCCCGCACCGAGGCGGAACGATGCCCCGTTGAGCAGGACCCGGTGACCCAGGTCGATGCGAAGGTTGGTGACCTCAAGCATGGCGACAGGGGATCCGGTCGGTCGTGAGCATGGGGGTGGTGGTGGCGACCGGAAGCACAGCCCGTCAAGGTTACGGGGTCGTGGCCGTGCGACCGCGCACACCGGCCACGATGTGCCCGACGTCGCTCGCCGCCGCGAAGCCGACCACACTGGTGATCATGGTTTCGTCGTCGTCGCTGCGGGTCCGGTAGTGCGACGGTCCACGCTCTTCAACATCGATGCGCTCTTCGAGTTGATCGTCGGGTTCATTCTCCTCTTCAACCCGTTGGTGGGTCCGGTGCTCCCAGCGCCGGGCTGGCTGGTCGCGACGGCCGGCGTTGGCCTGTTGGCCGCGGCGTGCGTCATCGGCCGGGCCGGGATGGGCAAAGGCCGACTGGTTCCGCGGATCCGCACATTTGGAGCGGTGAACGTCGGAACCGGGGTTATTGCGGCCGTGTGGGCTCTGGCGGCATGCGACGCGGGAGGACGCATCCTCGTGTGCGTCATCGCCGCCGGCCTCGTCGCCGTTGGTGCCGCCCAGTTCGCCGCGGGGGGCACGGTCGAGGCGCCCGGCCGCGTCGGTCGGGCCAACACCACCAGGGCAACGGCCGAAGAGCTCTCCCGAGCGCTGCACCAGAAGTCGGCCGAGTGAACCGGCGTCGAGACCGCCGCACCCGCCCACGTGCCGCGCTTCACAGTGCATCTTCAAACATATCGAGCGACCAGCCCTAACCTGGACTTTTGTGTCCACCGGTCCGTCCCCCAGCCCCACGATTGACCTCTCCGAGGGTCTGCCGACGGGTGACGCCAAGACCAAGGCCGTGCGCGACATGTTCGACACAATCAGCCCGCGCTACGACCTGGTAAACCGCGTGATGACGTTTCGGCTCGACGTTGCCTGGCGCCGTCGCACTATCGATTCCCTCGGCCTGCCCGCCGGCTCACGCATCCTCGACCTTGCCGCCGGCACCGGTGACTTCTGCCGCGACCTCTCCGCCCGCGGGTTCGAGGCCATCGGCATGGATCTCTCGTTCGGGATGCTGAGCCACGCCCGCACGACCAGCCCTCTCGTGCAATGCGATGCGCTGCATCTACCCGTGCCGACCGGCGCCGTCGACGGCGTCACCTGCGGCTTCGCGCTCCGCAACTTCACCGACCTGGAGGCGTTTTTCGACGAGGTCGGACGCGTTGTCCGACCGGGCGGACGGATCGCCTTCCTCGATGCGGCATCTCCGGAGAATCCCGTGCTGCGATTTGGTCACGGCATCTACTTCGGACGCGTCGTGCCGATGATCGGAAGCGCCCTGAGCGATCGCACCGCCTACCACTACCTCCCGAAATCGCTCGCCTACCTGCCCGACCCACCGGTCATGCTCGATCGCCTCCGCGCCGCCGGGTTCTCTGGCGTGCAGCGTCGGCTCCTGCTCGGCGGCGCCGCGCAACTCATCGTCGGGACTCGCCAGGGATGAACGCCGAGCAGCGATCCACCCAAGTCAACGACGCCAACGGTGAAGTGAACGCCGCGCCGATCATACGCGGGCATACGGTTGCCAACCCACAAGACGCCACAGCGTGGTCGGCATCGACCCGACCGCTCCCCGAGGAGATCGCCAAGGAACTCGATCTTCTCGCGTTTGCCGGCGACTGCGGGATGCTCTTCATGCGTGATGGCGTCGGACTCGCGGCTCGGGGAACGGCGTTCCACATCCCGGTTCCGGGTGGCACGGCCGCGGTCGGCCACGTGCGCACCATCCTGAGTGCACTTGTCACCGACGACCCGATGCACCGCGCCGCGTCTGGACCCGTGGCGATCGGGGCACTGGAGTTCCTCCCCCACGACCCGGGATACCTCACGGTGCCCGAACTCCTGGTCGCCAAATCGAGCGACGGCACTGCCTGGGTCACCCGGGTGTACCGCTCCGACGACGACTCCAATCGTCCACCGGCGTCCACCCCGCTCGATGCATCGGAGTTGGTCGGCCCGACGAGCAGCGGATGGTCGCCCCATGGCTTCGATCTTCACTCCACCGTCACCCATCAGCAGTGGTGTGAACGGATTGCCACTGCGGTGGCCACCATCAACGAGGGGTCGCTCGAGAAAGTCGTGCTGGCCCGAGCTGTAGACGTCGAAGCGACCGAACCGCTGATCATCGGCGAGATCCTCGGCCGGCTCCGGGCGCTCTTCCCCAGCTGCATGGTGTTTCACGTCGACGGCTTCCTCGGCGCCAGCCCAGAGTTGCTGGTGAGCCGCAAGGGGTCGGCGGTTCGTGCCCATCCGCTCGCTGGAACGATCGCCCGATCCGGCGATCCGGAGACCGACGCCCGCCTGGCCGCAAGCCTGCTTGCGTCGACCAAGGACCGTTGGGAGCACTCCCTGGTCATCGACGCCATGGCGGCGCTGCTTCGTCCGTTGTGCGACGAGCTCGACGTGCCCCGCACGCCGACCGTCCTCTCGTTGCGCAACGTGTCCCACCTTGCCACCCTCATCACCGGCTCGTTGCGCGCCGAGAACGTCCACGACCGCAGCTCGCCAACGGCGCTCGAACTGGCCGGACTCCTCCATCCCACGCCGGCGGTCGGTGGCGTACCGCTCGACCTCGCGCTCGCCACGATCAGCGAGCTCGAACCGGTCCCGCGCGGCCGCTACGCCGGGCCGGTCGGCTGGGTCGACGCCGCCGGCAACGGTGAGTGGGCCGTCGGATTGCGCTCTGCCCAAGTCAGCGGCAATCGTGCTCGGATGCACGCCGGCGGCGGCATCGTCGCCGACTCCGACCCGGTGGCCGAGCTCACGGAAACGCAGCTGAAGCTCCAGGCGCTGCTCGCCGCCGTCGTGCGCCCGTAACGAGCGTGGTGTCCGAGCCGTCGCCCTCCTCCCCGCTCGCCGATGCGCTGCGTTCCTATGGCGAGGGGGAGGTGGCCTCGTTCCACATGCCCGGGCACAAGCAGCGCCCCCCCTCGGCGCTCGCCGAATCGACACTCGGGCGGGAGATCTGGCGTCACGACGTGAGCGAGATGGGTGGATTCGACTACCTCCACTCACCTTCGGGGGCGATCGTCGAGGCACAGACCGCCGCTGCCGCTTCGTTCGGCGCCGGACGCACCTTCTTCCTCGTCGGCGGATCGACGGTTGGAAACCTCGCCGCCTTCGTCGCCCATGTCGGCGATGATGACGATGTCGCCGTCCTCCGAGGTTCACACCGCAGCGTCTTCGCCGGGATCGTGCTGAGCGGCGCTCGCCCGCACTACCTACCGGTCGTCCATGATCGGGTCGAAGACGGCTGGTTCCTGGCCGACCCGGCGGCGTTCCACGACATTCCTGATCGCCTCGCCGTTGTGCACATCACCCGACCGAACTACTACGGGATGGCGTGCGATCTTGCGCCGTACCGGCGGCTGGCCGATCGCACCGGCGCCGTTCTCGTGGTCGACGAAGCACACGGTTCGCACTTCGGCTTCCACCCGGCATTCCCGACATCGGCGTTGGCCGAAGGCGCCGACGTCGTGATTCAATCGACACACAAGACGCTACGCGCGCTTACTCAAGCCTCGATGCTCCACGTTCGTCACGGCTTCGATTCGACCCGACTCGAGCGCGCCCTACCGATGCTCCAGTCGTCATCGCCCTCGGCGCTCCTCACGGTCTCGCTCGACCTGGCCCGCACCGAGCTCGACCGGTCGTCCGGCGAGCTGTTCACCCGGCTGGTCTCGTTGTCAGACTCAGCCCGCACGGCGATTGCGGCGCTCGACGGATTCCGCGTGGTCGGCCTTCGTCACGACGGAGTCGCCGTCGACCCGGCCAAGCTGGTGATCGATGTGTCCGCCCACGGGTGGACGGGATTCTCTGCGTCAAGGTGGCTACGCGAACACGCTCGGGTGTGGATCGAGCTCGCCGACTTCCGTCGCATCGTGTGTTCACTTACCTTTGGCGACAACGAAGTGTCGCTCGATCAGCTCATCTCCTCTCTTCGCCGACTCCATGAAGCGCCGCCCCCGGCAATCCCGTCGGCGACGGTCCTGACGTCGCTGCCCATCCCACCCCAGAAGCTTGCGCCTCGGGTTGCGCTCAACGTTCCGTCGGAGTCCGTTTCTGTCGGCGAGGCGCAGGATCGTACGTGTGCTGAGTATGTGATCCCGTACCCGCCCGGCATTCCCCTCGTGGTGCCCGGTGAACAACTCACCGGTGAGGTTCTTCAGGCGCTCAACTCGTTCCGCTCGGCCGGGGCAACCATCGTCGGGCCACACGATCGATCCGGCGCGACCATCCAGGCCGTGGCCCGCTGAGGGGCGAGCGCAGCCCGACCGAAGCGTGCTTCGAGCGCTGACGATTCAGCGAACGAGAAGGTGGCGTGAAGGGGCCGAGCGTTCGCCGGTGGCGCCACGTCCCGATGCCGTTAGAGCACCCACTGCACCATCTGGACGACCCGCCACCCGAGGTAGACCGCAACGCATACGACCGCCACTTTGAAATGCCACGGGGCCTTTGGTGCCTCCCCTTCCGTCTCCCCCGGCGCCGGCATACCGAGCGACCGGGCCTCCATGCGCAGCGCCCCCCTCGTCGCCAGGACGGTCTTGCACTCCGGGCAGGCCCCGTGCTTCTCCATGGCGTTCGGTGCCCAATACTTCGCACACGTGTCACACCACGGCATCGTTCAGCCCTCCGTCAAGCGCGGACCGGCCGACGCCACCCGTGACGGCACCGAACGGCCCACGATGTCTGCGGTGAGCTGGGACGCCACGAGCAACCGGCCGAGATCGATACCGGTGGCCACCCCGAGATCGTGGCACAGGTACACGAGGTCCTCCGTCGCCAGATTTCCCGCCGCGCCGGGGGCGAACGGCGAACCACCAAGCCCGCCGACCGACGTGTCGAAGCGGCGCACGCCGAGCTGCATGGCGGCGTAGGCGTTGACGAGGGCCGTACCGCGCGTCTCGTGCAGGTGCAGGCCGACTCCCGCTCGGGCCGACGGGCTCAGCGCATCAACCACGTCGTTGACCCGCCGGGGCGTCGCCATGCCCGTCGTGTCGGCCAGGGTCACGCACATTGCTCCGGCCGCGAGCACCCGATCGGCAAGGCGGACGACGTCGACGACATCGATCTCCCCTTCGTACGGGGAACCGAACGAGCACGACACGACGACATCGATCGGCACCACGTCGGCCACGAAGGCAGCGATCGACTCGATCGAGGCAACCGCTTCGTCAACGGTCATCTTCGTGTTCTTCTCCGAATACACCGAGCTGGCCGAGATCGTGACGGACAACTCGTCCACGCCTGCCTCCAACGCCAGCTGCGCGCCACGAAGGTTGGGCACGAGAGCGGTGCGACGGATCCCTTCGCGCACGCCCACTCCTCTCACCACCTCGGCCGCCCCGGCCATCGATGGCACCGCCGTCGGTGAGACGAACGAGCACAGCTCGATGCGCGTGACACCGGCGTCGATGAGGGCGTCGATGAGACGGACGCGATCGACGACTTCGACAGGCGCCTCGGATTGCAGTCCATCGCGCGGGCCGACGTCGCGGATCAGGATTGATTCGGGCAGGCTCATGAGGGTCATCGGTCAGACCGGCGGCACGCCATGGCGCTTCTCAACCGTGACCCTCGGCTTGTTCACGGCTCTCGACAGACGAGCCCGAAGATCGGCGCGCAGAGCTTCCGGCTCGACGATGGCATCGATGATGAGCTCCGACGCCAACCGCAAGAGATCGACGTCTTGTTCGTACTCGGCTCGCTTGGCCTTCACGAACGCCTCGCGCTCCGTGGCGTCCTCGATCTCGGCGATCTTGTTGGCGTAGACCGCGTTCACTGCCGGCTCCGGGCCCATGACGGCGATCTTGGCCATCGGCAGGGCAATAGTCGCCTCCGGCTCGAACGCCGGACCACACATTGCGTAGAGCCCGGCACCGTAGGCCTTGCGCACGATCACGCACACCTTGGGCACGGTGGCCTCGGAGATCGCCGTAATCATCTTCGCCCCATGGCGGATGATCCCGACGCGTTCCACCGCGGTGCCGACCATGAAGCCGGGAACATCGGAGAGGAACACCAGCGGGATGTTGAAGGCGTCGCACAACCACACGAATCGCGCCGCCTTGTCGGCAGAATCGTGAAACAACACACCGCCCTTCTGCATCGGATTGTTGGCAACGAACCCGGTCACCGCGCCACCGAGGCGCCCGAATCCGACCACCAATTCCTTGGCGAACAGCGGCTTGGCTTCCATCCAGGACCCCTCATCAACAAGCGCGCGTATCACCTTGCGCATGTCGTAGGCCTTGCGGTCCTCGAGCGGGATCATCGAAGCGGTGAGGGGCAGGCTCGGCTCGACGTTCCCGATCGACGCCGGACGCACCCTCCAGTTGTCCGGCATGTAGCGGAACCACTGCTTGGCGATGGCGATCGCCTCGGCATCGTCGGTGGCCAGGAAGTCACCACAACCACTGGTGGTCACGTGCATCCGGGCGCCACCCATCTCCTCGAGCGTGGTGATCTCCCCCGTCACCATCTCGACCATCCGGGGCGAACCGAGGTACATCGAAGCGTTGCCTTCGACCATTACGACCACGTCACAGAACGACGGGATATAGGCGCCGCCGGCTGCTGATGGACCGAAGAGGCAGCAGATCTGCGGGACCTTTCCCGAGAGCATCACCTCGTTATAAAAGATGCGCCCGGCCCCACGTCGTCCGGGAAAGAGCTCGACCTGATCGGTGATTCGGGCGCCGGCGGAGTCGACGAGGTAAAAGATCGGCAGCTCGTTGGCAAGAGCATGCTCGGTCAGTCGGATCATCTTCTCGACCGTTCGCGCTCCCCAGGATCCGGCCTTGACCGTCGGGTCGTTGGCCAGCACACAGACGACCCGGCCGTCGATCGTGCCCGTTCCGGTGACGACGCCGTCGGCCGGGAGATCCCCCGAGGGGGCGCTGGCGTTCGCGAGCAGTCCGTCCTCGACGAACGAGCCTTCGTCGACGAGAAGCGAAATGCGCTCTCGAACGAAGAGCTTGTTCTGGCGGGCAAGTTTGGGTCCCTCTTTGGCCAGGTTGCCCTGCAGGGCACGGGCCGAAGCGGCAGCGAGATCAGTCACCGCTTCAGTTTCGCATCAGTCCTTCTTGTTGGTTGCGTCCTTGGCATCGGCCGCCGCGGACTTGGCTTTATCGCCGATCTGTCCTGCCATGCCCGACATCTGCGCCTTGAGTTCGTCCATCTTTCCGCCGCCCTCGGTGAACTTCAGGTAGCCCGCGAAGGCCACACCGGCACCGGAGAGGACGGCAAGGAACAGCCCGAAGGCCCGCGAGATGGGACCGTCCTCGCCGATCAGCAGCTTGAGGAAGGGCAACAGGAAAGTGAACGCACCGCCGGCGAGGAACAGCGCGGGGATTTGCGGCGGCAGCTTGACCGCGCTGAACAGGCGCAAACCAGTCCACACCATCATGCCGAGGACGAGGAAGAACGGAAGGCCGGCCCACAGGAAGCCGACGTCCCACCCGTTGGCGGAGGCGGAGAACCCGAACGCCTTGACCTCGAACCACGGCAGGAACGTGGAGATGAGGAACAGCAGTCCGAAGCCTCCAAGGAACTTGTCGCCGTTAGTGAGCTTGCTGAAATCCATCGTGACCGACCTCCGTCGAAGTTGTACAGGAATACGCAACTACGCGACGGTAGCCGGTGGACCCGCTGGGAGAGAGGTTGCCCCAATTCCTAGGGGCAAAACACCTCCCAACGCCGTTCGGAGGTGTTCTCCCGCATCGGTCCCGGTGGCAGGGCTGCCCGCGCCGTCCCCACCACAGCATTCGCCACCACAGCATTCGCCACCACGCCGTTCCGCACCCCACCATTTCCGCACCACTCCGTTCCCTGCGTCACCATTCCCTGGGTTGTGCCCCTGCACCGGAGCACCGCAGGAGCGGCAAACACTGTTGATCGCCGCGCCGATCCGCCGGATCGTCGATGCCGGTCGACTCCCAGGAGACATCCGGGAGACGAATCGACATCATGGCGTCATGGAGAGCAACCAATACAACACCGACCGAATCTTCACTGCCCTGGCTGCCGCGCAGCACGGTGCCGTCACACGTCCGCAGTTGCTGGAGGCTGGAGTCGCCGCGCACACGGTCGACCGTCGCCTCGCGGCAGGGATCTGGCGCACGATCGCGCCAGCAATCCTCACCGCAGCGTCAGCGGAACCGACATGGCGAACGCTCGCAACGGCCGCATTGCTCGAAGCCCACTGCGACGCGGTGCTTGCCGGACGCACGGCGCTCGCCATGTTCGGGCTCGACCTCGCCATCCACCTCGATCAGCCACCGACGCTGCTCGTTCCCCACACGAAGACCCACGAAAGCGCGATTGCCGAGGTCCGCCAAGTGAAGCATTGGCCCGCCGAGGAGATCGAGACACTCCCGGCGACTTCTTACGTAGAAGGCGCGTCCCCCCTGCGAGCGACGAACCCGGCGCGATCGCTCGTCGACCTGAGTGTGTGGACGCCGCCGTCGCAGTGGGATCAGTTCGAACGGATCCTCGACGCCGCACATCGCCTCCGGATCGCTTCATATGACGACGTCCAAGTCAGTGTGGAGCGGGCCCGACTGCTGCGACGCCGGGGCCTGCGGCCCATCAACGCTCTTCTGGCGACGCGTACCGGTCGGCAGCCCGCTATCGCGACGAGCGAACTCGAAGCCCTCGCCCATCGCAAGTTCGTTCGCTACGGCGTCGGGTCACTCGTCCAGTTCGAGGTCCCCCACCCGGCCTATCCCGGACGCAACAAGCGCGCCGACGGAGTCTGCTCATCGACACAGGCCATCTTCGAATTCGACAGCCGCCTGTGGCACCTCCGCGATTCCCAGTTCTCGGCGGACCGGGCCCGAGACGCTCGATCGGCAGCGCTCGGCTGGATCACCGTGCGCCTGACGTGGGCCGATTTCACCCTCCACGACGCCGCCACCCGCACGCTGGTGCGCCGCGTGTGCGGGCTCGACGGAGGCTTCCGCCCGGCGGCGTGAGGAACGGAGGCGCCGACCCGACCGTGAGCTGGATGAGTCTTGCCGTGCTGCGGCAAAACACCTCCCAACGCTGCTGGGAGGTGTTTAGCCCCCATATCTTGGGGCAACCTCTCTCCCAGCGCGTCGGCCCGAACGCCTAGTTGATGCGGCGGGCGCGGCCCGCCCAGTACGGCTCCCGGAGGTCCTTCTTGAGGACCTTGCCGGTCGGGTTGCGCGGCAGGACGTCGGTGAAATCGACCGAGGTCGGGCACTTGTAGCCGGCCAGGAGGCCCTTGGCATGGGCGATGATCTCTGCCTCCGTAGCGGTCTGGCCCGGACGGAGCACCACGACGGCCTTCACTGTCTCACCCCACTTGTCGCTCGGCACACCGATCACGGCCACCTCGGCGATCGCTGGGAACGAGGCCAATGCGTTCTCGACTTCGGCCGGGTACACGTTCTCGCCGCCCGACACAATCATGTCCTTCACCCGGTCGGTGAGGAACAGGAACCCTTCGGCATCGAGGTAGCCCGCATCCCCGGTCTTCAGCCACCCGTCAGCCGTGATCGTCTTGGCGGTTTCGTCGGGATGGTTCCAATACCCGACCATGTTTTGTGACGAGCGCGTCCACAGCTCACCGACCTCGCCCGGAGCCTTTGTCTCACCGGTCTCCGTATCAACGATCTTCATCTCCACCCAGGGATACGGCTTGCCGGCACTGCGCAGAAGATGCTCCCTTGGTCCACCCGGGTCATGGTCCTCCGGCGACAGCTCGGTGATGGCACCCGTCGTCTCGGTCATCCCGTAGACCTGGATGTGGGGGCATTTCAGCGTGGCCATCGAGCCGAGCAGCACGTCATTGGTGATCGGCGATGCTCCGTAGACGACCGACCGCATCGACGAGAAGTCGCGGTCGGACGCGCCCGGCGTCATCGCCATGAACGCAAGAAGCGCCGGGACGTAGAACGCGTTTGTGGCCCGCTCCTTCTCCATCAATTCGAGCAGCACGTTCGGCATCGGGTCACGTACGAGCAGGGTCGTGGCGCCGATATACATACCGGCCACCGCCCAGCCCGATCCCCCGATGTGGAAGAGCGGCATGGTGGCAATGTTCTTCGACGTCTCGTCCATGCCCCACGGACCGAGCACGTTGGCCACGAGTTGGAACAGGTTGTTGTTCGACGTCATGACGCCCTTGGGAAGACCAGTCGTCCCCGACGTGTAGAGCTGAAACGCAACGTCTCCCGGCAGTGTTCCGGCCTTTGGATCTTCGGCGGGGTGACCGGCGAGCCAGGCGTCGTAGCTCACCCAACGGTCGTGCGTACCGAGGGCGACGATGGTCTTCACCGACGTGAAATCCCCCTCGATCGACTCGATGGTTGCAAAGAAATCTGCACCGACGAAGAGCACCTTGGACTGCGAGTCGTTCACGGTATAGAGGATCTCGGCGGGGGCGAGTCGCCAGTTGACGGAAACGTCGACGATGTTGGCCTTGGAGCACCCGAAGAGAACCTCGAAGTACTCGACGGAGTTCTTCTCGAGGAACGCCACGCGCTCCTGCCCGGCCACGCCCTCCGCCTTAAGCGCCTGCGCCACCTGGCTGGACCGACCATCCATCTCAGACCATGTCACGACCCGCTCGCCGAACTTGATCATGGTGTCGTTGGGCTTCTCGCCGGCGTAGAAGCGGATGATGTCGGCTGTGCAGCTGAATGAGGACGGATCCATTCGAGACTCCTGTCGAAGCGGTGCACCAAATTCTATGAGGTCTCGTCTCGTGCAGGAACACGAAAGCCAGAATTCTCTTTCCGATGTTCCGATGGAGCGCCAAAGAGTCGCACTGGACACCCGGGAGCGTGTGAACTGGGGGGATGGTTCGCACCCCCAAAGACGGTCACGTCTTCGTCACGATCGAAATCCCCCGAGGCTCACGCAACAAGTTCGAGATCGACCACGAGACCGGCCACATCTTCCTGGACCGCCGACTGTTCTCGGCGACCGTCTATCCGGCGGACTACGGCTTCATTCCCGATACCCTCGGCGAGGACGGTGACGCCCTCGACGCGCTCGTCCTGCTGGAGGACCCGACGTACCCGGGCGTGTGGGTCGAGGCCCGACCAGTCGGCGTGATGTGGATGCAGGACGAAGCCGGACCCGACGCCAAGATCATCTGCGTCCCACCCCGGGAACCGCGTTGGCGCGGCGTCGAGGACCTTCGTGACCTGCCTGAAGAGCTGCTTGAGGAGATCAAGCATTTCTTCGACGTCTACAAGATGCTGGAGCCCGACAAAAAGTCGTCGACGGCCGGATTCGAGGGCGCTCGTGCCGCTTGGCGCGAAATCACCGCCGCACGCGAGCGGGTGCACGACCCCAACGCCAAGCGCAACTGGGTCATCGAGTAAGAGGAGGCCCCGGCCAAGAGGTCCCCACTGCGGGAGTTCGCCTCGGGTACCTCCGTTTCCTCGTTTCCGCCCGCTTGCTGTGACCGCCGTTCCGGGGCCTGCAGCAAAGCACCTCCCAACGACGTGCGGAGGTGTTTTGCCCCCATCTATGGGGGCAACCTCTCTCCCAACGCACCAAAGCTGCCGACAACGAGGTATGGCTCTTTCTGAGGTCGCCTCTGCGGGGACGGACATCACCGATTTGTTGACCGTGCGCGGACCGTCGCCGGTCACGGTGGCACCCGACGCCGACGAGGGCCTCGTCGACGCCCCGCTTGCGCCCGGGTGGGTGATCGAGGGGGACCCCCGTCCACGCATGCGCATCACGGCCACGGCACCGGGCGGCGCGATCAGCAGCGGCGTGTGGTGTTGCCAGCCCAGCCGCTTCACGTTTGTCTACGACGTTGACGAGTACGTCCACATCATCTCCGGACGAGTCACCGTGATCGCCGGCTCCCATATCCATGAGCTGTCCGCTGGCAGCACCGCCATGTTCCCCCGTGGACTGCGCACAGAGTGGACCGTCCACGAACCGATTCACAAGGTGTTCGTCCTCGCCAACCCCCCAAGATGGGTGCGAATGGTGCGCCGAGTTCGGTCCCGCCTCGACTCGAAACTGCGATCGGCCAGCGCCTAGAAGTTGGTCTCTTTCGCATCAGGTCCGCCGACCGCTCGGGGACCGGTGCCTGCGGCACGGCACTGCTTGACGTCGCGATTCGAGTTCCGCTCACCTCGTGTGCATACCGCCACCAGCCGTTCGAGCGTCGAGGGATCCCAGGCATTCAGGAAGTCCGCATGCAGGCCGTTCACACCGCCCACACTCGTGACGAAGTCCGCTGCCGGGACCCGTCCCGCCGTAGACACCACGAGACGAAGCAGCGGAACAGCGACCGGATGCGTTGCCGGGCACTTCCCACCGACCGGAGCGACGGCGTTGCCGGGCGCCCCCAGACGCGCCCCATCCCAGCACTGCGGGAAGCTGAGCCGCACGGTCGTCGGCCCGGCGCAGGCCGGCGGCGACTCGCTCCATCCCTGCTCGTCGACGCCACGACCGCATGAAAACGCCACGACGTCAACACCCGGCGCCCGCCGAGACGTCGGTGATCCCGCGATCAGCTGCAGGCCGATCGGATACGGAACGATCCTCGAAGGAGCAACGGAGCCAACGCTGTAGTATGCGCGCATACGAGGACCCCACCCGGGACCTCGCAGCGTCGGCAACCAGTAGGCCGCCTTGTCGCCCGACTCGTTACAGGTCGTGGAACCTTCGGCCAGGGTTGTCGCGTTCGAGCGAGCCGTCGTCGAGACGTTGCCGAAGAAGTCGTGGCGGTGCGACGCCCCGGCGTGGCCGGGATGGACGATCGGGTCGTCGTTGGCGCTGTGGGAACGCCCGCACGTCACCACGAAAGCGACCGACGGAAACGGCGTACGAGCGGGAGTTGCCGCAACTGCTCCCGTCGGCGACACGACTCCGACGGCCGATACCAGCGGGAAAGCCAACACGGCCGACGCCGCTGCGCGAACGGTAGCGATCAGACCCCGGCGATCCCGACCGACCACCCGCTCATCCTCCCCGTTTGCGCACCCGCAACTTCAGCGGAGTCGATCCGAAATTGAACCGCTCACGAATGCGCCGCTCCAGGTAGCGCAGGAATTGCGGCGACAATTCGCGGTTGGCGAACAGCGTGAACGTAGGCGGGTCAGTTGCGCCCTGAGTCGCATAGAGGATCCGAGCTTCGCGACCGGGATGCATCTGCTGCGCCTCCTGCACGAGCTCGTTGAGCGCCCGGGTGGGAACACGCATGTGGTAGCTGCGCACCGAATCGCTGAGCAGCGGCAGGAGCTTGTGAACACCAAAACCAGAAAGCGCGCTTACCTTCAGCACCGGGGCGTAGGCGAGGAACTGCAGGCGGTCGGTCACGCTCACCTGGGCGGCCAACTTCTGGTCTTCGTTGAGGAGGTCCCACTTGTTGAGCTACACCACGATCGGACAACCTGAAGCGTCGATCCGCTCGGCCAGCCGCTGGTCCTGATGGGTGACGCCCTCACGGGCGTCGATCACCAGCACGGCGGCGTCGGCTTCATCGATGGCCTGCAGTGCCCGCACCAGGGAGAAGTACTCGGTGCCCTCATCGATCTTGCTCCGACGGCGCATGCCGGCCGTGTCGATGAAGCAGATCTGCCCTTCGGTTGTCTCGATCACGGTGTCGACGGTGTCGCGCGTGGTGCCGGCCATGTCGTGGACGATCGAACGTTCGTCGCCGATGAGACGGTTGAACAGCGTCGACTTTCCGACGTTGGGCCGTCCGGCGATGACGACCTTTGGGGTCGCTCCCCCGCCGACACCGATCGTGTCGAACCTCGCCTCGTCCGATGCCCGTTCGTGGTCGAACGGCGCATTCTCGTCCTCGACGACCGGCTGTACCTGACGCTTCGCATCGGGGAGTTGCTCGAGCACCGCGTCGAGCACATCACCGGAACCGTTGCCGTGCAGCGCGCTGACGGGCCACGGATCGCCAAGACCGAGACGCGTGAACTGCCAGATGTCGGGCATGCGGGTCTCACCGTCGACCTTGTTGACGATGAGGAACACCGACCCCTTCGGCCTACTCCGACGCAAGAGGTCGGCAACCCGCTCGTCCTCCTCGGTCAGCCCGACGGCAACGTCGACCACCATCAGGCACACGTCGGCGTCGGCGATCGCTTTCTCGGCCGCCTCACTGACCTTGTCGTCGAGTTCCGAGCCCGACGCCAACCAACCGCCGGTGTCGGCGACGATGAAGGGAACGCCGTTCCACTCGGCCTCCACGTCCTTGCGGTCGCGGGTGACGCCCGGCTTCTCTTCGACAATTGCCTCTCGGCGCCCGACAAAACGGTTCAGCAGCGTCGACTTCCCGACATTGGGACGACCGCAGATGACAACGACCGGCAACCCCCGGGGATTGCTCGGCGAAATGCGGGCCACAGCGGCGGCCCTCGATCGACGTTCGGTCTGTTCACTCATACAACTCTCTGTTTCCTCAGCGCCGGTATCGGTGCATTCATCTGCGCGCGGACGAATCCGGAATCCGCATGGTTCACGACGGCGCTCCGACCATCAGGGCCTCGCGAAGTGCAATGCCATTGGTCGGGACAACCTCGACGGGCCGGGGAAGTTCCTCGGGACGGTTGCCGTCGAGGAAC
>JANOHI010000022.1:0-57702 GCA_031406385.1 Acidimicrobiia bacterium
CGAACCGGCCGTCGCTCAGGAACCCCGGGCGATGCTCTCCAAGCCAGGCCCAGAGAAACAGGCCGGTGCAAGCGATCAGGACAAGTGCGGTGTGGTGTGGGTCGATCTGACCGTCGTAGGGCCACGCGTAGGGGTTAGCAGTGATCGGGGGATGCATGGGTCCTCGTTGCGTTGGCGAGAAAAGCGGTTGGGTCCGCAGGGGCGAAGCCCAACCGCTTTCCAGAGTTTGCCGGAGAAGTGTCAGCCCTTCGGGATGTCGCCGACGACGCCCTTCACGAAGACCGTGTTCTTCGATTCAACCGTTGCGTAGTCGGGGACGCCGGCCGGGAACATCTCCGACCCGTCCTGGGCGAGAACTGGGCCAGTGAACGGTGAACCGTCGGCGCCCGAGATCTTCGTCTTTGCCTCGTCGATGAGCGCCTTCGTGGCGTCGTCGACCATCGAGCCGAACTTCGACTGGACGAAGGGGTTGCCACCATCCTTGAAGCCGACCCGGTAGTTGGCGTTGTACTTCGACCCGGTGAACTTGCCGTCGAGTGAGGTCTGCACGATGTCGCTGTAGAGGTCACCCCAGCTCCACTCGGAACCGGTGACCCAACCCTTCGCGGCGAGCGTCGAGGCGTCGGCGTGGTAGCCCACGACCATCTTTCCGGCTTCTTCCGCGGCCTTGGTGATCGTGGCCGTGCAGTCCTGATGCTGGGTGATCACGTCGACATCCTGGGCGAAGAGGCTCTTGGCCGCTTCGGCCTGCTTGGCCGGATCGCACCAGTTCGAGGTGTTGACCACGAGCGTCTCGACCTTCGGATTGACGGAAAGCGCGCCGAGTTGAAAGGCGTTGATGTTGGCGATCGTCTGGGGGATCGGGAAGGCGTAGACGTAGCCGAGTTTGTCGGTCTTCGTCGCCTTGCCGGCGGCGATACCGGCGAGGTACACCGGCTCGTACACGGTGCCGAAGTAGGTGCCGCTGTTGGCCGGCACGGCATCATTGATGAAGTTGCCCTGCTGGATCACGACGACGTCGGGGTGAGCAGCAGCGACCTTGAGGGCGGGGTCGAGGTGGCCGTACGACGTCGCAAAGATGATCTTGGCTCCGTCGGAGATCATCTTCTCCATCACGCGGGTGGCGTTGTCGTCCTCCGGAACGTTCTCGGCGGTGAGCACTTCGAGGTCGGGGAACTTGGCGGCGACGGCCTGGCTGCCCTCGTAGGCGGCCTGGTTGTAGCCGTAGTCGTCCTTCGGTCCGACGAAGATGAACCCGACCTTCTTCGATCCGGCACCCGGACCGGTGCCGGTCGCCGCAGCAGCGGCTTCGGTCTCGGCGGCAACCGCTTCGGTCTCGGCCGCAACGGCCTCGGTCTCCGCCACGGGAGCTTCGGTTTCCGCGACAGCCGCTTCGGTCTCCACGGGCGCGGCGGTCGTGTCGGCGGAGTCGGAACTACAGCCGACGGCGAAGAGGGACAGGCTCGCCACGATGGCGGGCAACAACAAACGAGATCGCACAGGATCCTCCAGGGGTGGTTGGTGTGGTTGATGAATCGGGAAACGTGCGTCAGCCCGAGGGTGATGCTTGGAAGACCTTGGAAAGGCCTTCCGGGAGATCGGCGTTGCGACGCCGTCCGAGGACGATCAGCACGATCAACGTGGTCAGGTACGGAACGGCATCGAGTGCGAACTGATTGATGCCGTAGCCCCGGGCTTGCAACGCCGGGGACAACGCGAGGGCGGCGCCGAACAGGTAGGCGCCTCCGGCGACTTTGAACGGCTGTCGAGCGGCGAACATCACGACCGCGACGGCGACGAAACCGCGGCCCTGGGCCATGTTCTCGAACCATGCCTTCGTGTATGCAGTCGAGAGGTGCACACCGCCGATCCCGGCGAGCATGCCGCCGGCGACCACCGCGGCGTACTGCACGGGAAGCACGCGTCGGCCATTGGCTAGGAGCACTTCGGTCCGCTCACCGGAAGCCCGCAGGATGACACCCCAGCGGCTTCGGCTGATGAACCACCACAACGCCGGCACCATGACATACGAGAGATACACGAGTGGGTCCTGCCGGAACAGGATCTCGCCGACCACAGGGATGCTGCCCACCACCGGGATCTCGACAGCCCGGAACGTCGGGGCGAGGGCTTGGACGTACGAAACCCCGAACAGTGATGTGAGGCCAAGGCCGAGGAACAAGATGACGAGACCGGTGGCCAGCTGGTTGCCCCCACGGTGCAACACGATGAACGCATGGACGAGGGCGAGAAGACCACCGGCAAAGGCTCCTGCGAGAACGCCGAGCCACGGATGGCCGGTCTCCGCAGCAATGGCGTAGCCCGCTAACGCTCCGGCAAGAATCGAACCTTCGGTTCCGAGGTTCACCACGCCGGCCCGCTCGGAGACGGATTCGCCCAGCGCCGCGTAGAGAATGGAGGTGCCGCCGCGCACGCCGCCGGTGAGCACTTCGACGAACATGCTCATGATTTCGCCTCCCGTTTCGAAAAGCCGAAGACCCCGAGCAGGACCAACGCCATCAGTACGTTCACGCTTGCCGCCGGGAGTTTCGAATCGAGTTGCAAGCTGTCACCGCTGATGGCGATGCTCGAGAGCAACACGCATGCGAGCATCACCCCGATGGGTCGGTGACGGGCCAGCCACGAGGCAAGGAAGGCCACGTAGCCGTAGCCGAACAGGAACCCGGAGCGAAGTTTGAACTCGGCTCCGGCGAGCTGCGTGAATCCACCGAGGCCGGCGAGTGCGCCACCGGTGAGCATCGAACTGATGATCAGCGCACGCACGTTCAGTCCGGCACGTCGCGCCGCCTCGGTGTTGCCGCCGACGACACGAAGTCGGAAACCCCACGAGGTGCCGCGGAATACGGCGTAGACAACGAACGTCGCGACCACCGCGATGAGCAGGCCAAGGTGCACGCGTGTGTTGCCCCACAGCGGCAGTTGTTCACCGGGGCTGACGGCGCGGGTGGCGGGCTGTCCCGAGCCCTTTCGATCTTTCCAGCGGTCGTAGATGAGGAAGAACATCACGTCGATGGCGATGTAGTTGAGGAGCAGGGTCGTGACGGACTCGGCGATCCCGACGGTGATCCGCAGGACAGCGGCGAGCGCTGCCCACAGCCCACCGGCGATCGCTGCGGCGAGGCCCATCAGGATCAGAGCGATCGGTCCGGACACCCTGCCGTCGGCGGCGAGCGAGACGCCCATCGCCGCGACCCCGCCGATGATCAACTGCCCTTCGCCGCCCACGTTGATCAGTCCAGCTCGGGCGGGGATGGCCACCGCCAGCGAGGCGAGAATGAGCGGCGTCGCTCGCACCAGGATGCCGGCGATCTGCGACGAATCACCGAACGTCGAGGTGACCATATCCTTGTAGGCGGTGACGGGGTTCACGCCTTTGATGACCATGAGGACCGCGAACAGAGCGAGCGCGGCCGCCAAGGCGACGAGCAGCCGTCCGACGCCGCGAGCGGCCGCCAATCGCTGGGCAAGCGTGGCTCTGGCTGCGGATCCGGTCGGATCGGCGATCGGAGCGGTCGCGCTCATGCGCCGACTCCCACGCGCTCGGGTTCGTCCATCGGGGCCGTTGTGCCGTCGCCGCCGAGCATGAGGCTGCCGACCTCGTAGCGATCCGAGTCGGCAGGGCGGACGATTCCCGTTACCTCGCCGGCGTGCAGCACGACGATCCGGTCGGAGAGTTCGAACAACTCGTCGAGGTCTTCGGAGATGAGGAGCACCCCGCAGCCGGCGGCTCGTCGTTCGAGCAGGATCTCCTGGGTTCGGCGAGTCGTGGCGATGTCGAGCCCACGGCTCGGATACGCGGCAACGATCAACGACGCGGTCTCCTTGCTCAGCGCGCGTACGAGCATCACACGTTGGATATTTCCTCCCGAGAGCGATTGGAGACGACGGTGGCCTGCGGCGGCGCGCAGTCCTGTCGTCTCGTTGCCGGCGGCGAACCTGGCTGCGACCTTGGGCCAGTTGAGCCCCAACCCGCGGCGCACGCCCCGGAGGTCGTCGAGTGCGGCGTGCTCGTTCACGGTGAGCCCGGGGACCACGGCGTCGGTGATCGGATCCTCGGGCACGCCGATGCCGCCGGCGTGCAATACCTCGGCCGGGCTGAGCTTCGTGAGTTGCGAACCTCCGATGGAGATGGTTCCCGACGTCGGCGGTCGAAGACCGAGTGCCACCTCGTAGAGCGGAAGCTGACCGTTCCCGGCAACTCCGGCGATGCCGACAAGCTCACCCGGGGCAACGTCGAAACTGACATCGTCGAGCAACACGCCACGACGGTGATCGCGAATCGACACCGAACGGAGCGAAAGTGCCGGCGGTCGGTTTATCGAAACGGGGGATCGTTCCGACTGCAGCGGCATTACGGCGCGTCCGACCATCGCCTCGATGAGCTCGGAGTCGGAAAGCGTCGATGGCTCGACCGAATCCAGTATCTGCTTGCCTCCTCGGAGAACAGTCACTCGATCGGAGATCGAGCGTGATTCGGCGAGCTTGTGGGTGATCACCACGACGGACAGACCCTGCGCACGCAACGACCGCAGCCCTTCGAAGAGCCGGTCGACTTCCTGCGGCGCAAGGACACTGGTCGGCTCATCGAGGATGACCAACCGTGCCCCGGTCAGGAGGACCTTCAAGATCTCGACTCGCTGGCGCTCGCCGATCGACAGGTCACGAACGATCGCGTTGGGGTGAACGGCGAGTCCGAAGCGTTCACCGGCGTCGGCGATCTTCGATGACAGCGCTCGACGGTTCAGGCGGATCCCCTTCAGCGGCAGGGCCAGCGAAATGTTCTCCGTGACCGAAAGGGCAGGGACGAGGCGCAGGTCCTGGAATACCATGCCGATGCCGTTGCTTCTCGCCACGAGCGGGCTGGTTACCTCGACCGAGGAGCCGTCGACATGAATCGTTCCGCTGTCGGCGGGGTAGAGGCCGTAGATGACCTTCATCAGCGTCGACTTGCCGGCCCCGTTCTCTCCCAGCACGGCGTGCACCTCGCCGTGCTGCACTGTGAGGTCCACGTTGTCGTTGGCCACGATCTCGCCGAATCGCTTGACGATCCCCTTGGCGCGAAGCAGGGGAGCCGTCGATCTATTGGGAGCGTTCATCGACGGATCCCTCGGGCCATGCGGGCGAGTGCCTGGCCCGACCGTTCCTCGACCACGGCGAGCGACACGGCAAGGTGGGCGGTGAACGCGCTCTCGGCGTTGAGGACGTCCCCAGCGAGGACGAGTTCGGCGATGGCGAGGTGTTCGCTGATCGTTGCGTCGATGCGCTCGGGGATCAGGAAGTCGTGCATCCGGACGATGCGGATCCGTTCGTTCACCTGGCGCAGGAGGTCGGTGGCCGCCCGATTCCCCGACGCGCTCATCAACGTCACGTGGAAGGACTCGTCGATAAGAACGAAGTCCGGGTCGGCCGGTGGCAGTTCGCCGTCGCGCATGGCCCGCCAGCGATCTCGCAATGGCTCGATGATCGCCGGGTCGTGTCGCGTCCCGAGCCGAGCCGGGCGTTGGAGTGCCTGCAGCTCGAGCCCGGAGCGGATCTCGTAGAGCTCGCGCATCACGGTCGTGTCCGGCACGCTCGGCTGGAAGCCACCCTCGGGGTGCGGCTCGATCAAGGATTCGGCGGCGAGGCGCTGAATCGCCTCTCTGACGGGGGTCCGCGAAAGCCCGAGAGTGGCGGCGAGGCGGGTTTCGCTCAGGCGGACGTTGAGCGGGAAGTCTCCGCGTAGCAGCTGGGCCTTGAGCTGGAGGTACGCGTCGGCACCACGTCGGACCGGTGCCGTATCCAGGGCGGTATACACGCCTGGAACCGTAGGGACCTGGGGTTTCCCGGCAATACCGTCGATATGAACACTGCGTTTCCAGCCCGTTCGGCAGCGAGCGGCGGGGCTCGTTCGCTCGCGAAGTTCGGGGTTTGCGTTGCTCTCAGAGGTTCCATGCCGCTGGCGCAGCACCACGACGTGATGAGAATGGCCGGACGCGTCTCGCGTTTCCCCTGGTCAGCGCGTGGCGCCGTTCTATTCTCCTTACAGCAACTCAAGCCCCGAACTACGACAGGTCGTGAGCTTCGAAGACGGGTGTGGGGCGGGCCATGCCCTTCAACTCGACTTCTCCGATGCGGTCGGCCCGCAAGGCGTCCCCGAGCATGGCGACGACGCGATCGGACACCAGGATCTGCCCGCCCCTGGCCTCGCCGCACAGGCGCGCCGCGAGATTCACCACGCTGCCGATGGCGGTGTATTCAAAGCGGCCTTCGAACCCGATCTGTCCGCAGGTGGCGTACCCCGCGGCCACACCGACTCCGAGGGTGAGGTCGTGGCCGCGCGTCTTCCATCGCTCCGACAGCCGACCCACCCGTTCACGCATGCCGATGGCCAACGTGATGGCACGGCGCGCCGGGTCGTCGCATGGAATCGGGTCGTTGAAGAACACCATCATGCCATCGCCGGTGAACTGGCTCAGGGTGCCGCCCTGCTCGAAGATAAGTGGACCTACGGCATCGTGCATCTCGCGCAACACCTCCATCACGTCCTCCGGCTCTGAGCGTTCGGCGAAGGACGTGAAGCCACGGAGGTCGCAGAACAACGCGGTGATGTCGCGACGATGGCTCTTGAGCAGATCCACTCCGCCTGCCGCGATCACCTCCATCAGTTGCGGGGGGACGAAGCGCTGCATGAGGTTGAGTTGTTCGACCTTGCGCACCTGGTCGGCGACGCGCGCTTCCAGCTGTTGATTCCATGTGTGGAGTTCGGCGGCCTGCGCCTCGACCTGTGCGAGGAGTGCCTGTTCGCCGTCGCGCAGTCGCTTTTTCTCCACGCACGCACCGACGCGAGCCTTGAGGAGCACCGGGTCAAACGGCTTGGGAAGGTAGTCCTCGGCCCCGGCCTCGATACACCGCACGATGCTCGCCATGTCGTCGAGGGCCGAGATCATGATGACGGGGATGTGGCGGATCGCCGGGTCGTTGCGGTGCCGTTCGAGCACGGCGAACCCGTCCATGCGGGGCATCATCACGTCGAGCAGCACGAGATCGATCCCGGAGTCGGGCTCGGCGAGACGTTCGAGGGCTTCGATGCCGTCGCGGGCCTCGATGACGCCGTAGCCGAGCCGCTGCAGCCGTCGGCCCAGGACGTCTCGGTTCGCCTCGTCGTCGTCGACCACCAGGACCATCTCCAGCCGACCGGCCGCGGCCTCGGGTGTGCTTCCGGTGTCGCGGCTGACGAGAAGAGGGCCGCTGGTGAGCCGGGTGGCCAGCTCGCCGAGACGCGCTGTGGCCGAGGCGAGGCGTTCGAGGTCGGCGACGGGCAGGGCCCCGGGCTCGGCGAGAAGCGCCTTGGTCATGGTCGTCAGCTCATCGACCCTGTTCGTAAGCGTGCTTATGGCCTCAGTGGCCGCGGTGCCGACCGACTCGCCGTCCTCGGCGATGAGGCCGGGCACGAGTTCCAGCACGAGCCGCGCGGTGGCCCGGACGGCGTCGAGCTGTTGTGTCGTTGCGGCCGTGATGCCGTCTTCTTCGAGGAGGAGCTCGGAATAGCCGATCAGGTGGTTGACGGGCGTTCGCAGCTCGTGGCGCAGTTCCCGGATCTCGTCCGGAGTCATGGTTTGGTGGGTGGCGTCGTGAGGGGTCCGGCGGTGCTGGAGCAGCGAAGCGGAGGCGCATCGCGCCGTAGTGGCGAAGTCATGGTTTGGTGGGTTGTTCGGTGAGCGCGCTGGTGTCGCGAGCGCTGGCGCCGGGTTCATCTGCGGTGTCACGCCGAGCACTCGACCTCATGGCGCGACCGGCTCGGTGACTCCGAGTGCAGCCATCTTCGCCAGTAGTCGGGGGAGGTCGACCGGCTTGGTGTCGTAGTCGTCGCAGCCCGCCTCCATCGCCTTCTCCCGATCGCCGGGCATGGAATGAGCCGTGAGGGCGATGACCGGGATGGCCTCGGTGGAGGCGTCGGCCCGAACCGCCCGGGTGGCCTCCCAGCCGTTCATGATCGGCAGGCTCATGTCCATCAGGATGAGGTCGGGACGCTCCGTCTTCGACATGGCCACGCCCTCGGCTCCGTCGACGGCCATCACCACCGTGAACCCGCGCCGCTCCAGCCGCCGCGACAGCATGTCGCGGTTCATCTCGTTGTCCTCGACGATCAAGATCTTCGGCATCGCCCTTGAGTAAACCACCTCCCGGGTCGGGGTTTGGAAGATTCGTGGCGCTGGGCGCTACAAATCCTCCGAACCCTCAGCCAAGAGACGCCGCAGTGCGACGACCGTGCGGCGGAACGAGGCTCGATTCACCAGATCCCGGTCGGTCGCTTCGACGACTCGCCAGCGATGTGCAACGAGCAGGCGCCGCCGCTCGGCGTCGCGCTCCTGCGTGCGGCGGGACCCGTGGGTGAAGAAGGGGCTGACCTCAAGCGCCAACCGATCGTCATCCCAGGCAAAGTCAACCTCGACCACCTTCCCGCCACCGACCGGCACCCTGTAGTTGCGTTTCCACCCGCCCAGCCCGGCATCGTCGAGCCATCGACCGACGGTCTGCTCCTTGCCGCTTCGGTGGCCGATGCCAGTCGATCGGGCGTCGAGCAACCCGACGAGAAGCCGTCGGTTTCGAATCGACGATGGCGCTACGGATTCCAGCGCGGAACGAAGGGTCTCGACGCTGACCAGGCGATGGGCGAGGCAGTGGTCAAGGCACCGCTCGACGACGGCCGCGTCGACGAACCGAGGGAGCAGGAGCAGCGTCGAGGCGGGCGTGGCCACATGGGTCGTCATCCATGACTGCCGCTGTGTTGAGCTCTGACGTATGGTGGCGATCCCACGCAAGGTCACCCTCTGGTCGGTCGGAATGCTCAGCAGCTTCGGTGCGTCGGGATGCAGGAATCGCTGAGGTAGGGGCATCTGGTGGACGACGGCGGCGGAGACTCCGGCGATCGTCGAGCCAGGCACCGCAAGAGATGCTGCGAGGATGCCTTGCCTCGCACTCGGTGGCACGGCGGCGAGGCGCATCACGCCCGTATGGACGGGGACGAGCAGTCCGGCCTGTTGACGGCGGGAAAGCGCCGACCTGTCGATTCCGCGCTGCAACGCCTGGTCGACGGAGATCAGACCCAGCTGGCGACGAGCAACGCGGTGCAGCAACTCGTCGATCTCGAAGGTGGAGTGAGCGCCTCGCATGGCCGCCCACTCTTGCGGCAGCGGTGTGACACTTCCGGCAGGCCGAGGATTCGGAAGTTTCGTAGCTCCCAGCGCTACAAATGTTCCAAACCCTCCACCACGAGGGGGAGGGTCACCGTGAACACCGAACCCTGGCCGGGCTCCGACGACACCTCGATGTCGCCGCCCATCATCACGCAGAAGCTGCGGCTGAGGGCGAGGCCGAGGCCGGTGCCGCCGTAGGTGCGGGTGGTGGACGCGTCGGCCTGCGAGAACGCCTCGAAGAGCTTGTCGCGCTGCTCGTCGGTGATGCCGATGCCGGAGTCGCGCACGGCGAAGTGAATCGCTTCGGAATCGCGGGTGACGGTCAGCGCCACGGAGCCGTCGGAGGTGAACTTGGCGGCGTTCGACAGCAGGTTGAACAGCACCTGCTTGGTCTTCACGAGATCGGCGTGCATCACGCCCATGTCGTCGGGGCAGTCGATGACGAACGCGTTGCGGTTCTTCTCGACCATCGGCCGCACGATCGACTCGACCTCATCGACGAGTGACTGCACACCGAACGTCTCCAGGAACATCGTCATCCGGCCCGACTCGACCTTGGCCAGATCGAGGATGCCGCCGATGAGCGTGAGCAGGTGCTTGCCGGCCGACTGGATCTTGCCGAGGTCGGGGAGGAAACCGGTGGTGCCGAGGTCCTCGCACTCCTCGCTCAGCAGCTCGGCGTAGCCGATGATGGCGTTGAGCGGCGTGCGCAGCTCGTGCGACATGCTGGCGAGGAACTCCGACTTGTGGCGCGACGCGACCTCCAGCTCTTCGGTCTTGGCCTGGAGCTCGCGGAAGAGACGGGCGTTCTCGACGGCGATGATCGCCTGATCGGCGAAGGTCTGCAACAGCTGGCGTTCGGCGTCGGTGAAAGGCTTGAGGCCGGACCGGACGATCGTGAGGAGCCCTACGGCCCGGCCGCTTTGCTCTAGCGGAAAGGTTGCGATCATTTGCGGCCCGAAGAGCTCGAACCACTGCTGGAGTTGCAATCGACCGGCTGCGGCGGCTCGATCTGCTGTATCCATCGTTGTGAAATACGGCTCGCCGAGCGCAACGATGAAGTCGACGATTTCCCGATCGGCTAACGCGAACTTTGGGTCCGCCAACCCGTCTGGTCCGCGGAGATGTGCAGGATGGACGTACACCTGCTCGGCCTCGATTAGCACGATCCCGGTCGCGCTCCCGCCCACTAGGCGATTGGCTTGCTCCGCTAGTTCGTTGAGGACGGCACCGAGATCGAATGCGGACTTACTAATGGTCTGGAGGACGGCGGCGACGGCAGTCTGTTGTTCGAGTGCCGCGCTGACCTCCCGGTTGCTGTCCTGCAGCTCGTTGAACAGCCGCGAGTTCTCGATGGCGATGAGGGCCTGGTCGGCGAACGTCTGTAGGAGCATCTCGTCTCGGAGGGTGAACGGACGTCTCTGTTGTCGCATGACCGAGAAGACACCGCCAGACCCTCCGTCCCTGGACAGCGGGACCATCAAGAAGGCTTGCACCTGAAGGATCCGAACGATGCGAGTCGGTACCGAAGTTGAGTGGTCCAGATCGGGCACACTCGTGATGTCGAGATCCACCCGATACACCTCGCCGCGAGCAACACGCGAGGCCGGGTTTCGTCCATCATCAGGCTGCACGAGGCCTGCGAAGAATTCACGTTCATTGTCGGTCATGCCCCAAGTGGCGATGGCACGGAGATCGTTGGTTTCCCGCTGCCACACCACGCCGCGATCGCTGTGTGTGAGTCGCGCTGCGATGGCGAGAACTTGGCTGAGGACGTTCTCTAGATCCGTCGGCGTGCGACTGATGACCTGTAGAACCTCAGCGATGGCCGTCTGCTGTTCGAGAGCCTCGCTCACCTCCCGATTGCGCTCCTCCAACTCCTTGAACAGACGAGCGTTCTCGATGGCGATCACGGCCTGGTCGGCGAACGTCTGCAGCAGCTGCTTCTCGGACTCGGTGAAACGATGTTCGCCGGATCGAATCACGGCGAGAAGACCGACGATCCGAGCGCCATTCAACAGCGGGATTGATGCCACGCTATGAACCCCATAGCGCTCGTAGTTGAGCTGCTCTAAAGCAGAAGAGTGCTCGTCCACACGACGGACCGTTGTGTACAGCGCTCGTTGTTTGAGGGTCGATGCCTCTTCCAGCGGACCGGGCGCCGACATCGCTGCCCAAAGGTCGCCCTGTTCGACGGAGGGTGGATGCAGGTATGCCCTGCCTGCTTGCCCATCTTCGTACGATCGGATCGCGGTGAACTCGGCCTGAACCATCGAATAGGACTGAGAAGCCAGCTCGGCCAGCACGACGTCAAGATCGAATGCGGACTTACTGATGGTCTGCAGCACCGAAGCCACTGCGGTCTGCTGCTCCAGCGCCGCCTTGACCTCACGGTTGCTGTCCTCCAGTTCGTTGAACAGCCGCGAGTTGTCGATGGCGATGACGGCCTGGTCGGCGAAGCCTTGGAGAATGGCAATGTCGCGGTCATCGAAGGCGTGACCGATGTTCCGTCTCACCATGATGAAGCCGATCGGTCCGTCGCGACCGGGTAGCGGAAGCGCGAGCATTGAGGCCGTGTCCAGTCCGAGGGACCGATTCACCCCTGCCTGGAAGGGGTGGTCGGCCTCCCACGACTCGATCGGACCGCCCACGCAAATGGGTGAGTTCACCAGGTACGCGGACACCGGAATCGTGGCATTGAAACTCGAGTCGTTCAGGCTGAAGAAGCCCACCGCGTCGCTCCAGATCTGCCAGGATTCCTGGTCGACAAAGCCGACTGAAGCGTGGTCGGCGTCGCACAATCGACGGGCCGCCGCCGCAATCGCCGGCAACGTCAGTGAGATGTCGCCCGGCGACATGCTGATCACGCGCATGACCTCGGCCGACGCTGTCTGCTGTTCGAGAGCCTCGCTCACCTCGCGGTTGCGCTGCTCCAACTCCTTGAACAAGCGGGCGTTCTCGATGGCGATGACGGCCTGGTCGGCGAACGTCTGCAGCAGATGCTTCTCGGAGTCGGTGAAACGGCTCTCACCGGGCCGATTCACGCTGAGCAATCCGACGATCCCTGCACTGCTGCGCATCGGCACGCACACCACAGAGTGCGGTCCATAGCGGTCGAGTCCGAACGCGGCCAGGGCAGACGTGCCTCTGTCGGTCTCGCGAACGGTGATGGCAAGCACACGGTCACGGTCGAGCACGAGCTCCTCGAACGGGCTGAGCACGGCACGCTCGGGGGTTCCATACACCGGGATCTCGGTCGCGGGAAACACGTACGCATTCCCGTATTCACGTCCGTTGAGTCCGCGGATGGCGACGTGGTTCCCAGGGACCAGCTTGTGAGCCTGCTCGACCAACTCATTGAGAACGGCGTCGATGTCGAACGCCGAGCGGCTGATCGTCTGCAGTACCGAAGCCACCGCGGTCTGCTGCTCCAGCGCCGCCTTCACCTCACGGTTGCTCTCCTCCAGTTCGTTGAACAGCCGGGCGTTCTCGATGGCGATGACGGCCTGGTCGGCGAAGCCCTCGAGGATGGCGGTGTCTCGATCGTCAAAGGGATCGCCGGAGGACCGTCTCAACACGAGGAATCCGATCGGTCCCTCGCGACCGGGCAGCGGAACGGCGAGAAGGGACGCCACGTCAAGTCCACTGGACCGGGTCAGCTGGGCCGTGAAGGGGTACTCACCCTTCCACTCGTCAATCGGGCCACTCACCCGGACAGGCGTGTTCCGCCGGTAGGCGGCCCCGGGGACGCTGTCGCTGACGATGGCCGAGTCGTCCCTCCTAGTCAGCCCCGTCAGGTCGCTCCAATTCTGCCAGGTTCCGTCTTCGAGGAATCCGATCGCCGCATAGTCGGCGTCGCACAATCGACGGGCCGCCCCCGCGATGGCCGGCAACGTTCGGGAGATGTCTCCCGGCGACAAGCTGATCACGCGCATGACGTCTGCCGACGCTGTCTGCTGATCGAGCGCCTCGCTGACCTCGCGGTTGCGTGCTTCGAGCTCCTTGAACAGGCGTGCGTTCTCGATGGCGATGACGGCCTGGTCCGCGAACGTCGCGAGGAGTTGCTTCTCCGAGTCGGAGAAACGATGCTCCCCGGATCGATCGAGGACGATGAAGCCCACCGGGCCGACCGCGCTCTCGAGAGCGACGATCGCCAGGGTGACGGTACCGAATCGATCGATGTTGGAGCTGCCGTGCGACAGTGCCGGGAGGAGGGGGTCGCTCGAGCGGACCGTTCGGAAGAATGACTTCCGACCGTTGAGCAAGAGCAGTAGTTCGTCGGCGGTGGCCATGGCGATGCCCAGTCCAGGTGGCACCTGCCTCACACTGTCGAGTCGCCCGTCGCGTAGTAGCGCGATGGCGCTCCGGTCAGCGCCGAGCATGCGATGTGCCTGTTGCACCAGTTCATCGAGCACCGCATCGAGATCGAATGCGGATCTACTGATGCTCTGTAGCACCGCGGCGACAGCGGTCTGCTGGTCGAGGGCGGCGTTCACCTCACGGTTGCTGTCCTGCAGGTCGTTGAACAGCTGTGCGTTCACGACCGCGATCGCCGCCTGGTCGGCGAACGCGGCAAGGACGGGTGCGAGGTTCTGGTTGAACGGACGCACCTCGTGCCGGAAGACCTGGAGGTCGCCGATCCACTCGTTGTCGTGCACCAGCGGCACCGAGGCACCCGACCGGATCTCGAGTTGGCGTGCCATGTCCGCCACTTCCGGCACCTTCACGACTGCGAGAAAGTCGTCCAGGAACGTCGGTTGGCGCTGCTCCATCGGGAGTGGGCTGACGACCCCCGCCCGGATGGGCAGCATGGCGCCGAGGGTCGACCGGACCCGTTCGCCGTGCACCGCGACCGTCTCGAGGAACGAGTCCCGACGCAACATGACCGTCGCCGATTCGGCACTCGAAAGAGCAGCCGCGCTCGACACGATCGCGTCGAGGACCGTGCGCACATCACCGGGGTTCGTACTGATCATCCGCAGCACGTCGCCGATCGCTGTCTGCTGGTCGAGTGCCTGGCTGACCTCACGGTTGCGCTGCTCCAACTCGTTGAACAACCGGGCGTTCTCGATGGCGATGACGGCCTGGTCCGCGAACGAACGGGCGAGCGCCACTTGTTCGGTGGAGAAGCCGAACGCTTCACGCTTGGCCAGGAACAGGAGACCGACGAGTTCTCCTCGGTTGACCAGCTTGGCGATGACCCGGGAAGCGAAACCGAAGTCCTCGTGGGCGCGGCGAGCCGCCCCCGACCCGCTGGCGAGATCGGGCTCGTAGACGAGTTCGCCGTCCATCCGGTCGATGAGGGCGACAGGGAACTCGGCTGTCGCTCGACTGAAGTCGATGGACACGTCTCCTGCGACATTCACCACGTTGCGGAGGGTGCCGCCGTCGCGGAGCAGCAACCCGATCGACGCTCCCGGCACGTGTTGCGCCGCGCTCTGGGCGATCGCCTCGAACACTGCGTGTGCGTCGCCGGGTGCCGTGCCGATGATCCGTAGGATGTCCGACACGGCCTGCTCGCGTTCGAGCGCGGCGCCGAGGTTGTTGAACAGACGGGCGTTGGCGATGGCGATCGCGGCCTGGTCGGCGAAGGATTGGAGCACCGGGCCGAATTTGGGATCGAACGGATCGACGCGGTCGCGGTTGAGATTGAGGTTGCCGAGCCACTCGTCGTTCTGCATGAGTGCAACTGTGACGAAGCTCGTGCCGGCAATATTGGCGGCCTGGCTGAACGAGATCCCGACCGGATCACTCCTCGATCTCACGAAGGCGTCGAAATCATCGAGGAAGACCGGGGCCCGTTGGTCCCTCGCTTTGAGGTTCACCCCTGCCCCTGCGACAGGGACCGTCTTCCCGAGCAAAGAAGCTTGGCCAGGAAGGAGAACCTCCGACTCGAACACCAGCACGTCGCCGCGGCGGATGAGCACCTGTCCGCCATCCGCTTCGCAGATCTCGGCTGCCTTCGACAAGATGCTCTGGAGCACGGCGCGCAGGTCGCCGGGATTGGCGCTGATGAGACGCAGCACCTCGCTGGTCGCCGTCTGCAGTTCCAACGCTTCGGCCAGCGCAGCGTTGCGCGCCGCGACCTCGGCAGTCATACGCGCGCTTGCTATTGCGTTGGCTGCCTGGACGGCGAAGGCCTCCAGCAGTGCGACCTCGTCGTCGGTGAACGGATCGATCGCGGTGCGGAAGACGGCGACGCCGGTGGCGGGCGATGCGTTCGGCACCGGCACGTAGACCCCAGACTTCGTATCGACTGCGACTGCGGTGGCCCGCGAGTCGGCAAACATCGGATCGTCGAGCGTGGACAAGTCGTCGAACCGCAGTGCCTGGCGATCACGGAGAACGTACGCGAGCGCGGAGGCAGAGTTCCGGGGACGGGTCGTACGGGTTGGCTCCGGCAGCCAACTCCGGGTTATGTCGTTGGCGTGCACCACAATCTTGTCGCCATCCTCGGAGAACACGTTTCCCCACGCACCACCGCACAACTCCGTGGCGTGGCCGGCGATGGCGAACAGCACCTCGTCGAGATCTGACCCGCCGTCGGCCACCGCCCGCAGTACCCCGACGAGCGCGGTTTCGCGCCGGCGCGCCGCCACCAGCTGCGAAGCGAGGGTATCGCTGACCGGATGGTGCGTGTTGTCTGATGTCACTCGGGTCCTTCGTGGGTCCGAACTTCCGGTGGGGACCTTTGTCCACCAACTTGCGTTCAGCAAACCACGCCCCGACCCACAACACTGTGATCCGGATCACACAGCGGCCAGAACGTGGGGGCGGGTGCCGTTCGGCCGCCGTGTGAGTGATGGCATCACCTCGGCCAAGCCCACCGTCGAATAGCCCTTTTCAGTCGAGCGACGAGCCATGCCCGGACCCAGCGAGCGTCGCCACGGGGACGACGTCGATCTGGTCGCTGAGCGCATATCCGCGTGCTCCTGGGTAGTAGACGGTGAGCCGGTCGAGCTTGAGGTCCGTGAGAGCGGCTCGCATCGACGGCGTGATTCGCGGAGCGTCGGTCCGCTTCACCTCGATACCGATGCGCTGGTCGCCTCGAACGAGCAGGAGGTCGAGCTCGGCGCCGTTGCTCGTTCGCCAGAAGTATGGCGTCATCAACGGGTCATGACGTCGAATGCATTCTTCGATGACCGCGCCCTCCCACGTTGCACCCGATCGTGGGTGCCGCAGCAACGCCACGCGGTCGTCGATGCCGAGGAGTGAGTGAGCGACACCCGAATCTCGGAAGTACACCTTCGGCGAGCGGACTTGGCGCTTGTCGAGATTCTCGTGCCATGGACGGAGGACTCGGGTCAGCATCGCATCGGACAGAACATCTATGTACTTACGGACTGTTGTTTCCGCAATGCCGAGGGCACGAGCCGGCTCGGCACTGTTCCAGAGTTGCCCGTGCGCGTGAGCAACAAGCGCGAGAAAGCGCTCGATCGTCGCCGCCGGAAGACCCAATCCGAAATCCGGGAGGTCTCGTGAGGAGAGTGTCCGGATGTAGTTGGTACGCCAGCGCACCGACGAGAGCTCATCGTCGGCCAGGTACGCCCGGGGAAATCCGCCCCGGAGCCACAACTCGTCGAAGTGATCAGCTCCGACATCGGCAAGAGAGAAGCCTCCGAGTTCGATCACCTCGAGTCGACCGGCGAGAGATTCCGACGCCTGGCGAAGCGCGGCCGGTGACGCGCTTCCGAGGACCAGGAATCGTGCCGGACTGCCGGTTCGGTCAGCGAGCACTCGCAACACTGGGAACAGGTCCGGCCGTCGTTGTATCTCGTCGATGACGATGGTTCCTCGGAGGTTTTCGAGCGCCAGCATCGGCTCATCGAGACGGGCCAGGTCACGCGGGTCTTCGAGGTCGAAGTATGACTCGCCGCCCGCCGGTACGACGTTGCGGGAGAGGGTCGTTTTGCCGGTCTGACGAGCGCCGACGAGAAGGACGACGGGACTCCGAGCGAGCGCCGCGCCCAGCATGGCTTGGGCATCATTCCGAGGAATCACCCGGGTGAGTGTACCATGCAATACAGCGTCCAGCGCGGGGAATTGATTGGTGTAGAGGTGACGGGGGAAGACCCGTACCGCGACTGCTGGCACAAGCTCGCAGCGCGAACCCATTGGGCGGAGGCTGGTCTGTGCGACGTGCGTCACAACCTCCTACGATGCGTGCCGCTTCGCAACGAGCGGGGCCGAGACCACTGGAGCATCCATGTCGTCACCCGCCGCCGTCCCGCTCCCAGCCCGGATGGGCGACGTCACCCCGGCCTGGCTCACCTCGGCCCTCCAAGCGGCCGGGCACGACGTGGAGGTCGCCTCGGTCGACGCCACGCCGCTCGGCGTCGGCATCGGGATGATGTCGGGGTTGCAGAGCCTCGTCGTCACCTACGCACGCGGCACCGGCCCGGAACGCCTTGTGCTCAAGATGCCGGCCGAGAACGACGTGAATCGCGCCGTCGCCGACCTTTACCACCTCTATGCCCGCGAGACCCTCTTCTACCGCGACGTTGCCCCGAAGAGCTCGGCCTACACCCCGACCGTCTACCGTGCCGATCTCGAGGGCGACAACTTCGTCCTTGTCATGGAACACCTCACCGATTACACGCTCGGGGATCAGGTGAAGGGATGCACACTGGAGGAGACGCAGGGCGGGGTCGCCTGGCTCGCCCGTCATCATGCGTCGCTGTGGGGTCAGACCGACGATCCGATGTTCGCCTTCCTCCCGATGGTGTCGCCGTCGTACAGCTCCGAAGGGCTGGCGCAGGGATGTGCGTTCGGTTGGGATCCGATGACCGAGCTCTTCAGCGATGTCGTGCCTCCGCGGATCGCCGCGCTGAAGGACAGGTACCTTGCTGCGTTGCCGAAGCTGTTCGACTGGATGGCCACGCCTCCGCTCACCGTCGTGCACGGCGACTTCCGCATGGACAACCTCTTCTTCGGATCGCTGCCCGGCCAGGAGCCGCTGATCGCCGTCGACTGGCAGGGCAGCCTTCGAGGACGCGCATCGCAGGACATCGCCTACTTCTTCAGTGGCAGCCTCCCCGTCGAGATTCGTCGCGAACATGAACGCGCGCTTATCAATCAGTGGCACGCCGGTCTCGTCGCCGGCGGCGTCACGGGCTTCAGTGCCGACGAGGCGTGGGAGGACTACCGCAAGGCCGTGCTCTACGTCTGGATCATGGCGGTCGTGATCGCGGGGACGCTTGATCCGACCAACGAGCGCGGTCGCCAGTGGATCTCCGTCATGCTTGAACGCTCGATCGCCGCCATCGACGACCTCGACCTTGTGTCGCTGATGGACGAGATGGCCTGAGCCGATGGGAATGTTCGATGGCCGCGTCGCCCTTGTCACCGGTGGCGGACGGGGGATAGGCCGCGGCATCTCGCTGCTTCTCGCCCGGGAGGGTGCCGTCGTCGCGGTGAATTACGCGAAGGACGCATCTGCGGCCGACGAAACCGTCGCCGCAATTCGCGCGGCCGGAGGTGAGGCCAAGGCGTATGCCGCCGACGTCGCCGACCCCGACGCCGACGCGGCGATGGTCGACGCCGTGACGGCTGACTGCGGCCCGCTCGACCTGCTCGTGAACAACGCTGGCGTCGCGTCCCGGGGCCGTTCGGTCGCCGATACCGCGGCGGACGAGGCCGAGCGGTTGCTCCGTATCCATGCCATCGGCCCGCACCACCTGTGCCGGGTCGCACTGCCGGCGATGCGCGAGCGGGCGGCGGAGCGTGGCCGCGCCGACATCGTCTTCATCTCCAGTGCAGCCACCGACAGCTATGCAGCGAACGGTGCTCCGTACAGCATGGGCAAGGCGGCGATGGAGGCGTTGGCGTTCACCCTGGCGAAGGAAGAGGTCGGAAACAAGATCCACGTGAACGTCGTCGCCCCGGGTCTCGTGGTGAGCGACATGGGTCGCCGCCTCGCCAAAGCGGCGACCGGCGTGACCGACATCCACGAGCTCGATGCCCGGTTCCCGTTCGGTCGGGTGTGCGAGCCCGAAGATGTCGCCCGAGTCGTCGGGTTCGTCTGCTCCGACGCCTCGGGCTACGTGACCGGTGAGCGCATTCGCGTCCACGGTGGTGGGCAGATGCTGCGGTCCTAAGGGTCCACGCGGCATTTTCGGTCGAAGTTCGCAGGATTTGTTGCTTCCGCAGCAACGCAGACCCCGAACTCCGGAGTCGAGCACGACTCAGTCGAGGAGGCGGACGATCTCCAGGATCGGCACCGGGCGGGTGAGGCCCTTGAAGTCGGTGTCGCCGAGTGAGCGGGCCTCGACCCGGTCTTCCACTGCAGCGTGCACGCGGTTCGTCACCAGGATCTGCCCGCCGGGGGCGATGCCGCACACCCGGGCGGCGAGATTTACCACGGTGCCGATCGCGGTGTATTCGGTGCGGCCCTCGAACCCGATCTCGCCGCACGTCGCAAAGCCCAGCGCGATGCCGATACCGAGGGTGAGCTCGTGTCCCCGACGCCGCCATGCCGTGGACAGCTCGGCGGTGCGCTCGCGCATGTCGATGGCGAGCTGGACGGCGTTCCACGACGGATCGTCGAGCTTGACCGGGTCGTTGAAGAACACCAGCATGCCGTCGCCGGTGAACTGGGCGATGGTGCCGTCATAGTCGAAGATCATCGGGCCGACGGCTTCGTGGAACTCGCGCAGCACGGCCATGACCTCTTCGGGTTCGGCCGTCTCTGAGAACGATGTGAAGCCGCGCAGGTCGCAGAACAGCACGGTGATCTCGCGTCGATGGCTGGCCAGGATCGACTCGCCGCCGCTGGCGATCGCCTCGGCCAACTGGGGGCTGACGAAGCGACGCAGCATGGTGAGCCGTTCCACCTCGCGGACCTTCTCGTCGACCCGCTCCGCCAGGTGCTCGTTGAGGTCGCGCAGCTCGTCGGTCATCCGCTTCTTCTCGACGCAGGCACCGATGCGGGCATGGAGCAGCACAGGATCGAAGGGCTTCGGTAGATAGTCCTCGGCGCCGAGCTTGATGCAGGCGATGATCGACGCCATCTCCTCCACCCCGGAGATCACGATGAACGGGATCGCCTTCAGGCGCTCGTTGCCGTGACGGTGCTCGAGGAACGCGTAGCCGTCCATGACCGGCATCTCGATGTCGGTGAGCACGACGTCGATGCGGTCGCCTTCGGCTTCGAGCACGGCCAGGCCCTCGTGGGCGTTGCCGGCCTCGAGCACCGCGTAGCCGGCGTTTCCGAGCGACATCGAGAGCATCGTCCGGTTCAACGGGTCGTCATCGACGACCAACACGGTCGCAGTGGGGGCGGGTTCCGTCATGGCATGAGTCTCGCGTGCCGTTCGTGCAGGGAGCGACCCCATGGGAGCGGATGTTGCGACCCCGATGGGGGCGGAGGTTGTTCACCTGGTCGCCCCCGGAGCGACCAGGACACCAAGCATCCGGTGTGGCTAGCGGAGCTTGCGACCCTTCTTCTCCAACATGCGGTCGTTCACGTCCACCAGTTTCTCGCGCAGGCCGTCGGGCAGCTTGGTGATGATGCCGACGACCTTGGCGTCGGGCCCGACCAGGTAGCGAGCCTTGGGACGGGACGAGGTGAGCGCGTGCTCCACCGCCTTGGCGACGCGGTCCGCGTCGACGCCCTTTGTCTTTCCGTGCTCGACGAATGCCCGCTGGCCATCCAGGATGAAGCCGTAGCGATCGCGGAGTCGGCCGGTGAGCCGAGCCTCGCTGCTGGCCAGGGAATCCTCCCCCTTTTCCCAGATCGCCGTCTTGATCTCGCCCGGTTCGACCACCGACGAACGCATCTTGGTGTTCCGTGACAGTTCGCCACGCAGTGCCCAGTTGAACGCCGAGACGGCATGTTTGCTCGCGGCGTACGGTCCGAGGCCCGCTGCAGCGATACGGCCGGCGATCGATCCTATGTGTACGAACCTTCCGTCGGCCTTGTCGACAAGTGGCATGGCCTCGCGGGTGAGGGTGACGAGACTGAAGAAGTTCACGTCCATCTGCCAGCGCCACTCCTCATCGGTGAGTACTTCAGTCGGCCCGCCGACTGCGATGCCGGCGTTGTTCACGAGCCCGTTGAGCGAGCCGACCTCGGTGCCGATCTGGGTGAGAACCCGATCGACGTGCTCTCGAATGGTGACGTCGAGAATGACCGGTGTGATGTCGCCGGTGGTGGCGGCCACGAGTCGCGCGCCGTCGTCGTCTTTGCGGACACCGGCGTAGACCTTCCACCCGTCCTTCGCGAGCCTGGCGACGCACGCGGCCCCGATCCCGGTCGAGGTGCCAGTGATGAGGACGGTCCGTGCGGGCATAGCGGCTCCTTGATGGGCGGCGTTTTCGGTGGTGAGGCTAGTGAACGGGGACACGACGCCGAGATTGGTACCTGAGTCGCCCCCAGGGCGACTCAGTGCACAATCATCCCGGGTTTGGTGCGCTCAGGTGAGGCCCGTGGCTCGGAGGGTGGCGACGATCCGGGCAAAGGCCCGTTCGTTCGCGAGGTCGGCATCTACCGCTTCGACGACGCGCCAAGTGGCCACGGCTAGGAGCCGTCGACGCTCTGCATCACGGTCTTGGGTGACCCGAGAGCCGTGGGTGAAGAACGGGCTCACCTCCAGGGCGACACGGTCGTTCGGCCAGCCGAAGTCGACCTCCACCTCGACGACCTGACCGGAGCTATCGATCCGCACGGAGTAGTTGCGGGTCCACCCCGTGAGGCCGGCCCGGTTCAGCCAGCGCCCGACCATTTGCTCCTTGCCGCTTCGGTGCCCGATGCCGTTGGTGCGATCGGCGAGAAGATCGAGCAGCAGCTGCCGTCGAAACACGGCGTGCGGCGCCGTGGCGTCGAGCATCGCCCGAAGGTTGGCGACCGATGTGAGGCGGTGGGCCAGGCAATGGTCGAGGCATCGCTCGACGGTGCCTGCGTCGACGAAGCGGGGGAGCAGGAGGACTGCGGCCGCCGGCGTCGCCAGCCTGGTCGTCATCCACCTCTTGCTGGGCGGGATGATCCGTTGGCGGACGACGGTGATCCCGGGCACGCGGACGGCCCGCCCGCTGGCCACACTCAAGACCGCCTCGTCGTGAATGACTCGGGCGGGCACGGGCATCTGGTGGACGATTGCCGCCGAGGTCGCTGCGATGACCGAACCCGGCACGGCAAGTGCGGCGCCAAGGACACGTTGTTGGGGTGTGGTGGCGAACGGCGCGAGCTTCATGACGTTGGGGTAGAGCGGCACGAGCGCTCCGGAGTCACGACGCCCGGCCAGGGCGTGCTTGTCGATGCCGCAACGAGTCGCTTGCGCGACGGTGACCAGGCCGAGTTGGTTCGACGCGATCGCCCGGATGCGCGCGTCGAGATCGAAGGTGGATTGGAGCCGCGCCACGGTGAACCTCCGAGAGGGTTTCGGCGTATGCAGACCCGGGAAAGGGAACGGAGAGAGTGGCCGGGCGGGTGTGACGGTTCGCCGGGGCGGGCGCGTGATTGGTATCTCAGTCGCCCCCGGGGCGACTGAGTGCACAACCTCCGGCTCAGGCGAAGGCTGCCCGCACGCCCGCGAACGCCTGCGTGATCCTCGCCACGAGGTCGGCGGCGCCCTCGGTGCTGCCGGCCCTTGTCTGTGACTCGAGTTTGCCGCACAACTCCGCCAACTCGGTGGCGCCGAAGCTGGCGGCGTTGGACTTGAGGGTGTGGGACTGGCGCTTGAGCACGTCGAGATCGCCGGTGGCGGCGGCCTGGGTGAGCTGGGCCACGAGGGACGCGCCGTTGTCGAGGAATGACGACACCAGCCTCGCCATAGCTTCGGGGGTTGACGCGATGCTCCGCAGGCGGTCGAGGGCGACCGGGTCGAGGACTGCCGGCACGACTGCGGCCGGTTCGCCGTCGGCGAAGGGCCCGCTGTCGTCGGTTCCGGTTCCGGGCCCGTCGCTCCCGGGCGCGCTGTCGGCTCCGGTGGTGGCGTCCGCGCGTCTCGACGAGGCCAGCGGGCTCGCGGCCAGAGCGGTCGCCAGTTCCTCGGGGCGGATCGGCTTGGACAGATAGTCGTTCATGCCCGCCGCCAGGCACGCCTCGCGGTCGCCCTGCATGGCATTGGCGGTCATGGCGACGATGTGGACGCGGGCCGCTGCAGTTCCAGACGAACGGATGCGGCGGGTGGCTTCGAGGCCGTCCATCTCGGGCATCTGCACGTCCATGAGCACGAGGTCGTAGGGCAGCGTGGCCACGGCTTCGACCGCTTCGAGACCGTTCGACGCGACGTCTGCCCGGTACCCCATCGACTCCAGCACCAGCAACGCGATCTGCTGGTTCACGTTGTTGTCCTCGGCCAGCAGGATGCGCAAAGGGTGCGTCTCGCCGAGCGTCGTGGTGTCGACGGGGGCCTTCACCTCGGTGGCGGAGCCTTTGGTGAGCAGCGACACGAGCACGTCGAAGAGCTGCGACTGCTTCACCGGCTTGGTGAGAACGGCAGCGAACACTGGGTCGAGGCTCTCCGTCCCACCGAGGGAGGAGTAGAGGACGAGCGGCAGCGCGGGATGGTCTGCGCGTAGTCGATGCGCGAGGTCGAGGCCGTCCATGTCAGGCATGTGCATGTCGACGATCGCGAGGTCGAACTGGTCCGGGAGCGTTAGTGCTTCGGTGCCGGAGGCCACCGCGACGCAGACCAGGCCCCATGCTTCGGTCTGCAGGTCGAGAATGCGGCGGTTGATGGCGTTGTCGTCCACGACCAACACCCGCTTGCTGGTGAGTTCCGCGGGGACGCCCGCCGCGGCTCGTCGCGACGGCACCTCGGCGGCGGGCGCCGTGATGGTGAAGTGGAACGTTGCCCCGGGCTGCTTCGTCGGATCGCTTTCCACCCACATCGTGCCGCCCATCAGCTCGGCGAGGCGCTTGCTAACGGCGAGGCCGAGGCCAGTGCCGCCGTACTTGCGGGTGGTCGACGAATCGAGCTGGCTGAACTCTTCGAACAACTTGTGAGCACGATCGGCCGGGATGCCAATGCCGGTGTCGCGCACGGCGAAATGCAGCTCGTCTGCGTGGTCGCCGGTGCCGGGTTCGAGCGTCAGCACCACCTCGCCGGATTCGGTGAACTTGACTGCGTTGCTCAGCAGGTTCACGAGCACCTGGCGCAGACGGGTCACGTCGCCCTCCACCCCGACGGGCACCGCGGGGTCGATGAGGAACGCCAGTTCCAGGCCCTTGCGGGCCGCCGGTTCGGTGACGAGGTCGAAGGCCGACTCGATACATGCGCGCATATCAAATGGATGCTGTTCGAGTTCGAGACGACCGGCGTCGATCTTGGAGAAGTCGAGGATGTCGTTGATGATGCCGAGCAGCGACTCGCCAGAGGAGCGAATGATCTCGGCGAACTCGCGCTGACGGGGCGCCAGGTCGGTGTCCATGAGCAACCCGCTCATGCCGATCACGGCATTCATAGGTGTACGTATCTCGTGGCTCATCGTGGCGAGGAACGACCCTTTCGCGGCGTTGGCCTCGTCGGCAATGCGGGTCTGCTCCTCCAGTGCCTTGAACAGGTTCGCATTGCTGATGGCGATGGCGGCCTGCTCGGCGAAGGCTTGGAGGATGCGGCCATGGCGCGGGTCGAACGGCCGAACCTCGGTGCGAGCCGCGGAAAGCAGTCCGTATGGCGTCTCATCGATGATCAGGGGCACGAACACTGCGCTGTGTGCGAGAAACGTGTCGAAGCCGGAGACGCCGAGTTCGTTCATGTCGTCCATGAAAACGGGCTCTGCCCCGGGCGTGACAGCCGGCCCGAGTTGGTGGCCGATCATTTGGTTCACCCGCTGCCGGACCAACTCGCGGGTTTCGGTCCCTGCCCCCTCGGGGACGCTGGCCGCGGCCAGCAGCAACCGGCCATCGTCGTTCCGAAGGATCCCGCCGATGTCCGCGTCACACAATCGTGACGCCTGGACGCAGATGCCGTTGAACACCGTGTCGAGATCACCGGGGTTGGCACTGATGAGGGCGAGGATCTCGCTGGTCGCCGTCTGCAGCTCGAGTGACTCGGCGAGCTCGGTGTTGCGCTCCTCGATCTCGCGCAGCAGTCGGGCGTTCTCGACGGCGATGGCCGCCTGGTCGACGAAGTTCTTGAGCAACGCGACCTCTGCGTCGGTGTAGCCGCCGGGTTCGGCCCGTGAGAACGTCGCGACGCCGATCACCACGCTGTCCCGGATCATGGGGATGTTGAGGTTGCTGCGTCGGCCCCTGGAGCGCAGGACGGTGTCGGGATACCGGTCCGGGATGGTGTCGAAGTCGCGGATATGGGTGATCTGACCGGTGAAGGCCGCTTCGCCCAGGGGGGTCAGGCCCATGGCGATCTCGACGATGGGCGCCGGAGGTCCGGCCTGCGGATCCGGTTGGGCAGCAGCGGAGCCGACAACCATCCGATCTCCGTCGCGGACGTAGACGAGGGCGCCGGTCCCACCGCACAGCCGACTGGCGTGATTCGCAAGCGCGTTGAACACCGGTGTCGGATCGAACCGGGCGGTGCTCACCGCATCGAGCACGTCGGTCATCGCGGTCTGACGCTCCAGCGCAGCGTCGAGATCGTTGAAGAGTTTGGCGTTGCTGATGGCGATCGTCGCCTGGTCGGCGAAGGACTTGAGGATGCGACCGTCGTGCTCGTCGAACGGCTCGCCGGACCGGAACACCTCGATCATGCCGAGGACTTCACCCTCTTGCATGAGCCGGGCCACGGCCCGACGGGTGATACCACGGGTCGCGATGATCGTTGGCCACGACGGCATCGCCGATGCCGTCGACGATGAGGGCCGGTAGTCGTTGTTGAGGTTGTACGCCGCTGGCGCGACACGCGCCAAGATGTCGCCGATCGGGACTTCCCCCCCGACGTAGTCCTCGTCGGCCGATGACGCCTCCAAGCGCAGCACGTCGTCTCTCCGGAGCCACACATCTCCGATTTGGGCCCCGACTAGGTGGCTCGCCTGCGCGAGGATCCCGTCGAGCACGGCCTTCAGGTCGCCAGGGTTGGCACTGATGAGGGCGAGGATCTCGCTGGTGGCTGTCTGTACTTCGAGTGACTCGGCGAGATCGTTGTTGCGGGCCTCGATCTCGCGCAACAGTCGGGCGTTGTCGACGGCAATGGCGGCTTGGTTGGCGAACGTCTGCAGCAATGCGATTTCGGCGCCAGCATACGGTTGGTTCCCGAAGCGGATGAACGAGGCCGTGCCGACCGCGATTCCGTGGCGAAGCAACGGCACGGCGAGCACACTTGATCCGTCGTCCCGAGTCGCTGGAAAGTTCGGGTACTTATCAATTGGAACCTGGGTCCAGTCGGCGATGTGAACCGCCTTCGATGTCAGCACGGCCTCACCACTTGGCGAGGTGTCATCGATGGGTAGCGACAGACCGAGAAGGTTCTGTGACCGCGCCCGGAGATCGTCGGAGTCGGCGGCCAACGCCACCAGTCGCAGACAGTCGGACTCGCGAACCCAGATGACGACGCCCGTTCCTCCGCACAAATGGTTCGCGTGGCGCGCTACCGCATCGAATACCGGCTGCAGGTCCAGACGCGCAGTGCTCACGGCGTCGAGCACGTCGGTCATCGCGGTCTGGCGGGCGAGTGCTTCGTCGAGATCGTTGAACAGCTTGGCATTGCTGATGGCGATCGCTGCCTGATCGGCGAAGGCCTGCAGTACGGCTGCCTGCTGCGCATCGAACGGCCGAACCTCGTGGCGAATGAGGTTGAGGTTGCCGATCCACTCGGCGTCGTTGAACAACGCAACGCTGATGAACGACCTGATGTCGAACTCGGCGAAGCTGGCGTAGGTCGCAACTTCAGCGAGGTCGTCTACCAAGACTGGCTCGTGCCGATCCCGGGCTTCCCGGGTCGTCGACATCGCCCGGAACTCCCGGCCGAGCGCGCCGCTCGCGCGTTCGCCGAAGGTTGCCGCGGCCCGCACGCCGTCGTCGCCGAGGCGGTCGCCTCGTTCGTCTGTCCGTCCCACGGCCTGTGCACTCGCAATCGGCAGCATCGCGGTACCGGCGTCGGCGTCGCACAGCTCGGCCGCCTTCGCGAGGATTCCTTCGAGGACGACGCGTAGATCGCCCGGGTTCGCGCTGATGAGGCGGAGCACATCGCTTGTTGCCGTCTGCAGTTCGAGTGACTCGGCGAGATCGGCATTGCGCTCCTCGATCTCGCGTAGAAGCCGGGCGTTCTCGACGGCAATGGCGGCTTGGTTGGCGAAGGTCTTGAGGAGCGCGATCTCGGCGTCGGTGAACCCGCCGGTGAAGTCGCGGAGGAGCTTGAGCGTTCCGATGACCCGGCCGTCTCGGAGCATGGGCACGTCCACCGAGCTCTTGAGCGAACGCAGCGGTTCCGAGGGCCTGCGGCTTCGAGCCGACGGGTAGATGTCGAGGGGGAGCTCATCCCAATTCCGTACGTGGACGACTTCACCGCGAAGTACGCAATCGCCGGTCGGCGAGTCGGCGTCGATCGGCACCCGGCGTCTCGCTGCCAAGGCCGAGGCCCTCGCAGCTTCCTGTTGCGTCGTATCAGGTGTGCCGGCGCTCACGATCACGGCTTCGTCGCCCTCGACCAGCTGGATCACCGAGAACCACGCACGGCTGAGCACAGCTGCGTGGTGCGCAATCCGGTCGAACACCGGCTGGGGGTCGTAGCGGGCCGTGCTCACCACGTCGAGCACGTCGGTCATGGCGGTCTGCCGGGCGAGTGCTTCGTCGAGGTCGTTGAACAACTTGGCGTTGCTGATGGCGATCGCCGCTTGATCAGCGAAGGCCTGCAGGATGACGAAGCGATCGTCGTCGAAGGGCTCAGCCGTCGTGCGGTAGACGTTGATGTTGCCGAAGTACTCCTGATCGTTGAGGAGCGGGATGGACATCCGCGACCGGATGTTGTTCGCCGTGAATACACGTCCGAGCGCATGGAAGCCGGAGTATTTGGGATTGCCGGCTCGGTCAGGGTCCAGTTTGGCGACGGCCTGTAGATTCTCGAGGACGTTGTCGGTCTTGGATGGGCCTGAACCGCGAACAAGTGCGGCCGGGAGAGTGATGCCGAGCAACTCCGTCGCAGCTGCGCCGAACGTGAATTCGATAGTGTTTGTCTCGCCGTGATTTTGCCCGATCGCTCCACAGTCGGCACCGCAAAGAGCAACCGCTCGTTGGAGTATGCCGTCGAAGACCGCCCGCAGATCGCCGGGGTTGGCACTGATGAGCGCGAGGATCTCGCTCGTCGCGGTCTGCAGTTCGAGTGACTCGGCGAGGTCGGCGTTGCGGTCCTCCAGCGCGTTGAACAATCGGGCGTTGTCGAGGGCGATGACGGCCTGGTCGGCGAGGCCTTCGAGCAATCGGATCTCGTCGGACGAGAAGGCGACCGGCACGTGGCGCCGGGCGATGATGAACCCGACGTTGCCCGTGCTGCCGAGGAGGGGAACGAATAGGATCGCTCCTTCGGTGACGCCGTCGGCTGTGGCGATGGCGACTACTGGATTCTCCGTGGACCACGAGTCGACGGAGCCGACGAGTTGCTCGGCCCGCCCGGACGCGAGGACGTCGTCCATGATCCGGTTGAGCCCGGGCGTCCTGCCGCTGCCGTCAGTGGTCCTGAACCCGCGGATCTCATCCCAGACCGTGACCGCACCATCTCGGCTGCCGAAGGTGACCGCCATGTGAGAGGCATTCGACAGTCGTTGCGCCGTGCGGCCGATCTCGGGAAGCGTCCGCTCGAGGTCACCCGGCGACGAGCTGATGACGCGCATGATCTCGGCGCTGGCCGTCTGCTGCTCCAAGGCCGCATCGAGATCGTTGAACAGCTTCGCATTGGCAATGGCGATGGCGGCCTGCTGGGCGAACGCCTCCCCGACTCGCACGTCGGCGGGCCCGAACGGCCGCACTTCTGTGCGACCGATCGTGATCACGCCAACGAGCGCGTCATCGTGGAACATCGGGATCGCCATCGAGCTACGAAGGTTTGCTCGACGGGTGGCGTTCGCCGTGACGGGATCAGTGTGGAGGACGGCGAGGTAATCGTCGAGCAGCACCACGGATCGCCGGCGGATGGCTTCGCCCGTGCTCTGAGAAGCCTCGTTAGAGCGGCCGCCCATTGCTCGGTGTCCGAGGGCGAGGTCGACATTGAGCGCAGCTACGACCTCGGTGTGATGACCGTCCTCTATGAGGATGGCACCGACCTGCGCATCACACAGCTCGGCGATACGACGCAGCACCGTGTCGAGCACAACCGGGAGATCTCCCGGGTGTTCACTGATGAGTCGAAGCACCTTGCTCGTGGCCGTCTGCAACGCGAGCGCGTCGGCCACCTCTCGGCGCTGTTGGGCCGCGGTGACGGCGTTGCCCGCCTGCACGGCGAAGGATTGCAGCAACTCCACGTCGTCGTCGGTGAACGGCTCGATCTCGCGTCGGGCGACGAAGATTCCGAGCGGAGCGGCGGAGCTGCGAAGCGGTACGTACACGGACGACTTGGTCTTCGTGGTGACGGCTGCATCCCGTGATTGCGCGTACTCGTCGCCGAGCGCCGATTGATCATCGAATCGCAGCACGTTTCGATCGCGCAGGACCTCGGTGAGCGCCGAGACGTCACTGTGGTCACGGAAACCTTTCAACCGACGTCCGTCCCCGGCCATGTTGAAGCCGTAGTTGGCGATTCGCTCGCCTTCCACCACGAAAACGGACGCGACAACCCCACCCACCAGAGCGGCCGAGTGAAACGCGATCTCGAACAGAACGGCCTCGAGGTCGTCGCCGGCCTCGGCCACCGCCCGCAGCACGCCGGCGAGCGCGGCCTCACGGCGCTGGGCCCGGGCCAGGCGCGCCGCTAGATCGGTGGGTTCGTCGGCTGGTTGGCTGTCTGCTGCCGTCACGCGACTCCTCGTGGCTGGGTTCCGTGCTGTTCAGCAAACCACGAGTCGGCGGCGGCCACCGTGATCAGGATCACACAAGCCCGCACCAACTTCTTCGTGATCCTCAGCGTGCATCTCGTTGCTCACTGAGCAACGAGGCGCACACGGAGCGACCAGACGCATTCACCCGACGAACAAGGAGCGCCCAGGGAGGGACTGTCGCTGCAAGGACTGACCGGGTATGCGCGATTGGGCGCGACTTGAAGTCGACACGCTGTGGGAACGACGGTTCGCTTTACGGCAACGAGCCGCGGGGCGCAATCCACTCGGTGGGCTGGCCGGTGCACGACGCAATACGGTCGTAGTCCTCGTCGTAGTGCAGCACCGTGAGTCCGCCGGCCTCGGCGGCTGCGGCGATCAGCAGATCGGCGATGGTCACGCTTCGATGGTGAAGACCTCCGACCAGAGACAACGCTCGCTGAACCACGCGAGCCCGTGCGAAGGTCGAGGTCATCTCAACGCGACGAAGGCCCTCGAGGTTGCGCTCCGTCCGCGCGTAGTCCTTTGCGCTACGAGCGCTGTAGAGCACCTCCAGGGCGACCTGATCGCAGATCCACACCTTGTCGGCGAGGAGCAGCGTCTGCCAGCGGGCCGCGACGTTGGGGTCAGCCACACGATGCCAGGCACTGGTATCGACCAGGTACGTCATCGCCCGGTCACGACGGCTTTGGGCGTGATTCGGCCAGATTCAGCGGCCCGAGATCGAGGCCGTCGGCGGCGAGCAGCTGTTGGAGCAGCGCCTCACGCCGAGCGGCGCGCACCACTTGCTCGAACGCTGCGTCGATCGTGTCGCGGATCCCGGTCGTCCCGAGTATGCCTCGCACCTCAGCTAGTCGTTCCTGATCGAGCTCGACTGTTGTGCGTTGCACCATGCAGATAGTATGTACCACGGAGGGTTCACTGTCCATAGAACGCTCGGGTGGGTCGGAAGTCAGATCAGCGGAGACATCAGCCGTGCTGACGATTCGGCCTCGTCGGCCAACGCCGAAGCGTCACGGGACAAACTTGACGTTGACCCTCTCCACCCGACAGGCGGCGACAAGGAGCGGGGACTCCGCTCGTTCGGAGACCACGAGGGTCGCCCTGGTGACGACCGCGGTCGCCAGAGCTTCGAGGGCGAGGTAGTTCACTCGGTGCGTTTGTACGAGGCCGGCCATCGTCCAGGCCAACTCTCGGCCGGACAGGATCTGGATCTCCGCAGGTAGGTCGAGAAGTCTACGTACGATCCGGGTTTGCAGGTCTGGCGGGAGGGAGGCGATCGGCCCGCTCAACGCGCCGAGCCGATCGCTACGAACGGCCTGCGCCAGACGGTAGAGCCAGGTGCCTGTGGTGACGACGGAACGATCTCGAAGTTGCGTTCGGAGGGGTCGCGACACGTCGTCGAGAAGGACGGCCCGCAGGCAACGATCGTCGATCACGACCGCCCGATCGGTGCCGATTGGAGCCGGCATGTTGTGTGAACGAGTCCTACTCGTCACGCAATTCGGCGTCGTCGATCGTGCGCACAAAGTCGTCGTATCGATCGCCGGTCAGCGCCGCGGCCAACGAACGCTTCGCTGACCGTGCGCCACCCGGCAGGATCACCACGGCGTCGCCAAGGTCGAAGACCTCGACGTCGCCCCCGTCGACGATGCCCCAGCGATGACGGGCCGATGCGGGAAACGAAAGTTGACCACGACTCGAAACTCGATACGCCTTCTCTTGTACGTTTGTCATGTTACAAGGGTATGTCTCTGTTTCCAACGTAGTCAAACATGAACCGCGCCGACCCAACTGGGAGAGCAGGGCAGAATCGGCGGCGTGGAGTTCGATCTGCTGGCATCGCCCTATCCGCTGAGTCGAAGCTCGCTTCTCGGTCGACGAGGCGCGGTGGCCACCTCGCAGCCGCTTGCCGCCCAAGCTGGACTGCAGGTCCTCCAGGCCGGTGGGAATGCCATCGACGCAGCCATCACCACGGCTATCGCGCTCACCGTTGTCGAACCGACCTCGAACGGCATCGGGAGCGATGCCTTTGCGCTGGTGTGGGCCGACGGAACACTGCACGGTCTCAACGCGTCGGGTCGCGCTCCGGCGACGGCGACGATTCCGGCGTTCGCCGCCCGCGGTCACGCCACCGTGCCCCAACTCGGCTGGGCGCCGGTGACGGTGCCGGGCGCCGTGTCGGCGTGGGTGGCGTTGCACGAACGCTTCGGTCGGCTCCCGTTCGCAGCATTGTTCGAGCCGGCGATTGCCTTGGCCGAGGACGGGTTCCCGGTGAGCCCCGTCGTTGCTCGATACTGGGGCTTCGCGAAGCGCGACTATCGCAAACGGGCGCTCGGGCCAGAGTTCGACGGCTGGTTCACCACGTTCGCACCCGGTGACCGAACCCCGGCGGCGGGAGAGTTCGTGACCCTCCCGGATCACGCCACGTCACTTCGATCGATAGCGGCGTCCACGGGACGGTCGTTCTACGAAGGTGAACTCGCAGAGCGAATCGATACGTTCTCACGCGCCACCGACGGCTTTCTCCGAGCGGAGGACCTCGTCGCCCATCGTCCGCAGTGGGTCGAGCCGATCGGGACCGGTTACCGAGGCTGCGACGTGTGGGAGATCCCGCCCAACGGCCACGGCATCAGTGCCCTAAGCGCGCTGAACATCATCGAAGGGTTCGAGTTCACTCCCGACTCGTTCGATGATCCGTACACATGGCATCTCCAGATCGAGGCGATGAAGCTTGCCTTCGCCGACGCCGCGGCCTACGTGGCAGACCCTGACGCGGTCGACGTGCCAATCGCCGGAATGATCGACAAGGCGTACGCCGCCAAACGTCGTCTTCTCATCACCGACGAGGCGTCGACGCCTGGCCCGGGCGACCCTGCACGGGGCGGAACGGTGTACCTCTGCGCGGCCGACGGTGACGGCAACATGGTCAGCTTCATCCAGAGCAACTACCAAGGATTCGGCTCGGCAATCGTCGTTCCCGGCACCGGCATTGCCCTACAGAATCGGGGAGCGAACTTCTCCCTCGATCCGTCGCACCCGAATGCGCTTGCCCCCGGGAAGCGTCCGTATCACACGATCATTCCGGGTTTTTTGACCCGCCACGGCGAGCCCATCGGTCCGTTCGGGGTGATGGGCGGGATGATGCAGCCGCAGGGTCACCTGCAGGTGGTGATGCGTACCGTCGACCAACACTTGCATCCGCAAGCGACCCTCGACGCCCCGAGGTGGCGATGGGAGCAGGGTCGCACGGTGTGGCTAGAGCATCGGACGCCCCCGGCCATCGTTGACGACCTGCGGGCGCGTGGTCACGACGTGAAGATCGTGACCGAACCTTCGGCGTTCGGCCGTGGCCAGATCATCTGGCGCCATGGCGGAGCACTGCTGGCCGGGTCCGAATCACGCGCCGACGGCCAAGCCCTCGTCTGGTGACCCCTTGGCGACCCGGATCTCGCAACGACCTGATGACGACCGTTGTCGTCGACGACCACCTGCTCCGAGATATTGACTGGCGCGCGGCCGGCGGATCTCGGGGGAATCGCGACCACTCTGGCGACAACCGGACTCTGGTTGTTTCGACTCTCCGGTTCGTGGGCAGCACCGAAGCGACGTGAAATCTGATTCTGACTTCTCGTGCCTCAGGGTGCATCTCGTTGCGCAGGGAGCAACGAGGCGCTCGGGAGCCTGGGTGGACGAGCGCTTCGTCTCGGCTGATGCGCCCTTGTAGGGTGACCGGCAAGTGCACGCGTCCGTCGTCGTTCGCCCTGAGGAGGAACCGCTGTGACCACCGGATTGAGCGAGAGTTGGGCCACGTTGTGGGAGGCGCTTGCCGATCAACAGCCTGACCACACGGCCGTGGTGGTGGGGCAGCGGGCAGTGTCGTGGCGTGAGCTTGACGACTCCGGCGCTCGGCTCGCCGGTTACTTCGCGGCGAACGGCGTCGGTCACAACACCAAGGTGGCGCAGCTTCTCTACAACTGCCCCGAATACCTCATCACCGTGTACGCCGCTTTCAAGCAGCGCGCCACACCGGTGAACGTGAACTACCGGTACCTCGCCGACGAAATCGTCTACGTGCTCGACAACGCCGACGCCGAGGTGCTCGTCTTCCACGGTGCGATGGCCGACCGCGTCGCTGCGGCCCGGGCACGTCTGCCGAAACTGAGATTGCTGCTCCAGGTCGATGACGGTGCGCCACTCCTCGAAGGCGCCACCTTCTTCCACGACGTGCTCGCCCAGTTCGAACCGGCGCCGAGGATCGAGCGCAGTGGCGAGGACGTCCTCTTCCTCTACACCGGTGGCACGACCGGGATGCCCAAGGCCGTGATGTGGCGCCACGTCGATCTGTGGGGAGCACTCGCATCGACGGGCTACCTCGCGGCCGGGCTGGAGCTGCCGACCACGCCGCAACAGGTCGGCGAAACGGCGGCGATGCTGCAGGCCGCGGGACGCAGCCCGGTGAACCTGTGCGCCCCGCCCCTCATGCACGGAACCGCGCTCTTCCTGGCGATCGGTGCGTTCGTGATGGGCGGCAGCGTCGTACTGCTCGGCAACCGCGGTTTCGATGCGAACGAGTTGCTGGGACTTATCGAGCAGCGCGGCGTCACCCAGCTCTCCATCGTCGGCGACGCCTTCGCCCGACCGATCGTCGCCGCGCTCGACGCCGGGAGCTATGACCTCTCTTCACTCCAGCGCATCGTCTCGACCGGGGCGACGCTCAGCTCGGAACTCAAGGTCGGCATCCAGCGGGCTGCGCCGAACGCGCTCATCATGGACATGATCGGCGCCAGCGAAGGCGGACCGTTCGCGCTCTGCATCACGCCGCCCGGAACGAAACCGGCCGAGACCGCAGTCTTCACCGCGCCGCCGAACGCCGTCACCCTGGATGATGACGGTCATGTGATCGCGCGGGGGAGTGGCAAGCCGGGCATGCTCGCCGTGAGTGGACCGATGCCGGTTGGTTACTACAAGGATGAAGCCAAGTCCGCAGCGACATTCCGGTTTGTCGACGGTGTGCGTTACACCGTTCCCGGGGATTTCGCCATCATCGACGAAGACGGCACCGTGCACCTGCTCGGCCGTGGTTCGGTGTGCATCAACACCGGCGGCGAGAAGGTCTATCCCGAAGAGGTTGAGGTCGCGGCGCGCAGCCATCCCGGCGTGCTCGACGCCAACGCCATCGGTCTTCCCGACGAACGCTTCGGCGAGATCGTCGTGTTGGTGGCGTCACGGACACCGGGTTCGACGGTGGCCGACGACGAGCTCATCGCCCACATCCGCACCCAGATCGCGCCGTACAAGGCACCGAAGCGGAACGTGGGGTTCGACGCTGTGAATCGCAGCCCTAGCGGGAAGACCGACTACCGCTGGGCGAAGCAAGCCGGCTCGGCAGCGGCGCGGTAGCCAGCTTGGCGGAGCCGCTTCGCCGCAGGGCCGCGCCGCCGCCCGACGTTCTCCACGCGCAGATCGCCCGTCTCGGCGCGCACGTCGGCCCTTTCCGGGCGATTTTGGCCTCACGAGGCCTGATCTGCGCGTGAAATCGGTCGATCTGCGCGTCCAGCGGTTGACGGGCCTGGCGCGTTCCGCAGGGGACGGCTGTCACAGGGGCTGTGTGACGATGGCGGGGTGGGAACGAACAGTCAGCAACGTCGAGACGCCAAGCGGCGAAAAGCACGCGCGCAGATGAAATCGAAGAGCCAGTCGAGCGATCGGATTGCATCGCCGCATCGGTCGGTCCATGACGGTGGCGTTCCGACGGCGGAGCTCGTCGACCAACTCATCACGGCAGCGATCGGCGCATCGATGGCAGGAGACGATGCACTCCTCACCCGCTGGTGCGACGCGCTCGAAGCTCTTGCGCTCACCCAGCCCGACGAAACGCTTGCCGTGCTGCGAGCTCGGCTCACGAGCGCCGTGTCGTCGATGTGGACGTTCGGCTGGCAGCCGCTCGACCTCGTGCACGTGCTTTTGCATCGAACGGCGGCGACGCATCGAAGCGTGCTGGTGGCCGCCATCGTTGCCGAGCATGCTGCGCTGGTCGCGGCGGGCCGTGGCGCCAACGTTGATCCCCGGTGGTCGGCGCAGCTCGACCGGATCAACGCAGTGTCCGAGCCGGAGAGCACGATGACCCGCCTCTTCGCAGCGACCGGAGCCGACGACCCTGCCAAGCTCACGGCCGAGGTCGGCTTCGTGGTCGATCTGCTTGCGTTGCTCGTCACCCTGCCGAGACTCGAGCGACTCATGCCCCCACCGGGTGAGGCCCACGCAACGACGCCACGCGCGAACCCGAGGGCACCGTCGTCCCACCTCGACGCGAAGGTGCTTGCCCGCGTCCGCGCCCTGCTGGCAAAGGCCGAGTCGACCACGTTCGACGAAGAGGCCGACGCCCTCACCTCGAAGGCCCAGGAGCTCATGGCCCGCCACGCCATCGACCTCGCCATGCTCGACGCTTCAGCGCCGAACCACGGAGCGCCCGTGGCGCGGCGGATCCATCTCGACGATCCCTATGTCGACGCGAAGTCGACGCTCCTCTCCGTCGTGGCCACGGAGAACCGGTGTCGTTCGGTGTTCACCCCGGGCTTCGGGTTCTCCACGGTGTTCGGCTTCGACGCCGACATCGACATCGTCGAGCTGCTGTTCACCTCGCTGCTCACCCAGGCCACCTCGTCGATGGTCGCAGCCGACAAACAGGTCGACCGCAACGGCAGGTCCCGCACCCGGTCGTTCCGCCAGTCGTTCCTCGTCGCGTTCGCGTATCGGATCGGTGAACGGCTCCGCGAGGCGAACGAAGCCGCGGCCAGCCAAGCCGCGGAGGATCTCGGCGACGCGTTCCTTCCGGTGCTCGCCACCCGGGCGGTGCAGGTCGAATCGCTCGCCACCGAGATCTTCCCGAAGACGCGGTCGAAACGCAGCGCCGTCTCCAACGCCGACGGCTGGCACGCCGGGCGCGTCGCCGCCGACAAGGCATCCATCCGCCCACCCGGCTCGCTTCCACGCTCTCGCGGATAGAGGGTGTTCTCCGTGGCGCCGGTCTGGCTCGGTGAGCGGCGGACCAGCTACCTCCTCACCTCCTCCCGCCAAGAGAGCGTGCTGGCCCGAACAGGGTGTCGGCATCCCGGACCCGCTAACTCGGCATCCCACATACGTCGATTCCGCGTGGCAGGTTCGAGAAAACAGGGCGTGTGGGATGCCGCAGTGGGGGTGTGGGATTCCCGGCGCTGCCACGCAGCTCAAGCCGTCGCTCGACGCGCGCCGTGGTTGACTGCACCCATGGAGCCAACTGCTGTCCCTCCCGTGTCGTCGCTGCTCGACCTGACCGGTCGGGTCGCGCTCGTGACGGGGGCGAGTGGGAACATCGGTGCCGGAATCGCTCGTCGACTCCACGAGGCCGGCGCCCTCGTGGCCCTGCATGCAGGTCGGAACCGGGCGTCAGCCGACTCGCTGGCCGCGGAACTGGCCGAACGGGTGACCGTCATTCAGGGGGACGTCGAGCGCGATGCCGATCGGCTCTGCGACGAGACGATCGCCGCATTGGGGCGGCTCGACATCGTGGTGAACAACGCCGGCATCCAACCCGTTGCGCCCTTCATGGATCTCACGGCGCACGATCGTTCCGAGATGCTCCGCATCAACGTCGGAGGCGTCATGGCGATGACCCACGGTGCGGCGGCGCGGATGCCCGACGGGGGCTGCGTCGTCAACATCGCCTCGATCGAGGGACTGCAGCCGGCGTTCATGCACAGCCATTACACGACGTCGAAGGCGGCGGTGCTCATGCACACCCGCGCCGCTGCGCTGGAGCTCGGCGCCCAGGGCATTCGAGTGAACGCCGTTGCCCCCGGGCTCATTCACGTGGACGGCATCGAGGACGGTTGGCCCGAAGGCGTTGCCCGCTGGCACGCGGCCGCACCCCTTCATCGTCTCGGGGAGCCGAGCGACATCGGCGACGCCGTGCTCTTCCTCGCGTCGCCCATGGCGCGGTGGATCACCGGCGCGACGTTGGTGGTCGACGGGGGAGTGCTCACCCACAACACTTGGTGACGCCCGCGCCATCCAGCGGCGGTGCTGCGCCTTTTCACTGCGCTCCGACTCTCGCAGCGGCGGGGGCGTGATCAGCGGCGGGCGACGAGCATGACCGACTCTGCCGGGCCGCCCCGGCGGATCGGCTCCAACACGTCGAACACCATCGCAAAGCCGAGAGCCCGCAGCGCGTCCCGGAACGATGCAGCTAACGCCTCGGCGATCACCCATGCCACGACGGCATGTTCGGCGAGCACCTCGACGATCCGCGGCACTGCGGTGGCGTCGACGTGACCACTTGTGAACGTGCCGGCGGAGATCGACGCGGCGTAACGTTCAGCGCCGGCGTGATCGTCGACCGCAGCGAACGGCTTCGTCAGGTCGACCACACGTAGGGCACGGTACGACCCCCGTCGAGCCGCGACTTCGAGCATCTCGGGCGAGATGTCCCAGCCGTCGATGGTGGTGAACCCATGATCACGGAGACGAGCGGCCACTACCCCGGTGCCGGATCCGAGGTCGAGCACGGGTGCGTCGAGATCCGCGTGGTGTGAGGCGAGGAGGTCAGCAATACGCGATGAGCCGATGACACCGAGCGTGTCGAACACATCACGGTCGTAGCTCTCGGCCCAATCGCGGTAGAGAGCGACGGCGTCGTCGGCCGACCGCAACGAGCGAGCCCTGGCGACAAGGTCATCGGCGCGGTCAGTCATACTCGTTCCGATTTTAACAACGGATGATGCCGGCCTGGCGTCGGTCCCGTGTTCGAATACGTGCTGAGCTGTCACTTGCCCGTCCCGTGACATCAACCGAGGGGTTGGAACATGTCTGCATACATCATCGCCGACGTCGAGGTTCATGACCCGGTGGCCTACGAGCCCTACCGGACGATGGCGGCCGCCGCGATAGCCGAACACGGCGGGCGTTACCTCGCCCGGGGCGGCGAGGTCGAAGTGCGCGAGGGAACCTGGCACCCGCGCCGGACCGTCATCCTGGAGTTCGAGGACTTCGAGAAAGCGAAGGCGTTCTACGAGTCCGACGACTACGCCCCTGCGCTCGCGCTCCGAAAGACCATCGCGACGACGAACCTGGTGATCGTCGACGGCTATACGCCGCCGAACGATGCGGCGGTGACGTCATGACCGTGAGGGTGAAGGACATCGCGTTCGTCCGGTTCCGCGCTCCCGACCTCGACGTGATGGAAGCGTTCCTCACGGAGTTCGGCATGCAGCGTTCGGGCCGCGACGACTCGACGCTGTATATGCGGGGGAGCAACGACGAAGGGTTCGTCCATGTGACCCATCTCGGTGACGAACCGGGCTTCATCGGCTTCGCATTCGAAGCGGCGAGCGAGGACGAGTTGTCCGAGTTGGCGACCCTGGACGGCTTCTCGCCCGTCGGTGATCTGGGCGGGCCGAGCGGCGGTCGCGTCGTTTGCACCACTGATCCCAACGGGTTCCAGGTCGAGGTCGTCGCCGAACGCGGGACGGTCGGTCGGCTCTCTCTTCCCAGCGCGTCGCCGCGTAACGACGCCACGGATCGAGTCCGGGTCGGTGCGCCGGTTCGGCTCCCATCCGGTCCGTCTCATGTGCAGCGGCTCGGGCACTGTGTGCTCGACGTGCTCGACTTCCGGGTCAGTGAGGCCTGGTACAAAGATCGCTTCGGGCTGGTGACCTCCGACGAGATCGCGCTCGACGAACGCACCGCGCTTGGCGCGTTCCTGCGGTGCGACCAGGGTGAGCGGCACGTGGACCATCACACGCTGTTCCTCGTCGGTATCGGTCGGGCACGGTTCAATCACGCGGCGTTCGAGGTTGCCGGTTTCGACGATCTGATGAGCGGCCACACCCACCTGAAGGCGAACGACCGCACGCCCCAGTGGGGAATCGGCCGTCACCTGCTCGGCAGTCAGATCTACGACTACTGGCTCGACCCGCACGGCCACATGCTCGAACACTGGACCGACGGTGATCTGTTCAACAACGAAACCCCTCCGAACGTCGCCGGCCTCGGCGACCTACTCGCCTCGCAGTGGGGACCAACCCACGGCGGCCCTCCGGCCTGACCAACACCAACGCCGCGTGACGTCGGCCACCGGGCGAATGCGGCTCAGCCCCAGGCGCCTGGCACCGGATGCGCGTTCCAGGTTTCCGTGATCTTGCCGTGTGCTCGGCCGAAGGATTCGCTCGTGCCACCTGTCCCCATGCGAAATCAGATCTCGCAGGGCTAACGGGGCGGCTCCCGTTGACCCGGTGATCTGCGAGGCTGGACGTTCTGGTGGCAAGGGTCCGGGGTGCGCATGAGTCAGACAATCAACGGTCGAAGCACAGGTCACGTCGAGCGACTGGTGCAGACACCGCCCGACGCGTCGCCGCCCGACACGCCGCTGCTCACCCGCATCCGGGAGTCCGTGATCGGGGACGATCTGGTCATGGACGGTCCCTACGGTCCTCGCCGGATCACCTATGCGGACTACACCGCGTCGGGCCGGGCCCTTTCCTTCATCGAGGACTACATCCGAGAGGAAGTGCTGCCGCGCTACGCCAACACCCATACCGAGTCGTCGGGCACCGGTCTGCAGACGACCCGTCTCCGCGAGGACGCGCGCCGAATCATCCACGATGCCGTCGGCGGTGATGACGAGGTGTGCGTGATCTTCGCCGGGTCGGGTGCGACCGGTGCGGTCGACCGGCTGATCGGGATCATGAACCTGCGGATCCCCGACGACCTCGACGACCGTTACCACCTTTCATCGCTGATCCCGAAGGATGAGCGACCGGTCGTCTTCGTCGGCCCGTTCGAGCATCACACCAACGAGCTGCCATGGCGGGAGTCGATCGCCGATGTCGTGGTCATCCCCGAAGATGCCGACGGACACATCGACCTCGAACGCCTCGAAGCCGAGCTTGTCGCCTACGCCGACCGGCCGGTCAAGATCGGCTCGTTCTCGGCTGCCTCGAACGTCACCGGCATCATCTCCAACACCTGTGCGATCGCCGACCTGCTGCATCGCCACGGAGCGCTGTCGCTGTGGGACTTCGCCGCGGCCGCACCGTATGTGGACATAGAGATGTATCCGACGTGCGCAGCGCATCCGCTCGCCTACAAGGACGCAGTGTTCCTCAGCCCGCACAAGTTCGTCGGTGGGCCGGGCACTCCCGGCGTCCTCGTTGTTCGGCGTGAGCTGCTCCACAACCGCGTGCCCGACGTGGTCGGCGGAGGCACGGTGGCCTACGTGAACCCGCTGGAGCACCGCTACCTCGACGATCCCGTCCATCGCGAAGAGGGCGGCACGCCGGCCATCGTCGAATCGATCCGCGCCGGACTCGTGTTCCAGCTCAAGCAGTCGGTCGGTGTGCCCACCATCCGCGCCCACGAGGAGGCCTACTGGCAGCGGGCCGTGGCCGCCTGGAATGCCAACCCCGCGATGCAGGTGTTGGGCAACACCCACTCGGAACGGCTGTCGATCATTTCCTTCGTAGTGCGTCGGCCGGGTGGTCGCTACCTGCATCACAACTTCGTCGTAGCCCTGCTCAACGATCTCTTCGGCATCCAGTCTCGCGGCGGGTGTTCCTGCGCCGGTCCCTACGGCCATCGGCTGCTCGGCATCGACATCGAACGTTCGCACGAGTTCGAGAGTGAAATCACCCACGGTTGCGAAGGCATCAAGCCGGGATGGACGCGCGTCAGCTTCAACTACTTCATCTCCGAGACGGTCTTCTCCTATCTCGTCGATGCCGTGAATCTCATCGCCGAGCACGGATGGAAGCTGCTCCCGGAGTACCGGTTCGATCCGGCTTCGGGGTTGTGGCGTCACGAAAGCGGACTGGTCGAGCCTCCGCTTCGTCTCTCCGACCTCTCCTACGACCCGGGCACCGGCGAGATGCTCCGACCGGCCGTGGCCACTGTCCGCGCACCCGAGACCGCACTCGCGGGATACCTCGACCAGGCCCGGGCGCGGTTCGCGGCGGCGCAGGAGTGGGCCGAGGTCCCGCTGGCCGAAGGGGTCCTGTCGAGCGCATTCGAACACCTGCGCTGGTTCGAACTCCCGCTGGCGTCGCTGTCGTCATGAGGTCGTGAGTCGTCAGGGCCCCCCGCGACGTAGCGTCTGCCGATGGAATCGACACGCGTCGACAAGTGGCTGTGCGCCGTACGCATCTTCAAGACGCGCACGCTGGCCACCGACGCGTGTGAGGGTGGACATGTGACGGTGAACGACAGGGGAGCGAAGCCCTCCACACCGGTGAGGGTTGGCGACCGGGTCGTGGTCCGGATCGAACACGCCGATCGCATCCTGGAGGTGGTCCGCGTCATCGACAAGCGGGTCGGTGCATCCGTTGCTGCCGAATGCTTCATCGACCACTCGCCGGTCGTCGAGCGGGAGCCCTTCGTGCCGGTGTTCGTGCGCGACGCCGGTACCGGACGCCCGACCAAGCGTGACCGCAGAGTCCTCGACCGGCTGCGCGAGTAGGCCGTATTCGTTCTCACACCAGCGAGCGGATGAGATCGCAGATCTCGAGGGTGGTGCCTTCACCGGGGTTCGGGTAGGCCATCTTGTTGATCGTCACGGCGACCCCGAGACCGAGTTCCGGATCGGCGAAACCGGTCGACCCGCCGGCGCCGGCGTGGCCGAAAGCGGTTCTGCGAGGCCCAATCGGGCCGTGCACGAGGTTGCCGTGGAGGTTGGGTCCGAGTCCGCCGAGCATGAAGCCGGTGGAGCGCCGGATCGATGGGCCGAGAACGCGATCAGGGGCGTCCGTCTGCATGGTCTGCATACGCACGATCTGCTCGGGCGAGACCAATGCCACGCCATTGATCGTTCCTCCATAGGCGAGCGCGCCGTACATGCGGGCGAGTGCTCGGGCCGAGAAGTGACCGTTCGCCCCGGGCATGCAGGCGGTGCGGAACTCGAGGTCGTTGAAGTGCTGCCACATCGCCTTCGGCATGGCCTCGAAGAAGGGGCTGTCCGCCGGAATCGGCAATCCCTCGCCTGCTCCCACGATGGCCAACGTGGCCACGCGGTTCAGCACACTCGGCTCATCGGGAATGCCGACGAAGAACTCGTCGGCCACTCCGAGCGGCTCGGCCACTTCGGTGCGGATCACCTCGGAGAAGTGGCGACCGGTCGCGCCACGGACTATGCCGCCAACCAGCCAGCCGTAGGTCACCGCGTGGTACGCGTTCGTGGTGCCGGGCTCCCATGCGGGGGTGCCCGCGGCGACCCATTCGAGCGCCGCGTCCCAATCGGTGAGGTGGTCCGGTCGGAAGTCGGTGGGCATGGCGTGCAGCCCGGCCTGATGGCTCATGGCCTGAGCAACCGTGATCGCTCCTTTCCCGTTCCGGGCGAACTCCGGCCAGTACTCGGCGACGGGGGCGTCGTAATCGATGATCCCGCGGTCGGCGAGTTGATGGATGACCAGAGCCGACGGCCCCTTTGTCGTCGAGAAGCTCAGGAACAGCGAGTCGTGGGCGACAGGCCGATCATCATCCGGGCCCAGGGTTCCAGCCGCAACGTCGATGATCGGTTCGCCGTTGAGGTAGGCGGCCACCTGCACACCGATCTGGCGCCCGGCATCGACCTGGGCATCGACAAGTTCCTGTACGGCACTGTTGCGATCCATACGCCTGAGTCAATCAGCAGCCGACGCGGGAACGCCAGAGAGCTCTGCCTGGGGCTGACGTGCGTCCCCGACCCCAGTCCCGAAGGTCATCTTCCGGTCGGAGCGGCGGTCACATCGTGGGTTGTCGCCCACGTCCGATGATCAGGGGCGCGCCAGGTAGGTGTTGCGGTCCGACGGAGTGCCTTCGCGTCCGCGGCGTCCATCGGCCCGATCGGAGTTCAAGGCGATTTCGCGGTGCCATGCCGCCAGCGACCTCGCGTCGAGTATGTCCACCCGAGCTTCGACCGCGTCGTGATCGAGCACCTCCGTATGCACGCCTATCGATCCGTCGTCGCCGGCGACGATCTCCACGGCGCGGATCTGGCAGGGCCAGTCGATGGTCGACGATGTGGTTATCTCCCACAGCCCGGCCTCTCCGGTCACCGGGTTGGCGAGGGGACGGATGCGGTGCACATGGCGATGGCCGGCGAGCCAGGCCACGACGTTACCGTAGCCGAGGAGGACGGCCTCGAGGTCGGCGGCGAGCCGTCGATCGGTCGGGTCGGGGTTTTCGTAGGTGTTGTCGAGCGACACGCTGCCGTGGTGACTGGCCACGACGACAGGTCGATGCTGCGCTTCTCGGAGGCGATCGTCGAGCCATGCGAGCTGGGCCAGCCCGACGCTTCCCTGGTAGTGGCCGGTCGGGTGGTTCGTGTCGAGCACGATGATCCGCACGTGCTCGGTGTCGTGGACGAAGTCGGTGCCGTCGTCCGCCCGCGTCAAACCCTGCGTGGCTCCACCAGTACCAAGTGCACGTATGAATTCGGCGCTGGTCACGGCCCGTCGTGCGGGATCGGCGCGCACTTCGAACCGGGGCTGCCCACTGGAGAACGCCGTGGGGTCTTCGAGGTACGCAGCGAGCGGATCGACCGGATCGAACCCGGCAGGGCTGCCGAGCGCGCGCCACGCACCAACGGCGATGCGCTCGATTCCATGTGTGGTGAACACGGTGCCCTGTCGCATCACGTCGTGATTCCCGAGCGCGGCCAACCAGGCCATCCCCACGCCGGGAGAAGAGATCGGTGCTGACGCGGCGTCGATCAGACCGTTCACCAGGGGGAACCCGAACTCGGATCGGAACCGGTCGGGCATGCCGCCATCGGGCAGCCAGAACGGCCAGAGCCCGGACGATGTCCAGTGCACCGGATCGTTCGACCGCGCGTCTTGCGCCCACGACGAGAGCTGCGGTCCCTCGTAGGGAAGCGCGAACGAGCCGCCACCAGCAAGCGCGATGAACGCATCCAGCTCGTTGCGCTGCGCGTTGTCGGTGTTGTCGCCGGTGAAGATCACCGCCTCGGTGCCGTCGTCCGCTGAAGCGTTGATAGCCGCACAGAACGCCGCCGCTCCCCAGTTGGCGAGGAGGTCGTGGGGGCGCGCCATGTGAAGGAGCGGGTGCCATTTCTTCTCCGCGGCGCGCACCTCGACCCAGTCGGCGCGTGCCGGTGATCCGGTGTCCATGACGTGCGTGTCCGTCACGTGGAGCAGACGGAGCAGGACCCGACCGCGGCCACGTGTCAGCGCAGCCGGATCACCCCCGAGATCGGCACGGAGAGTCTCGGCTTCGCCCGGCGCGCTGACGATCGTCGAGTAGCCGCGCGCATCCGAAGGGACAAGTCGGCGTTCGGTCGTTCCGACAAGAGTCGTCATCTCCGTCACCGTAGCGGTGCCACCTGTGAACTGCCGGAGTGCCTTTGGCGAACGCCCGGCAAACGGCTCCGCGCTGTCGACGGCGGCATGCACGATCGGCGTCCTCGTCGCGAACACGTTGACAGCAGGGAGAGGTCTTTGCCTGTCCCTTACCTGCGGGCCCTAGGTTGATGGGTGCTTGGTCGACGCGACGCACACCCTCCAACCCCAGCCCCCATCTTCCCCCCCGGACGAGTCGACCAGCGGATCTCTGACCGGTGGCCCGGCCGCGGCCGCGCCACGGCGGGCGCTGGTCGATCGGGTCGGTTGGCTGATCGTCGGGCTCGGCATGGTCGTACTGTTCGCCAAGCTCGGCGGGATCTCCAGCGCCGGATACGGATGGCCCTCATGGAAGCCGTGGACGTGGCGCCCCGGTCCGCTCTTCCGCAACACTCTGACGACCGGCGGCGACATGGGGGCACACGTGTGGACCCCCGACTTCCTGCGCGCCCATGTGCTCTCGACGTTCAACGCGACCGGCTGGTCGAAGGATTGGTTCGCCGGGTTCCCGGTGCTGCACTTCTACTTCCCGCTGCCGAGCTGGGTGATCGTGGCTCTGGGGGCGGTGATGGCGCCGAACGTCGCCTTCAAACTGGTGACCGTCTCGGGTCTTTTGACCCTGCCGCTCGCCGCGATGCTCCTCGCCCGCTCGGGCCACGTCGCGCGGCATTACCGGTACCTGTTTGCGATGGCCGCGATGGTCTTCGTTCTCGATCCGGGGTTTTCGATCCTCGGAGGAAACGCGTTGTCCACGTTGGCGGGCGAGTTCTCCTTCTCGATCAGCCTTTCGGCGTGCGTTGCGTATTTCGCGTTGTTGATCCGGGTGCTCCGCACCGGCCGAGGGCGTGTTTGGGCTGTGGCTGCACTGACCGTCACGGGGCTCTCTCATCTACTCCCAACGTTGTTCGCCGGGCTGGGTACCGTCGTCATCGTAGGTGTGCATATGACAACGCGAGCGCCGTCGAGTATCCGTCGGCGACTGCTCGACACCGCATTGATCGGTGCGCTCGCAGCGATGCTGGCGGCATTCTGGGTGGTGCCCTTTGCCGCGCACCTTGCGTACACCAACGACATGGAGTGGGAAACGGCCACGGTGTATCTCGGTGCCCTGTTTCCCCCTGTAGCTGACATGCCGTTGACCGGAGCCGCCATTGCGGGCGCGGTCGTCCTGTGCGCCCTGTTCGGTGGACTCGTTCAGCTCGTTCGTTTCGCGTCGGCTCTTCGGGCTCATCGAGAACCGGACGCGGAGTCACGTCTCGCCACCTGCCTCGCACTGATGGCGGTGGGCGCCGCTTTGGCGTTTCGCTTTCCGCCCTCGTTCCGCATCCTCAACGAGCGGGCGCTCCCGTTCTACTTCTTCTCTTGCTATTTGCTCGCAACCTTTGGGCTGACCACGATCGGCCGACTGATCATGCACGTTGCCCGGCGGATGCTGACACGGCGGAAGGCGAAGGGAGCTCTTGCGTGGCGGAACGCACCGGTGGCCGGACTCGTGAGCGTTGCGGCCGTGTGCTGGTGGAGCGTCGGCGGTGTGATGGGCATCCTGCCGGGCTTTGTCCCTGTTCCATCGCTCGACTCGAGTGGCCTCGGTGTGCAGCGTGCCGACGAGACCCTCGATCTCAATCCGATCGGCGACTGGGCGAAGGACAACTACGACGGTTACGAATCGACCTCCGAGTGGCCGGAACTACGCGCGCTGATCACCGTGATGCAAGACGTCGGAAGAGTTCACGGATGTGGTCGCGCGATGTGGGACTACGAGGACGAGTTCTCCCGCTACGGGACAGAGTTCGCCGCGGTGTTGCTCCCGATGTGGACGGACGGCTGCATCGGCTCGATGGAAGGGCTCTACCTCGAATCGTCGCCGAGTCTTCCGTATCTGCTGATCAACGCGTCGATGCTCTCCGCCCGTCCAGGTGATCCGCAAGGACGCCTGCCCTATCCGGGACTCAACGTTGCCGAGGGAGTCCGGCGACTCCAGCAGTGGGGTGTGCGCTACTACCTGGTCTTCTCGCCGGCGGCCCAGCTGCAGGCGCGGACGAACCCTGATCTGACGCTGTTGGCAACGACGCCGTATACGCGGGACTGCGAACCCGAGGAGGTGGCGGCGGCGTCCTGCCCCGCAACGTGGGAGGTCTACGAAGTAGCTGATTCGCCGCTCGTCGAGGGGCTGTCCATGCAACCTGCCGTGCTGACCGGGATCCAGGGAACGCAGCGAGGCGGCTGGCTCGACGTTGCGATGGCCCAGTACATCGACCAGGCTCGCTATTCGGTGCCGCTTGCGGCAGACGGCCCAGCCGACTGGCAACGAGTCGAGGCCAAGGTCGATCGTCCGTTCGCGTCGAACTTCGGTGACGGCACGACGATCGAGCCGGCTGCAGCTCGTGCGCTTCCTACTGTCGCGGTGACTGCCGTTGTCGAGGGGAACGGCTCGCTGTCGTTCACGGTCGATCGTGTCGGCGTGCCGGTGGTTGTGAAGGAGTCGTACTTCCCGACATGGCGAGCCCGCGGCGCCGACGGGCCCTTCCGGCTCGCGCCGAACATGATGGTGGTCGTGCCACGGGAGCGCACGGTCACCATGGGAGTAGAACGCGACGCCGCGGGCTTCGTCGGGCTGGGTCTGACCGGCGCCGGTGTGATCTGCCTCGGGGCGCTTGCCTTTCGCGTTCGCCGTCGGAATTGACCCACCTCGCCTTGAGCGGCTCGACTATCCGCGGCACGCGGGATCCCTTGCGTGGAACTCCTTTCTTGGCCACCAGAACGAAGGACATCATGAGCACCCGCCGATCGCTGGAAACCGGAACGGACGACTTGTTGGGCTGGGTGGAAGACGGCGTCGCCGTGCTCAGCTTCAATCGTCCCGGCAGCCGCAACGCGCTTTCCAGCGCGATGTATGGCGGCTTCGCTGCGACGCTGCCGATCATCGCCGAAGATCCTGCGATCGGCTGTCTGGTCATCACCGGTGAGGGTGGCGCCTTCTGTGCCGGCGGTGACGTGAAGGGCTTCGCCGAAGGACATAAGGCGGAAGGGGGACCGCCAAGGCAGCCTTCGTCGGTGGCCATCGACAATCTCCGTCGACGGCAGGCCGAGGTATCCCTTGCCATCCACCGACTCCCGAAGATCACCGTGGCTGCGCTTCCCGGAGCCGCAGCGGGCGCAGGGCTCTCGATCGCCCTGGCATGTGACTTCCGAGTCGCCACAGCGAAGTCCATTCTGATCACCGCGTTCTCCAACATTGGGGCGTCGGGTGACTTCGGTGGCAGCTTCTTTCTCACCCAACTCGTGGGCCCGTCGAAGGCCAAGGAGCTCTACATCCTGAGCGAGCGCCTCACTGCGCACGAAGCGGCGGCCCTCGGCATCGTGAACCGAGTCTTCGAAGACGACACGTTCGGTGATGACTGGCGATCGTTCGCCTCCCGAATCGCATCAGGGCCGACGCTGGCTAACCGCGCGATCAAGGAGAACATCAACCGAGCCTTGGTCGCCGACCTCGCTACATGCCTCGACGCCGAAGCTGTCAACATGATCGCCACGATGTCGAGCGAGGACCATCGCTCCGCCGTGGCCGCGTTCGTCTCGAAGACGAAAGCGACGTTCGTCGGCCGCTAGCGATACCGGCTCGGCGACTCGTGGCTGTCCGTTGGCCGAGAGCGTTCAGTCGACCCTCGAGTTTTCACAAGACCTAACCCGTACCTGGATCGCCCCGAACGCACGAATCCGTACCGTTTGTGTCATGGAACGCAAAAGGGCTTGGATCACCGCCGGTGTCGTCGCCGTCACCTTCACCACCTCCGCTCTGGCGGTGATGGCCAACACCGGTCTTCTCGCAGTCTCACCGAGCGATCGCAACGTCGGTCAGTTGACACCGGCGGACATCACGGTCGGTTCGGACCAGCCGTCGACCAGCACCACGGTCATTCCGGGAGTGACCATCCGCTACGAGGACGTGTACGTCACCCTGCCCCCCGTCGAGGCAACAACGCAGCCTGTTGCGACAGCGGAGCCGGTGGCGGCGTCGGAGCCGTCACCGCCTGCCGCAGAACGCGGCACCACGCCGACGTACGTCGAACAAGAACATGAAGAATCCCACGAAGGAGAAGAAGACGATGACTGAACGTGCCCCGAAACCATCGACGGACCGAAAGGGTCGGCGCCCGCACCCAGCCCGCAACGCACGGCTGATCAGCGCCGGTGCGGCCGCGAGTCTGACGTTGGGAATGGTCGCCGCCCTCGCCATCAGCGATGCCTCCGCCGCATCGCGAGCCTCGGCGGCGATGGCCGTGGAGCAGATCGTCAGTGACCCCGCTCCGGTGACCTCGTCCGTGACGCCCACGCCAGCCACGATCATGGTTATCCGGCGTATCCACTACCTGCCGGCGGCCTCCACCTTGGCTCCGGTCCCCCAGGCCGCCTCCGACGCCGTCGCGTTCTCGCCGCAGCCCGCCGTTCGCTCCGTAGCGCCGCGAGTGGCCACGCCGAAGGCTTCGACCGTGCGCCGAGCGGCTGTGAAGGTCAAGGCGCCGGCCCGAGTGGCGCGGCGCGCCACAAAGGCCAGCTGACCGGACGAAAGGACAATTCGATGAACGACGTCCGCACCTTCACCGCCATGGGCACGACCGGGCACGTCGAGGTGTCCGGTCGTCATGCTCGTCGACTGGCCAAGAGCGCCGTCGCCATGGTCGACGTCCTGGAGCAGCGCTGGTCGCGGTTTCTTCCTTCGAGTGACATCTCCCGCCTGAACGCGTCGGGGGGAACCCCGGTTTCGGTCGACCCGTCGACGATCGGGCTCCTCGAGCTTGCTGTGGCCGCGTGGCGGGGAACCGACGGAAGGTTCTCACCGTTCCTCCAGCGGGCGATGCAAGACGTCGGGTACCGGCGATCTCTCTCGAGCGGTCCCATTCTCACCCCGCCTGGGCGCCCGGTCCACCGGTCGTATGTGCCGCTCACGAACTCGCCGCTGCAGATCGACCGCCAGGCGGCAACCGTGACCCTCGACCCCGGCGCGGGTCTCGATCTCGGCGGCCTTGCAAAGGGTTTCTCCGCTGATCTGGTGCTGGCCGAACTGCTCGGCGGCGGAGCCCTGTCGGCACTGGTGGACATCGGAGGCGACATGGCCTTCGCCTCGGTCGATGGCGACGGCCGCGGGCCGGTGCCGTGGACCATCGCCGTGGACGATCCCTTTGAACCCGGTGTTGCTATCGATCACCTGACGGCGCTCCGCGGAGGCGTGGCAACGTCGTCGACCCTCCGGCGGCGTTGGGTCTCGTCGGACGGCGAGAGCGTGCATCACCTGATTGATCCGACGACGGGCTGGTCGTGTGCGACCGACGTCGCCGCGGTCACGGTCCTCGCCGATTCGTGTGCGAACGCAGAGGTGCTCGCCAAGCAGTTCGTCCTTCTCGGGGCCGACGCTGCCGCGGCCGCCGCCGAACATGTGGGTGTGGATGCCCTCATCGTGGGGTATGGCGGTGCGGTGCGTCGAATCGGGCAGTGGGAACGCGTGAACTCATGAATACGCACTTCTGGTGGTACGTGGCCCGAGGTTCCGGGATCTCGTCCTGGTTGTTCGGTGCGACGTCGGTCATGACGGGACTGCTCCTCTCTTCGAAGGCGACCCTCAAACCTCGGCCGAACTGGCAGCTCGACCTCCACCGCTACCAAGGGGCCGTATCCCTTTCGATGCTTGTGCTCCACATCTCGGCCCTCGTGGCCGACACCTACAGCCATTTCACCCTCTCGGGGATCTTCGTCCCGTTCGCATCGTCGTGGAAACCACTTCCGGTCGCGTGGGGCATCGTCGCGATGTATCTCCTGATCACCGTCGAGGTGACCTCGCTTCTCCGCAAACGCCTGTCGGAGAAGGTCTGGCACACCATCCACCTGAGCAGTCTCGTGGCCTACCTCCTTTCCACCGCCCACTTCTTCCAGGCGGGCACCGACCATCGACGCGCACCCGCACTTCTGGCGATCGTGGTGATGACGGGTCTCAACATCGGGCTGCTGAGCTTTCGCATCATGGCTGACCCGCGCGCACGCCGAGCCGTTGGCCGGCCCGCACGAGTTGCCCTGGCCGACCCTCAGGCCTGCAACGATGTCGTGCCGTGAGGGTTCTCCTGGTCGAAGACGACGACGGCATCGCCCTGCCGCTCGAGGCGGGCCTCGTCCACCACGGGTACGAGGTCACGCGGGTGTCTCGCGGCGCCGATGTGCATGCCGCTCTGCCGGTTGACATCGTGCTGCTCGACCTGGGCCTGCCCGACATGGACGGTCTCGACGTATGCCGGTCGCTGCGTCAGGTCGACGAGAAGCTCCCGATCATCGTCATCTCGGCCCGGGGGTCGGAGATCGATCGGGTGGTCGGGCTGGAACTCGGGGCCGACGACTACCTGGCGAAGCCGTTCGGCATGCGTGAGCTCATCGCCCGGATCCGGGCGGTGATGCGCCGGGCGGAGCCAGCGTCGACGGCCCCGGTGGGCGCGGAGGGGGCCGATGCGGCCGACGGTGATTCGGGTGCGCACGACTCCCGGGTACGGGCAGTAGGTGCACTTACGATTGACCTTCGCACCCACCGCGTGACGCTCGACAGTCACGAGCTTTCACTCACCACGAAGGAATTCGGCGTACTCGCGATGCTCAGCGCCGACCCGGGCGCCGTCGTCACCCGGTCCGATCTCATCGAGCAGGTGTGGGACGAGCACTGGTACGGGCCGACCAAGACGCTCGACGTGCACGTGGCCCAACTGCGCAAGAAGCTCGGCAATCCGGCGTGGATCGAGAACGTCCGCTCCATCGGCTACCGGCTGGTCGATCCGGCCGGAACGTCCGTATGACACCACCGGGTCGCACCTCGTGATCCGACGGCTCCTGGCCAGTTCGCTGGTGCTGATCTCGTTCGTGCTCGTGGTGCTCGGCGTGCCGTTCTGGGGAACCATCATCGACTCCGAGCGTCAGGACCTCCGCACCGACCTCGAGCGCGACGCCGTGGTGCTGGCCGGCCTGGTCGAGGATTCACTCTCCGAGTTGAATGACATCGGAGTCGCCCAGGTTCGGGCTGATGCGGCGAAGGTCGCCGAGCAGTACTCGCGTCGCACCGGAGCGCGCGTGGTCATCGTCGATGCCGACGGGCTCGCGCTCGCCGACAATGAAGATCTCAGCGAAAAGAAGCGGTCCTTCGCGACCCGCCCCGAGATGGTTGCCGCGCTCGCCGGGAGAGTCGGAGTCGACCAGCGCCACTCCCAGACCCTCGGTCGGTCAGCGCTGTTCGTCGCGGTGCCGGTCTCGTCCGGTGGGACCATGCTGGGGGCCGTCCGGCTGAGCTTCACGACCGCTGAGCTCGACCGGCGGATCCGGTCGATTGCGTGGCGCTTGGTGCTCGTGGGCGCTTCCACCCTGGTTGCCGCGAGCGGCCTTGCGGTGATCATGGCCCGCTCGCTGCAGCGCCCCATCGTCGCCCTGCGGCAAACGGCGCAGGCGTTCGGACAGGGGAATCTGCGCACCCGCGCGCCCACGAAGTCAGGAGCTCCGGAGGTTCGGGCCCTGGGTATTGATTTCAACACGATGGCCGGGCGCATCGAAGAGTTGATCACCGCCCAGGACGCGTTCGTGGCCGATGCCAGCCATCAACTCCGCAGCCCGCTGACTGCGGCGCGGCTCCGAGTCGAAGCCCTTGCGTATGCGTCACCTGACCTCCTCGCCGAGGAGGTTGATTCGGCGGTCGACGAGCTGAGCCGGCTGAGTCGCATCATCGACGGTCTGCTCGAACTGGCGAAACCGGACCGACCCGAGTCCGCGGCCGGCCTCGTCGATCTCCAGGTCACGATCGCTGATCGGGTCGACGCCTGGTCGGCGCTGGCCGACGAGCGGGAGATCAGCTTGGTCTCTGTGACGCACCAGCCACTGCTGGGAGAGGTGAAGGCAGATCGGCTGGCCCAGATCCTCGACAACCTCTTCGCCAACGCGGTCGACGCATCGCCCCCGGGCTCGTCGATTCGGGTGTCGACGAAGACGATCGACGGTGAGCACGCGATCTGCGTTGACGACGACGGGCGAGGCATGACCGACGACCAGCGTCAGCATGCCTTCGATCGACTCTGGCGTGCCGACAGCCGGAGAACGGAGCTCTCGGGCAGCGGTCTCGGACTGCCCATCGCCCGCAAGCTGGCCCGGGCCGACCGTGGCGATCTCAGCGTGGCGGCGTCACCGAGTGGCGGGACAAGAGCGACCGTCACCTATCCCGCTCCGACGAGAGGATGAACGAGATGCCGGTGAACACCCCTTCCTTCGTCCCCGTGCCGAGCCCGGCCGCGAACGAAACCGAAGCCATCCTCCTCCAGGGGTTGTCGTCGACCGAGGCCGCTCGGCGCCTGGCTGCGGACGGCTACAACGAGCTGCCCGTGGCCATGAAGCGCAACCTGCTGCGTCAAGCCTGGGACGTCGTCCGCGAGCCGATGCTGTTGCTGCTTCTCGGAGCCGGCACCGTGAACTTCCTGCTCGCCGAACCGCTCGACGGCATGATCCTGATGTCGTTCGTCGTCGTGGTCATCGGCATCTCGATCTATCAGGAGCACAAGACCGAGAACGCGCTCGCCGCGCTTCGCGATCTCTCGTCGCCGAGGGCCCTCGTCATCCGTGATGGTCGCCAGGAGCGCATCGCCGGACGGGACGTGGTTCGAGGTGACCTCGTGCTGCTCTCCGAAGGCGACCGCGTGCCTGCCGACGCCGTGCTCATCGAAGGGGTCAACCTGTCGGTCGACGAATCTGCTTTGACCGGCGAGTCCGTGCCGGTGCGCAAGTCGTCCACCAAGTCCGCAGAATCGCCCGCACCGAATCCCGACGGAGACGGGCTCGGCGGGGGAGCGGCCATGGGACCGCCCGGGGGCGACGACACGCCATGGCTGTTCACCGGCACGCTGGTCGTCAAGGGCCGCGGGACGGTGCGCATTGCGGCGATCGGTGCCAACACCGAGCTCGGGGGGATCGGCACGGCACTGCGCACGATCGAGCCTGAGCGCACGCGCCTGCAGAGCGAGATCGATCGGCTCGTCCGGGTGGTGGCGGTGATCGGACTCAGCGCTGCGGCCATCGTCGTCGTGGCCTACGGAGCGATGCGCGGTCGTTGGCTCGAAGGTCTGCTCGCCGGGATCGCCACCGCGATGGCAATGCTGCCCGAAGAGTTCCCGGTTGTCCTCACGGTGTTCATGGCGCTCGGCGCGTGGCGGATGTCGAAGCGCAATGTCCTCACCCGACGCGCGCCGGCCATCGAGACTCTGGGGTCGGCCACGGTGATCTGCGTCGACAAGACCGGCACGCTCACGATGAATTCCATGACGGTTCGAGAACTCATCGTCGACGACGCCTCGCACTCGCTCACCGACGAGGTGCTGCCCGAGGAGTTCCACACGCTGGCCGAGTTCGCCGTACTCGCGTCACCCGTCGATCCGTTCGACCCCATGGACAAGGCGTTCCGCGTCCTCGGCGATCGCTACCTGGCGGAGACCGAGCACCTGCATGCCGACTGGGTGCTCGTCCGCGAGTATGCGCTGTCCGAGTCTCTCCTCGCGCTCTCGCACGTGTGGCGCTCGCTTGACAGCAGTCGCTACGTGGTGGCGGCGAAGGGCGCCCCCGAAGCGATCGGCGACCTCTGCCACCTCGGACCGGAGGCGATGACGGCCCTCACCGAAGCCGTTGAAGCCGCAACGGCCCACGGGCAGCGCGTCCTCGGAGTGGCGCGGGCCTACTTCGCCCAGTCCGAGAGCCTGCCGACCGAGCAGCACGACTTCGACTTCGAGTTCCTCGGTCTCGCTGGTCTTTACGACCCCGTGCGGCCCGGGGTTGCCGACGCCGTCGCGGAGTGCGCCAGCGCTGGTGTCCGCACGGTCATGATCACCGGCGATTATCCCGGCACCGCGCTCGCGATCGCCCGCGAGATCGGCCTGGACCATGCCTCGGGCTGCATCACCGGGCCTGAGCTCGCCGTGATGTCGGACGACGAGTTGGCGCGTCGCGTTCGCACGGTCTGCGTTTTTGCCCGAATGGTGCCCGAACAGAAGCTCCAACTCATTCGCGCGCTGAAGACGAACGGCGAGATCGTTGGCATGACCGGCGATGGTGTGAACGACGCGCCGGCACTACGGGCGGCCGACATCGGCATGGCGATGGGCGCACGCGGGACCGACGTGGCGCGGGAGTCGGCCGCGCTCGTGATCACCGATGACGACTTCGCGTCGATCGTTGGTGGCATCCGTCAGGGACGCGGCATCTTCGACAACCTCCGCAAGGCCATGGCGTACATCATCGCCGTGCACGTGCCGATCGTCGGGATGTCGATCGTTCCGCTGTTCGTCCGCGATTGGCCCCTCGTGCTCCTCCCGGTCCAGATCGCCTTCCTCGAACTGATCATCGATCCGGCGTGCTCGGTCGTCTTCGAGGCCGAGGAGATCGACACGAAGATCATGGAACGGCCACCTCGTCCGGCCGGGAACGCGATGTTCGACCGTCGGGTCCTGACCATCGCCGTCGTCCAGGGGTTGTCGGTGCTCGCGGCGGTGGTCGCGGTGTACCTGTGGAGCGTGCTCGGCGATCGACCCGACGATTCCGTCCGATCGATCACCTTCGCCACGCTTGTGCTTTCGAACCTCGGGCTCATTCTCGTGAACCGGTCATGGCGCCTTTCGATCTGGCGTACGTTCGTCGAGCGTCGCAATCCCACGCTGAAGTGGATCCTCGCCTCGGCACTCGTGCTTCTCACCCTCGTCCTTACCGTTCGGGGGCTTCGCAACGCGTTCAGCCTCGGCTCGCTGTCCTTCGCCGATGCCTTGGTTTCGTTCGTGGCCAGCCTTGCCGGCGTCGCCTGGTTCGAGGTCTACAAGGTACTGATGGCCCGCAGGGGACTAGGCCAGGGTCGGACCGGGGCTCGCAACAGCGAATGACGGCCAGTTCGGGCTGTGCGAGACGGTCGCGTCGGCATCGACGAAGAGTCCTTCTCCGCCGAGCAGGGACAGCACTTGCCGCGTTGATCTGCGGTCGATCATTGCGACCTTGGTGAGCACCTCGGCCCACCAGGCCTGGCCGGCGATCATCGTCGCGGCGATGAGTCCCGTACTGGGCTTCCCGGTCCGAGGGACGAGGAGATGGTGCCGCTCGGTCGTTCCCGTCCTCCATCGTCGGATGAGCCGATTGCTCGTTGCCATTGCCTGATCCTGGAGCTCGACGACGCAGATGAGGTCATCGGAAAGAAACGGGTTGGCAACGCCGATGCGCCATCCGCCGGAGGGTGGGTCACCCATGCAGCGGAGATCCCCGCCCATGTTCACGCATGCGCCGCGTGCTCCCGAATCGATCAGCATCTCCGCGATCAGGTCGGCCGCAAGACCCTTGCCGTAGCCGCCCGGATCGATCCCAACTCCCATCGGGAGCCGCACCGACCTCGTTGCCTCGTCGAGCTCGATGCCGGCACAACCCGGAGCTTTCGTCGGTCGGCATTCAGGGATGATGGTGGGGAGGTCGGTGAAGGAGCGGTCGTATCCCGAAGCGACGACTGCGGCGAGGACGGTCGGATCGAAACGCCCACCGGTCATCCGCTGGGCGGCAACGCCGTGCTCGATGAGCAGGTAGGTGTCCGCGCTCACCCGTCGCTCTTCTCCGCGTCCGGCACTGAGCAGACTGAGTTCGCTGTCACCGCGAAATCGGCTCCAACGCGATTCCAGAGCCTCGGCTCGGTCGGGGGCCCGTTCGGCCAGTTCGGCTGCTCGGTCTCCGACAACCGTCACCTCGCAGTCCGATCCCATGGACCGGAACGCGAGGGACGACATCGTGGGAGTCATCAGCTGTAGGACGCCATAGCTCCTGCAGCGATGCCGCCGGGGTTCACCACGGCGCCGGCGAACACACTCTGCCCGACGGTGCCGATGATCTTGCTCCCACTCGACACCGTGATCACGCCGGAGGTCTTCGCCGGCAGTGTTCCGGTGCAGGTGTAGCTGATGGGGGAGGTCGGCACATGGGCATACGGAGAACACGACCAGGAGCCGGTTCCCGCCTTCGCCTCGAGGTAGTTCGGAAGGGCACCCGTTGACGAGAGGGTGATGATGACGCTTACGCTTGCTGATGTCGTGCCGTCATTCGTGACGGTCGTGTCGACCTGGATGGGTGCGCCGATCGTCGTCGCCAGGAACGCTTGCGATGCCCGAATCGTCGGTGCCGGCTTCGCCGTCGTCGTCGTGGTCGTTGGTGCTGCGGTCGTCGTCGCCGGCTTCGCCGTCGTGGTCGTCGGAGCCGGT
>JANOHI010000304.1:0-14344 GCA_031406385.1 Acidimicrobiia bacterium
GTCTGACGCCCTCTTCGAGGGTTTCCGTCCAGGCGTGACGGAGCGGCTCGGTCTCGGTCCGGACGATTGCCTTGTCCGAAATCCGAAGCTCGTCTACGGACGGATGACCGGCTGGGGTCAAAGCGGTCCCTATGCCCAGGCATCGGGTCACGACATCAACTACATCTCACTCGCCGGTGCCCTCGAGCCCATCGGCCGCGCCGGGCAGGCGCCGGTACCCCCGCTCAATCTCGTCGGTGACTTCGGCGGCGGCGGGATGTTCCTTGCCTTCGGCCTTGTCTGCGGCATCCTCGAAGCCCACCGCTCCGGGAAGGGTCAGGTTGTCGACGCGGCAATGGTCGACGGTGCCGCAACGTTGATGACGATGTTCCACGCAATGACGGCAATGGGTGCGTGGCGTCCGGAGCGGGGAACGAATCTTCTCGACACCGGCGCTCACTTTTACGACGTGTACGAGTGCTCCGACGGAACCTACATCTCCCTGGGATCGATCGAACCGCAGTTCTATGCCGAGCTTCGTCGTCTTGCTCATCTGGAGGGCGCCGAGTGGGATGCGCAGATGAACCGTTCGCAATGGCCGGCGCTGAAGGTCAAGATGCAGGACCTCTTCCGCACGAAGACACGCGATGAATGGTGTGCCCTGATGGAGCACACCGACGTCTGCTTCGCCCCCGTGCTCTCGATCGCCGAGGCACCGAAGCACCCCCACAACGTCGCCCGCTCCACGTTCGTCGAGGTCGCCGGGGTCACGCAGCCGGCACCGGCACCACGCTTCAGCCGCACGGTACCGGTGATTGCGTCGCCGCCGTCGCACCCCGGGCAGAACACGGCCGACGTGCTCGTGCTCGCTGGTTACGACGCGACCGCCATCGAGCATCTCTTGTCGACCGGCGCAGTCAGGTAGGACTGCCGGGGTCTGACTCCTCCCTCATCGCCGGCAACGGCGATGCATTTGGTCGGAAGATCGGTCGGCGCACGATGGGCTGGCTAGTAGGTAGTGGTGCCGTCGATGACGAGATGGGCGGACGGAACGGGGTTGTCGCGGGCCACATACGCGTCTTCCGAGGGCATCCAGACCTCGGTCCAGGTGGCGCGAGCCGCTTCGCCGTCGCGCTCCACGCCCCGAGCCAGACGAAGGTCGTAGGGCGCATCAACCCAGATCCGCACGTCGAGGTCGTGGCGGAACATCTCGTGCAGCGCGCAGACGCCCTCGATCAGGACGACACCACGGGGGAACACCTCCACCAGGCCGGCTGCTGAGCGCGTCGCCCAGTCCCACGCTTCGTAGGTTGCCGGTGCTCCTCGCAGCAACACGTCGACCACCTCGGTCCGAAGTCGAGGAAGGTCGAAGTTGGTGCCGTTCCAGAACGAATCGGTCCCCACGACCTGCACGTCCGCACGAGAAGCGGCGATGCGGTGGGCGAGCGTTGATTTCCCAGAACCGCCGCGGCCGCCGATCCCGACGAGCGTGAAGTCGCGTGGCGGTGCGGCAGAACGGACAAGATCGAGGGCGGTGGCGAGCTGTGACATAACAAACCGGGGACCCACGCTACCGATGGGTTCTGGGCGGCTGCGCCTTCACTGCTCGCGGGGAGGGGGTTCTCACCACCCCAGCCGAACGACGGGGTAGCTCTGTTGGTTTGGTGCTGCGCTGTTCCGCTGCGCTTCACTGCTCGCGGGGAGGGGGTTCTCACCACCCCAGCCGAACGACGGGGTAGGTTCGTGCCCGTGTCGTCGCCTCCCACCGCCGGATCATTTCTGGCGACGCTGCTGCCCTTCCATACGGCCTGGGCATGGATGATGATCATCGGGAACGGGATGGCCGGTGGCTGGGCGCTGGCGGCACATCGCGTGGAGGCATTGCGCACTCGCGCGCTCTGGTGGTTCACCGTTGCCGTGCAGGTGTCGGTGTTCGTTCAGGTGATCCTCGGCGTGATTCTCTACACGAACGAGAAGATCACCCCTCCGCAGTTCCATATGTTCTATGGCTTTGTCGCCATCATCGCGGTCGGCTTTCTCTACGCCTACCGCTATCAGCTGCGCCACAAGCTCTATCTGCTCTATGGGTTCGGCGGCTTGTTCATCATGGGTCTCGGTATTCGGGCAATCCTCGTGGGAACGACGTGAACGAAGAGACCGGTCGTCGCCGGGTCGTGCTGTTGTTCGGCGGCCGTTCGGCTGAGCACGATGTCTCACGCATGTCGGCGGTTACGTTTCTTCGTGCCCTCGATCCGGCGAAGTTCGACGTGTTGCCGATCGGGATTTCGCCGGATGGCGCCTGGTCGGTGAGTGACTCGGCGCTCGCTCTCCATCGACGCGATGCCGGCACGGAGTCAATGGTGCACGTCCAGATCGGCGGTGCGGCCACGAGCCCGATCGCCGCCCTTCCCGCCGCAGGTGCAACGGACCAGCTCACGCTCGGGGCGTTGCCGGTCGTGATTCCGGTCCTGCACGGGCCGAACGGTGAGGACGGAACGGTGCAGGGTCTTCTCGAGTTGGCCGGCGTTCCCTACGTGGGGCCTGGGGTTCTCGGTTCGGCGTTGTCCATGGACAAGGCCGTCGCGAAGGTGGTGCTCGCGGCCGCCGGGCTTCCGCAGGCCAAGTGGCTCGCTCGCCGCTCTTGGGAGCTCAGCGACGATGCCGCGATCGCTTCGTTCACGTCGACCGTGGTCTCGGAGATCGGCTGGCCGGTGTTCGTGAAGCCGGCAAACATGGGTTCCTCGGTGGGCGTGTCGAAGGCAGCGGGACCGGAGGAACTTCGTTCCTCGCTGGCCGACGCCATGCGCTTCGACGACACCATCGTCGTGGAGGAAACGATTCGGGGGCGCGAGATCGAATTCGCGGTGATGGGAAACGAAGTCGTCGAGGTGTCGGCCCCGGGGGAAATTTTCCCCGGGGCAACGTTCTATGACTATGAGGACAAATACGTCAATGCGAGTGCCAACTACGCCATTCCAGCGGCGATCTCGCCGAAAGACCTGCTCGAAGGCCAGCGCCTGGCCGAACTGGCATATCGGGCGCTGCGCTGCGAAGGAATGGCCCGTGTCGACTTCTTTCTCGACGACGGATCGGTAGGGGGTGACGGGCGCGGCTGGGTCATCAACGAGGCCAACACGATCCCTGGCTTCACGCCGATCTCGATGTATCCCAAGCTTTGGGAGGCGGCCGGGGTGTCGCACGCTCAGCTCGTCGAGCGATTGATCGACCTCGCGCTCTCTCGTTTCGAGCGCCGACGAGGTCGGGTCGGCCGCTCCCGGCTCGGCTGACCGGTTCGGCTGATGTCACAACTCGCCATTGTTGTTCCGGCACCGGTTCGCGCGGTGTTGGCTCGATTCGGCGACGTCGGTCGCGTGAGGCCAACGGTTGGGGGGTATTCCAACACGACGTTCTTCACGACCCTCGACGGTGTGCCCGTCGTGGTGAAGGCAAATAGTGACACCCGTAAGCGCGCCGATCTTCGACGCGAAACCGAGTTCCTTCGCTTTCTCGGCACTACCGATCTCCCAGTTCCGGCTTTGCGTGGCTACGGAGCCGACGACGATGACAAATGGACGTTGCTGGTCATCGAGGCCATCGATGCTGAGTCCGGAATGAGCCTCATTCAGCGAAGTGATGCCGACGAGCTGGAGCTGTGTGCCCGCCAACTCGGCCGGGTGTTCAGCGTGGTGCACGAGACCCCATTGAGCCCGCTCGACGTGTCGGCGGATTTCGAGATCGACCTTTCGGCGCGATGGGCCGCTGACCGGCCGACTGACCTTGGCGCCAACGTCGGTTTCACGCACCCCGCATTGCGAACCGGTCTTTCTCTCGTGCACGGCGATGCCGGGTTTCACAACACGCTCTGGGACGAGGGCCAGCTCGTCGGCCTGATCGACTGGGAGTTCGCCGGGCACGGCAACCCGCTCGCCGATCCAGCTTGGATCTGGTGGTCGCTCACGTTCCGTCGCGCATCCGAAGGAGTGTGGGAATCCTTCGTCGATGGCTACCGATCCGACCGATTGGCGATGCTGGGGTGGTCGTCCGACGCCGTTGTCTCCCTCATACGCGCGCAGATGTTCTCCCTTCTGGCCCGGACCCGAGAGGGTTCGGGGGCGCAGAAGGAATGGCTACGGCGTCTCGATGGACTCGGTCGCCTTCAGGTGCCCGAACTCAGCTGAGCGACAGGGTTTCCGTTCGGAGCCGAGTCTTGTCCTACTTCGTTCCGACGCCCTCGAGGAGTTTCCGGGCGATGACCTTCAGGCACAGCGTCTCGTCGGCTCCCTCGAAGATCGAGAGCACGCGGGCATCCACGAAGTAGCGCGATACCGGGTATTCCTCGGCGTAGCCCATCCCACCGTGAATCTGCATCGCCTCGCGGGTCACCCATTCGGCGGCGCGGCACACGTAGGCCTTGACCATCGAGGCTTCCATCGCGCCCTCACCCTTACCCATGAGGTTGGCGACGACGTAGGAGAACTGTCGAGCGGCTTGGATCACAACGGCCATGCGAGCGAGCTTGACCTTGGTGAGTTGGTACTCGCCGATGTTGTGGCCGAACACGACGCGGTTGTCAGCGTACGCAACGGCTGCCTCGTAGGCCGCCTGCATCAGCCCGACCGCTCGCGCCGCGGTCTGGAGGCGACCGTTCTCGAACCCTTCCATCTGGAAATAGAAACCTTTTCCAAGGCCGCTCTCTTCGCCGATCAGGTTCTCCTTGGGAACTCGCCACGCCTCAAGCGCAATCTCGTACGAGTGCATGCCTCGGTACCCGAGAGTGTCGATCGGGCGCCCCTCCATTCGCCCGCCCTCGGGCTGGTCGAACACGAAGCCATGGGAGTCACCAATGGGCTTCTCGACGATGAACAGCGACAGTCCTCGGTGAGTCTTTGAGCGGTCCGGGTCGGTGCGGGCAAGCAGGAGAAGCACGTTCGCCCGCGCGCCGAACGTGCACCAGGTTTTCACGCCGTTGATGAGGTAGTGAGTTCCGTCGGCCGAGAGCGTGGCGGTCACCTTGATGCCAGCTACATCGGAGCCGTAGTCGGGCTCGGTCACCGCGACCGCACCCATGACTTCCGCGGTGGCAACACGTGGTAGCCAGGATTGCTTCTGCTCAGCCGTGCCGCCGCGAACGAGCGCTCGGGTGAGGATCTCGGGCCGGGTGATCAGCGATCCACCGATGCCGAGTGATCCGCGGGACAGCTCCTCCGTGGCGACGACCATGCCGACGTATTCACCGCTATCGCCGGTCGAGAATCCACCGAACTCTTCAGGCACCGACAGTCCGAACCCGCCCATCTCAGCGAGTCCGGCAATGAGCGCCTCGGGTACGTCGTCGTTGTGGCGGTGCACATGCTCAGCGCGCTCACGAACCTGCTCGTCGGCGAAGCGGCGGAAGGTGTCAGCGACCATCTCGTAGTCCGGGTCGAGATGACGAGGGCCGCCGAGGCTGCCCTTCGTGTCGTCGTGGAGCGACGCCAGGAATGCGGGGGACCTGTAGGTCGCTACGAACGAACGAGTGACGTCGAGCGTGGTCGTGTCTATTCCCCACTCCGACTCGCGCCCCCAGGTGCGGGAGGCAACCTCGTATGAGGCCTCGGCCACGAAGGCGCAGGTGATGCGGGCTTCAAGCGCACCCTTGTTGCCGTAATCGAGAACCGCGCGTGCGTTCTCCACGGCCGCTGCGGCGTGAGCGATGTCGTAGACCACCTGCTGGTTCGCGTCGACGATCGCATCGGCTCGGGCGCCGTCGCCCATTGACGAGGCCAGATGGCGGAGGGCGGTGTCGACGACCCCACGACAGGAGTCGACGACGGCCGCTGCGGCGGTGAGATCTGTTCCGGACATGGCCCCCAACCTAGTTCCGGAGTCGGAAAAACCACTAGCGGGACCCCGACTGGTTCAGGTGTCGGCGCGATCTTGCACAACGACGCCACAGAGGACGAGCGCCACGCCGACGAGGTCGAACGGCTCGGGTTGCTGGTCGAGGAAGAGCGCCCCCATGATCAGTGCCACGACCGGCAGAAGGGCCAGCATCACCGAGAAGCGGCGCATCGATATCCGTCGGAGGACGTACTGGTCGAGTCCGTAGCCAATGGCGTTGGAGAACACGCCGACGAGCAGGCAGAGGGCGAGGATGTTCGGAGAAGCGATGACGGTCCGCGCGTCGCCGACGCCGAACGGTGCGATCGCCACTGCCCCGATGGCCAGCCCCAGGCCGAGACCTTCGAGGCCGCGGTCGAGCTTCGCCACCTTCGTGGCGATCACGATGTAGACGGCCCACATGCCTGATGCGATCAGGATGAACGCAATTCCGAGCCGGTCACCGTCGAGTTCGAGCCCGGCCAGGAGCACGACGCCGCTCACCGCCAGCCCGAGCGCGATTGCGTTTCGGCGGGTCCGCGTCATTGCTGCGGCGACAACGATCGGTCCGAGGAACTCGATCGTGACGCCCTTGCCGAACGGCAGCCGGTCGATGGCCAGGAAGAAGAACAGGTTCATGAACGCCGTGGCGATTCCGAGTAGCGCGGCCGCGCGAACCTCGGTACGAGTCCAGGGTCGCGTCGACCTCTGCCGAAGGATTCGGGCCCCGAAGAACAGTGCCACCGCAGCGCCGATCACCCGGAACCAGGCGACTGTCGCGGGCTCGACCCGGTCGAACAGCCGAACGGCGATGGTCGCGCCGGTGTATTGCGCGATTGCGCTGATCAGAAAGAGGCTCTCGGCGGGGAAGCGTGGTGCGGAGTCCCCGTGTTGTGTGACTGCCGGGGTCGGCGGTGTGACGGAAGAAGGGGAAACGGGCGTCACGGCGCATCGAGGCTAGAGCCTGCGAGTTTCGGCGGCCGCTTGGCGAACGGTCCGGATCTGCGAGTCAGCAAAACCGGTCGATGGACGAGATGCGCCCGCTGTGGTGTTGTCACGACGCCCACCCGACTCGCCTATCGGCCGAACCGGCCGGTATCGTCGGATGCCGTGACCACGCACGAACGATCCTTCGGCCGCCACTTCGAGGACTTCGAAGTGGGCGACATCTACAAGCACTGGCCGGGTAAGACCATCACCGAGGCCGACGATCACCTTTTCTGCATGATCACGATGAACCACCACCCGCTCCATACCAACGAGTGGTACGCCGAGAACGAGACGCCTCAGGGTCGGTGCGTGGTTGTCGGGAACCTCGTCTATTCGCTCGTGCTCGGTATGAGCGTGCCAGACGTCAGTGGCGCGGCGATTGCCAACCTCGAAATTGAAACCCTGAAGCATTCGAAGCCGACCTTTCACGGCGACACCATTTACGCCGAGACGCGCGTCCTTGACAAAACGCTCACGTCGAAGGGTGACCGAGGCATTGTGGCGGTGGAGACGAAGGGCATCAATCAGCGGGGCGAAGAGGTCTGCTATTTCCGCCGCAAGCTCATGGTCTGGACGCATGAGGCTGCGAAAGCCCGTCGTCGTCCCTACGACGGCACCGACATTTGGGCCTGACCCGGTCGCTTCCGACCGACGTCGATCCGCAGCAGGTCGAGCGGTTCCGGACGGCTGTCCTTCCCTGGACCGATGCGGCCCGACGAGATCTTCCGTGGCGCCTGACGCGCGACCCCTGGTCGATCGTCGTTTCCGAGGTCATGCTCCAACAAACCCAGGTCGCCCGCGTTGTTCCGAAGTGGAGGGCGTTCCTTGTTGCGTTTCCATCGGTCTCGGTGTGCGCCGATGCTGCGCAGGCTGATGTGGTGCGGCTGTGGGAGGGACTCGGCTACCACCGGCGCGCCGCGAACCTTCATCGACTGGCAAGGGCTGTTGTCGCTGACTATGACGGGATCTTCCCTCAGTCAGTAAGCGCGCTTACATCTCTACCCGGCATTGGTCCGTACACGGCGCGCGCGGTCGTCGCCTTCGCGTTGGAAGCCGACGCTGCCGTCGTCGACACCAATGTCGGCCGAATCGTGGCGCGTGCTGTTGCCGGTCGGCGATGTGCCCCGCGTGAAGCCCAGGCCATCGCCGACGCGCTCCTGCCCCCGGGCGACGCGTGGCGTTGGAACCAGGGCATGCTCGACCTCGGAGCAACGGTCTGCACGAAGCGGGATCCGAACTGTGGGCAGTGCCCGGTTGAGCGCTCCTGCCTATGGCGACAGTCGGGCGAATCAACTGACCCGGCGGTTGGATCCGCAGCAGTCAGCGGTGGCCAGAGCAGGTTCTTCGGCTCGGACCGGCAAGGACGTGGTCGGCTGCTAGCGGCGCTTCGGGTCGGAGCGGTTGGGCTCGACGACGTCGCGGCCACGATGGGCTGGCCGAACGACGCGAGCCGGGCGGAGCGCGTCGCGAGCACCCTTGTCACCGACGGCCTGGCTCGATTCGACGACCATCGACTTCTCCTCGCGTAACCGCCCGTGCCGAGGGTGGTTGCTCCGGGGGATCCTTATGCGGCGATCGTGCTGCTCGGAGCGAGCGTCGAGGTCGCGGTCGGTGGCGTCGTAGTCGGCGATCCAGAAGCAAGACCTGCCGTGGAAGGCACCGTCACGGCTTCACCGATCGTGGGAGCCACGGTGCCATCGACGACGGACAACACGGGAAGGCCCTTCACGTCGCTCGGCGCGACGACCGTCTGATCGATCCAGATACTCGAGAGACGTCGAGTGTCAGGCTTCTGGTCGCTGCGTGTACGTAGGATTTCGACAGGCGTGCCGAGAGGCAGCAACTTGGCAAGCTTGGTGATCGTTGGATTGTCCATCCGCACACAACCGTGGCTCACATCGCCGCCCAGCTTGCCCGGAGCATTCGTTCCGTGGATTCCTATGCGTCCGAACCCGCCGCCGAAGCTTCGCAGTTCCTCGGAAAGCCCCGAAAGACCGAGAGCGACCGGGCCGAGACCGCCGTTGGGATTGGCCTGCGGAACGATCTCGCGAACGTAGAACAGTCCGGTCGGCGTTGGTGTGTTGTTCGTGCCGAGCGCAACTTTTGTCGAGACGAACACGCCGTCGTTGCTCTCCACGGAAAGCGTGTTCGTATCAACCTCGATGGTGATCCGGTAGGCAACGCGATCAAGGGTCACATCGGACGCTTTGACCCAACCGACCGTGCCATTCGGACGAAGCGGCATGAGAACACGAACGAAGTCCCCCTGTCGGCCGAGTGCAAGAAACGCGATTGCTCCGTACGCCGACTTGCCTCGCTGCATCGACAATGCGGGAGAAAGTTCGTCGGGCGACTGGTGCACACGAATCGATGGGTTGATCGCTCCGGCGCGAACCGCGTCCCGGGCCTTGGGCCACTCGGTCTCGGCGAGAAGGTCCCACCCGACGAGGTCGTTCTTCGGTGTAAGGCGCGTCGGCAGCGTTGTCTTCGCCGGGATGGCCTTGGCCGCTACAGAGGTCGACTTCTTCGCCGACGAAGCGGTCGTCGACTTCGACGAACCGGTTGCCTTCGTGGTCTTGGACGCTGCGCCGATCGCCGGCGTCGAGGCGAAGACAACACAACCGAACGCCAACGCCAAGGCGAACGAACGCGGCAAACGAGCGGAGAAGCGCAGCGTGAACACGGCAAAGAGTGTAGGCGACGCCCAGCGATTCGACGTGGCTCCGTTGGTGCCGGGCGCCGTTAGGGTGATTGGAACGAGCAGCCCACGCCCCCCTTGGGCAACCCGAGAAGGAGTCCTGTCATGATTCGTGCTTCATGGAACGGCGCAGTCATCGCGGAGAGCGATGACACTGTGATCGTCGAAGGCAACCACTATTTTCCGGCGGACTCGGTGATAGTCGACGTGCTTGCCACGAGCGACTACCGGACGGATTGCCCGTGGAAGGGAACGGCGAGCTACTACTCGTTGGTGGTCGATGGGACCACCAACGCGAATGCGGCCTGGTTCTACCCGACGCCGAAGGAGGCAGCTTCGACGATCGCCGGACGGGTCGCCTTCTGGAAGGGTGTAACCGTCGAGCCGGTCTGACTCCGGAGTGACCTTGCGCCTTGCCATTGTCGGGCCAACTGCGTCGGGGAAGAGCGAACTCGCGCTCCGACTTGTTCGCGAGCTGGGTGACGCCGAACTCCTCTGCGTCGATTCGATGACGGTGTACCGGGGAATGAACATCGGAACGGCGAAGCCCTCGCATCACGAACGCGAAAGCGTCGTCCATCATGGCCTTGATCTCGTCGACCCCGATGTGGACTTTTCCGTTGCGGAGTTCCAACGGTACGCCGACGGCGTTTCCGCACAGCTCGCCTCGAATAACAAACGCCTGGTTCTAGCGGGCGGGACCGGGCTCTACGTCGACGCTGTGCTCAATCGGTTCACAATGCCGTCGCAATACCCGGAAATCCGCCACGCGCTCCAAGGGGAGCTGGAGACGGTTGGCGTCGCGTCGTTATACGCGCGCCTACTACGACTCGACCCCGACGCCGCGTCTCGGATGGAGCCGAACAATGACCGGCGAATCGTGCGCGCCCTGGAGGTCTGTTTGGGAAGCGGTCGCCGGTTCTCCTCGTTTGGGCCGGGCTTGCAGGCCACGAGACTTGGAGCCGCCGCCGACGACGCGCCGATGATCGTCGGCATTCTTTGGCCAAGAGAGGAACTGCGCTTGCGCATTGAACGGCGCTTCGCCCAGCAGATCGCCCACGGCTTCGTTGAGGAGGCGGCGTCGTTGCGTCTCGCCTTTGGTGACCGGATATCCCGAACGGCTCGCCAGGCGCTCGGCTACCGGGAAATCTGGGCCCATCTCGACGGATCTTCGACGCTGGAGGAGGCGATCCAGTCGGCGATCGTGCGAACTCGTCAGTTCGCAGTTCGCCAGGAACGGTGGTTTCGTCGAGATCCGCGTATTCGCTGGCTCTCGCCCGATGAGGCGACCGCCGTTTCCGCCGACGAACTCCTGCACCTCAGTTGAACCGGTTTGCCTGCTGTTCACCCCATATGGCTACGGTGATGGTGTGCTCATCATGGTGACCAACGACGACGGTATCGATTCCATCGGGCTGCATGTGCTGGCGAGAGCCATGGAGCAATTCGGTGACGTGGTGGTGGTTGCGCCCGACAGCGAATACTCCGGCTGCTCCGCCTCCCTCGGCCCAATCCATCTGATCCGACCGGAAGTACATCCCGGACACATCGACGGGTTCGGTGGCGCAGTCCACATCATCAACGGCCCGCCGGCGCTCTGCACGATGTTCGGTCGCATGGGAGTGTTCGGGGGCAAACCCGATCTCGTCGTATCGGGCATCAATCCGGGCGCAAACGTCGGTCGGGCGGTCTATCACTCGGGCACCGTGGGCGCCGCGGTCACCGCTCGTACCGGAGGAATCACCGGCATCGCTGTGAGCCAATCGGTCCCCGACGAGGTCGACGGTCAGGGCGACGAATCGTCGCTCGGATCCCAGCTGTGGTCCACGGCGGCGACCGTGGCCGCCGACGTCGTGAGGCAAGTGCTCGCCAACCCGCCAGCCTCACCCAGCGTGCTGAATGTCAACGTGCCGAATCTCCCGGTCGACCAGTTGAAGGGCTGGCGATGGACCGATGTGGGCAGTGTTCCGCCCCGCACAATCGCGTCCGCGGCGCTCGAACCACGACCGGGACACGACGGCGTTTTCCGCCTTGCGCTGGCGTGGGGTGATTCGGTGCAACTCCTCGAGAGCGAGGACGGTGGCGCCGTCGAACGTGGTTACGTTGCCCTCACCTGGCTCAGTCGCTACGACCGGGTCCGCGAGCTGGAGTGGTCACTCGACTGAAGGGCCATTGGGACTCCGCCGGGTCCACTATTCGGCGGCCCGGGCTTCGAGGCCGGTGGTGGTCCGCAGCGGTTGGTCTTTGACCCGGAACGTGAGGACCCAGCCGACGAGAACGATCAGCGCGCTGATCATCACGACCCGGCCCGACGCGCTTGCGATCGCATGCGTGATTGCGTTGCGGGTTGCTCCCGGGAGCTGTTCGATCTCACTGGGCTTGCGAATGAGGGCAAACAAGCTGCGCCCGCCCTCAGCCTTTCGGTCGAGCTCACTCTTCACGTGATGATTGAAGTAAACCGAGAGGCAGGCGATGGCGATCGCCGCTCCAGCGCTGCGCATGAAGTTCTGCACGGCGCTGGAGATGCCGAGATCTTTCGGGTCGGCCGAGTTCTGGGCCACGATCGACATCGTCGGCATGGCGATGCCGGTGCCGAGGCCGGTAAGGAACATGATCGGTGCGATCACTGCGTATGACGTGGTCGCGGTCAGAAAGAACGCGCTCAGGCCGCCGAAAGCGCACATCGCAAAACCAACACGCGGCAGCATCCGGTAACGACCGAGCTTCGTGATGACCCTTCCGCTCACGGTCGAGCCACCGACCATACCGATCATCATCGGAACACCGGCGAGCCCGGCGACCGTCGGCGACATAAAGCGAACCGACTGAAAGAACAGTCCGAAGAAGAGGCCGGTTGCGTACATCGATGGACCTATGAGGAAGCCCAGCAGATACGACGTTCGCAAATGCGGGTTCCGAAAGAGCCGCAACGGAAGTATCGGTTCAGGGGCGAGTCGTTCCTGGCGGATGAAAAGCGCAAAGGCGATTGCCGCCAGCGTGAAGCCGCCGACGATCGGGCCGCTCATCCAGCCCCGCTCCTGTCCCTGTTCGAGTGACAGCATGAACGCCGCCACGCATACCGTGAGCAGCACAGCGCCCCGAACGTCGACCACCGGGCGTCGGGTCGGGGGCGGCACCTGAAGGACCCGAGCAAGGAGGGCGAACGCAACGATGCCGAGGGGGAGGTTCACCAGGAAGATCCAGCGCCAGTTTGCGTTGTCCACGATGACGCCGCCGACCAGCGGGCCGAGCACCGCAGCGATACCCCACATCGAGGAAAACAGTCCGAAGTATTTGCCGCGTTCACGCGGAGGAACGATGTCGCCGACCGTGGCGAAGGTGAGACCCCAGATCCCTCCACCGCCGATGCCCTGGAGCGCCCGTGCTGCGATCAGCTGGGGCATGCTCTGCGCCGCACCGCACAGCAGCGACGCAAAGAGGAACAGAGCAATGGTGAACAACAGGAGGCGTCGACGGCCGTAGAGGTCACTCAGCTTGCCGAGAAGCAGCGTGGCGATCGTTGAGGTCACGGCGTACGACGTGGATACCCACGCGTAGAGGCCAAAAGCGTTGAATTGTCCGGCAATCGTCGGCATTGCCGTACCCACGATGGTGTTGTCGAGTGCCGACAGCAGCAGCGCAACCATGAGTGAACCGATGACGAGCCGCCGTGACGCCCCGTCCGCCCCGACCGATGTCTCGATCCCGGCCGGAGTCGAGGTTGGGCTCGGCGCCTCCAGATCGACGGCGTTCATCGGCCAGCCCGCACGCGACGGCCGGGACGTTCTCTGTTCGGCGTTCCATGAGCAAAGGTCTTGTGGCGTCGGACGAACGCAGCCACGTAGGCGTTGCTCACCGCGGTGATGTCGGGGAAGCGTGGGGCCGTTCCGGTTCCGTCGACAACGGTCCTGTCGGAGATGATGAGATCGTGCATGTGATGCCTCGGGTTCTAGCTGTCCGGCTGTGTCGGGTCGTTGCGCGGGTGGCGCGGGTCACGATTTCTCACGCGGCGCTTGTTCTCGGGGTGGCGGGAAGCGAGCAACCTGGTGGTTTCCGACGACGGCGACGTGATCAATACGGCCGTTACCACATCAATAAGTGAACTTATGAATAGCCGATTGTCGGGGTGTGGCTCGTCTTTGGCGCGCCGCGCCAGTTCGACCGCGGCATGGAGGACTGCGGTAAACCTCCGGTGAAGATCGAGCGAGGTCTTGTCGAGGTGGGCGCCGACAAGGGCGCGCCATCGGTAGGTCGAATCTGTTGGATCCTCGAGCGAAGACGAAGCGACGTGCGGGTCGGGCCGATTGAGGATGTCGGCGTAAACCACGAGGAATGCTCGGCCCGAACCTGACTCGAGTTTTGGTGCGAAGGGCCGCACGTACGCCGCCGCCAACTCCCGGGGGTCGCTCGATGAGGACGCCTCGTACGCGTCGAGCAGAGCGTGGCGTCGGGCGTCGACGTCGGGAAGGTGACGGGCCATGATGGCGCGAACGAGTCCGGCACGATCATGGAAGTGGTATTGAGCAGCGATCGCGTTTCGCGCGCCGGACTCCCGGGTGATCTCGCGCAGCGACACCGCCTCGATGCCGCGTTCGGCGAAGAGCCGCTCGGCGGCGCCGACCAAGCGATCTCGCGTGGAGGCTTCGGTGGGAAGACGGAGGACTTGTGCGGTCACTACGCCGTTGCGATCAGTTCGGCGGCCGAGTGGAACAGCGACAGCGTGGTGGCGTGAAGCCGGTCGCCGATCTCACGGGGAGCGTGACCGGCATAGGCCCGGGCATTGGTGCCTTCGAGAATGATGCCGAGCCGGTAGCCGGC
>JANOHI010000097.1:0-6694 GCA_031406385.1 Acidimicrobiia bacterium
CGCCTTGTTCTCCGGCTTCACGAGCGCATCGACGAGCCCAGCGGGCAGCGCCGCGAACGCATCGTCGGTCGGCGCGAAGACGGTGAAAGGGCCCGTGCCGCTCAGCGTTTCGCCCAGTCCGGCGGCATTGACCGCAGCGACCAGGGTGGTGAAGCTGCCGTTGGCAACTGCGACATCGACGATCGTTCCTGCTGTGGCGGGCGCCGGTGCGGCGGTCGTGGTCGGCGGGGCGAGCAGAGCTCCAACATCGACGGACGACGGAATCAGCACCTTGTCGATGACGTGGATCACGCCATTGCTTGCGGCGACGTCGGCGGTGAGGACCTTGGCGTCGTTCACGGTGACGCCGCCTTCGGTGGCGAGTTTCACGGTGCCACCCTCGACGGTTGCTACATCTCCGGCTGTGATGTCGGCGGCAAGCACCTTGCCGGGAACGACGTGGTGCGTGAGGATCTTCACGAGTGCGTCTTTGTTCTCTGGCTTGAGCAGCGCGTCGAGGGCGCCGGCAGGAAGGGCCGCGAACGCGTCGTCCGTGGGAGCGAACACCGTGAACGGACCCTCGCCGTTCAGCGTGTCGCCAAGCCCGGCCGCATCAACCGCCGCGGCAAGGGTGGTGAAGCTACCTGCGTTCTTGGCGGTCTCGAGAATGTTGGAGGTGGGTGCCGCTGGCGCTTCGGTGGCTGCCGGCTCGGTGGCGGGGGCGGCGGACTCCTCAGCGATAGCAACGGTCGTGTCGATGTTCGCCGTGTTCGAGGCGTCGTCTTTGCCGAGTCGGCTCAATCCGAACCCGAGACCAAGCGCCGCGAGAAGAGCGATAGGAAGCAGCCAGACGGCACCCTTCTTGCGCCGATCTTCGTCGACCACGTTTGCGCCGGCCCTGCCGACCGCTCCGACCGCCGCGCCGCCCTTTGCCGCTCCAACCGCGGCGGCGACCGCTCCACCTGCCGCGGCGCCCAATCCGGGCAGATCCAGGCCGGCGAGGAGACGGCGGACGTAGGCGAGGTCACCGGCCTCGATGCGTTCACCCAGCTTGGTGTAGCCACCCTCGGGGAGGTGATCTCGGAGCCATGCGAACTCGCCGGCGGCGAAGCGGTTCTTGAACCAAGCGATGTCGTTCGCCTTCAGGCGGTCACCGATGTGCTTGAGGACGTCGACGGGGGGCGGATTCATGGACGACAGGATACGGGAGGCATTGGGACAACCCAGACCGGCGAACGTTGCGCCATGACGGCTGGGCGAGCTTCGCGTCCCGGCCGGCGGATGACCCGACGCGGATGTCCGATTCCCGCTCACATCGTTGATCGGCGTCCGTCAGACTCGAATGCCATGACCGGGGTTGATCGCTTCTACGACGCCATGCGCGCACGCGATCCCCGATTTGACGGGACGATCTTCGTGGCCGTGAAGACGACGGGGATCTACTGCCGGCCGAGCTGTCCGACTCCGATCCATCCGAAACGGGTCAACGTCAGCTTCCATCGCACGGCCGCATCGGCACAGCGCGCCGGCTACCGAGCCTGCAAGCGATGCCGCCCCGACGCCTCGCCCGGATCACCTGAATGGAACGTCCGAGATGACCTCGTCGGCCGGGCGATGCGACACATCGTCGACGGTCTTGTCGACCGCGAGGGGGTCGGCGGCGTCGCACGTGCACTTGCGGTGAGCGAACGACATCTTCACCGACTCCTTGTGGAGGAGGTCGGTGCCGGTCCACTCGAACTCGCCCGAAGCCAACGAGCGCAAACGGCTCGTTTGCTGATCGAGACGACCGAGCTGTCTTCGTCCGACGTTGCCTTCGCCGCGGGCTTCTCCAGCATCCGCCAGTTCCACGACACGGTTCGCAACGTCTTCGACGCCTCCCCGACCGAGTTGCGGGCGAAGCGCTCACGGGGACAGCGACGGGGCGTTGAGCAGGCCATCGCAACCGTGCCAATCACGATTCACCTTCGTGCGCGAACCCCGTTCGACGCCCAGGGGCTGCTGCACTTCCTCTCGGTGAGGGCCGTCCGAGGGGTTGAAGTCGTCGATTCGAACAGGAACTTCTATGCGCGCACACTACGTCTGCCCAACGGCTCGGGAACCGTAGAGTGCGTTCTCGGTGACGACTCGGTCTCGGCCACGTTTCGACTGACTGATCTCCGCGACCTCGGTACGGCAACGTCACGCGTGCGCCGGCTCTTCGACCTTGACACCGACTCGGTCACCATCGATTCTCACCTGAGCTCCGATCCTGTGCTCTGTCGCATCGTGCGCGCCACTTCAGGGCGCCGCGTGCCCGGGGCGGTCGATGCCCACGAAATCGCCGTTCGTGCCGTCCTCGGCCAGCAGGTCTCTGTGGCAGGAGCGCGGGGGACGGCGAGCCGTCTCACGGAGGAACTCGGCGAGCACGTCGACTTCGGGGTGCCCGGGCTCACGAACCTGTTTCCGTCTGCCGCCGCTCTCCATGACGCCGGAGCAGACCGGATCCCTGTCCCGAGATCGCGGGCGAGTGCGTTGGTCGGGCTCTGTGCATCGCTTGCGTCCGGGTCACTGGACCTGTCGATCGGCGCAGATCGAGCAACGGTACGCGCGCAGATGATCGCTCATCACGGCATCGGCCCGTGGACCGCAGACTATGTGCTGATTCGCGCGCTCCGGGAGCCCGATGGATTCCTCCCTTCCGATCTCGGTGTCAAGCACGCTGCCGTCAAGCTCGGCCTGCCGGCTGCGCCCCGAGCCCTTGCTGCCCATGCCGAGCGGTGGGCGCCGTGGCGCTCTTCGGCCCTCTTCCATCTCTGGAGTGTCCTGTCATGAACGAAACCCTGATGTCCGGAACGGCCGCCTCGCCTCTGGGCGATCTCACGATCATCGTCTCGGTGCGTGGCGTGCGGGCCCTGCTATGGGAGGTCGAGAAGGCCGGTCGGGTCCGAGTGGGCGACGCCGTACCCGCCGCCCACGAGGTGATTGAGGAGGCACGGCGCCAGCTCGCCGACTACTTCAGTGGGTCGCGGGTGGCCTTCGACCTGCCTCTCGATCCGGTCGGGACGGATTTCCAACAGCGGGCGTGGCAGGCCCTGCGTGAGATCCCGTACGGAGAGACCATCTCCTACGGCACCCAGGCGCGACGACTGGGTGACGTCGGCCTAGCCCGAGCCGTGGGTGCGGCAAACGGCCGTAACCCCATCAGCATTATCGTGCCGTGCCATCGGGTGATCGGCTCGTCGGGTTCGATGACCGGTTTTGCCGCCGGCATCGATGCGAAACGCTTCCTGCTCGACCACGAACGCGCCGTTGCGCACCCGGCCCCGCAGAGTCCGTTGTTCTGACCGAGGTTCGGAGCCCAGGGCATGGCTTGACCTCCCGCCGCAGGTGTTGCTGACCGTTGGATTGGCCCCCAATTGCGTCGCGTCGGTCGTTGGGTCAGAGTCGTGGGCGTAGCTCACGGGCACCGCAGTGGTGCTGATGCCCGGAGAAAGGCATCCCATGACGACAACGAACGACATCCCCCTCGGGCCGGACGGGAAGATCGTGTTCGCCGATGCGGACACCAAGAAGCGGGGCTGCATCAAATACGCGCTCATCGCCGTAGTGGTGCTCGGGCTCCTCATCGGCGGCTGCACGTTCGTCGTGTTCAAAGGCACCGAGAAGGCCGAGAAGAAGGCCCGGGAATTCACCGAGGCCATGCTGGCGAACGAAGTCGACAAGGCCTATGAGCTCACGAGCTCCAATTTCAAAGAGGCGACGCCGAAGGCGGGATTGGCTGAGCTTGCCGGACGTCTGAACGACATCGTCGGCGACAGCTCGTTGAAGGTGACCGGGCGAGGTATCGCTAAGTCGACCGGAAACCAAACGACCTCGACGATCACCTACACGGCCGAGAAAGCTGGCCGAAAGGTCTATCTGAGGGTGTTCCTCGTTGACGCCGGCAAGCAGGGGTGGCGTGTCGTGAACTTCGAGAGCTCCGACACGCCCTTCAAGGACAACGGGCCCTAGCGTCCCGCAGCGGTCTCTGGTGCCGCCGGAGCGGCACTCTGTCACGTCCGCGTCGCTCCCGCTACTGCCGTTGTCGTGAAGCGGCTTGGCGCAGACTCTCGGCCGTCCCTACGGTGAAAGCGGCAAACGTTCGCCCACCGGCCGCGGCACCGTCGCAACAACGAACCGAAAGAGTGGAAACCCCATGAGCATGCCCCTTGTCGAAATCGGTCGATATGGCATCTGGTACGGGTCGATCGACGCGCTGTCGACGCCGCTGGCCAAGGAAGCGGCCCGGCACGTCGAGTCGCTCGGGTTCGGTGCGCTGTGGGTGGCCGAGGCTGTCGGGCGCGATCCGTTCGTCTCGTCCGCGGTGCTGTTGAGTGCCACAGAGAAGCTCTGCGTGGCCACCGGTATCGCCAACATCTATGCCCGTGACCCGATGACGATGGTGGCCGGACAAAAGACTGTCGCGGAAGCGTTCCCTGAGCGGTTCCTCCTCGGTCTCGGTGTGAGCCACGCACACCTCGTTGCCGGTATCCGTAAGCACGACTACTCCAAGCCATTCAGCTACATGGCCGACTATCTCAACCGCATGGACGCGTCGCGGTTCATGGCGCAGGGTCCGGAACACGACCCGGGTCGTGTGCTCGCTGCGCTCGGTCCGAGGATGCTCGAGCTCTCGGCTTCGAAAGCGAACGGTGCGCACCCGTACTTCACCACACCCGAACACACGGCGTCGGCGCGCGAAGCGCTCGGTCCCGACGCGCTGCTTGCGCCCGAGCAGATGGTGGTCCTGTCCACCGATCCGAGTGAGGCCCGGCGCATCGCCCGCGAGGGGATGAAGATCTACCTGGGACTCCCCAACTACTGGAACAACCTGCTGCGCTTCGGCTTCACCGAGGATGATCGGGCCGATGGGGGTTCCGATCGCCTCGTCGACGCCATTGTCGCCTGGGGGAGCGATGAGAACGTCGCAGCTCGCATTCGTCAACATGTCGAAGCGGGGGCTGACCACGTGTGCATCCAGGTGCTGCGCGAGGCATCGCTGGCGCGCACGGCACCGACCGCGGAGTGGGACCGTCTGGCCGACGTTCTCGGCACGCGATAGCGGTCGCTCGGGGACCCATTTGCGATATCGATCGGTCGGAGCGGCCTACGCGGGGGATACTGGTGGGAGATGTCCGCCGTCCCCACCGTCCGCCTTGCCAAGTATCACGGCCTCGGCAACGACTTCCTTGTGTCGATCGTTGGCGCCGGGGACCCCGCGCCCGACGACGAATCGCTCGCTGCGCTGGCCCGCGCCGCCTGTGACCGGCATCGTGGGATCGGTGCCGACGGGTTGATGATCTGCACGGGAGGGTCGGACGGCGAAGTCGACCTGGTAATGAGGCTACGTAACGCCGACGGCTCGCTTGCCGAGATGAGTGGAAACGGCATCCGCTGCTTTGTCCACGCTGCGCTCGACGCCGGCATGGTGTCACCTGGGGTCATACGTGTACGTACCGATGGTGGCGTGCGGGTGGTCACCGTGAACGCGCCGGACGTCGGCGGCCTCGCGCACATCGAGGTTTCCATGGGAGCCGTTAAGCTCGACGCGGTACCCATCCCGGAAAAGGTTCGATCACTCCTCGGTGATCGGCGTGCGACTTCGGTGAGCGTGGGCAATCCGCATCTCGTGATCGAAACTCCGCCCGGGTCGGTCGACCTTGCTCAGTTCGGACCGGCGGTCGAGGAGTGGTACCTCTCGACCGAGCTTGGCGGTATCAACGTCGAGGTTGTCGAACGCTCCGGCGACGCTGACTCGTTGAACATGGCGGTGTGGGAGCGGGGCGTGGGCATCACCCAGGCCTGCGGCACCGGCGCCGTGGCAACGGCGGCAGCGGCCCATCGCTGGGGTATCGTAGGTACTTATACGAAAGTCACCCAGCCCGGCGGAGACGCCACGGTGGTGCTGGCCAACGGGGAAGCAACGTTGATCGGGCCCTCGCAGTTCGTTTGCGAAGCGGAGTTCGCGTGGCCTCCACCCGCGACAAGGCGAGAGGCAGTAGTCCGCCGTGGCTGAAACTCCGGTGAAGCAACTCATCGATCGCTCCGTCCGGGAGAAGATCGTCCTCGTGGGAGTCGTGATCGCTCCGAACACCGTGGATGACGCCGAGGAGGGACTCGACGAACTGGCGTTGCTCGTCGACACCGCCGGTGCCGATGCCATGGCGCGGGTGCTTCAGCGCCGCGACGCTCCGGACCCGGTGTGGTACGTGGGCAAGGGCAAGGCTGAGGAGCTACGAGAGATCTCGCTCACCGTCGACGCCGATACGGTGGTGTTCGATACGGAACTTGCGCCGAAGCAGAGCCGAAACCTGGAGAAGCTGCTCGGTCGCACCGCCATCGACCGCACCGCGGTGATCCTCGACATCTTCGCCCAGAACGCCCGCTCGGCCGAGGGCAAGGCGCAGGTGGAGTTGGCGCAGCTGCGCTATCTGCTGCCTCGTTTGCGAGGGAAGGGCACCACGTTGTCACAGCAGGGCGCGGGTATTGGAACGCGCGGTCCCGGTGAGACCAAGCTCGAAGTCGACCGTCGCCGTCTGCTCGATCGGATGCACAAGCTCGAGGGCCAGCTCAAAGACCTGCAACGAGTTCGGCTGAATCAGCGCAAGGGCCGTCGTCGCAATCGCCAGGCGTCCGTTGCCCTGGTCGGGTATACGAATGCCGGTAAGTCGACCCTCCTGAACCGCCTCACGGA
>JANOHI010000146.1:0-22989 GCA_031406385.1 Acidimicrobiia bacterium
GAGGCGACCGAGCTGCATGTCGAGGATGTAATTCGCCTGGATTTCGGAGAAGTCGAACGACATCGTCGTCAGCTGCGATTCGGTCTCCGATGCCACCGATATCCTGCTGATCACCAACCAGGGTTTCGGCAAGCGCACGAAGGTGGAGCGCTTCTCCGTGCAAGGTCGCGGCGGTCAGGGTGTCATCTCCTACAAGCTCCCGGTCAAGAAGGGCCACCTTGCCGCGGCGTTCGTGGTTGAGATCGACGACGAGATCATCCTCATCTCCGACGGTGGAGTCACCAACCGTCAGACGGTCCGTGAGATCAGCTCGCAGAGCCGGGAAGGAACGGGCGTGCGGGTCATGGCGCTCGACGCCGGTCAGCAGGTTGCTGCCGTGGCCAAGGTGCTGCAGGCCGACACGGACTGACGCCGGTGGGATGTGCTTTGGCCAATTCGGCTGCGGCGCCTCCACGGTTCATTTTCCGAAGTTCTCTGGATCTCGCAGCGCGTTGTACGACACAACGCTGATCTGTCGGGTTGCTGCGGTGCGCCGCATCTCGCGGTGTGTTGTCGGACCCTACGCTGATCCACCATGGGATCGGTCATCGCGTCCGGGCTCACCCTCGGCTACGGACCCGTGGTCCTGGCCGAGGGGATCGATCTTGTCGTTTCGCCGGGTCGGGTGATCGGGGTTGTCGGTGCCAACGGTGCCGGAAAGACCACGCTGCTGCGCGTGCTCGCGGCGCTGGACTCACCGCTCGCCGGCACGATCGCTCGCGCGCCGTCTACTACCACGGTCGGGTACCTGGCCCAGCAGCTCGATGTTGCTTCGGCCGACGAGACGATCGGTGAGTGGTTGGCGCGACGCACCGGTGTCGGCACGGCCGCCGCAGCGATGGAGTCTGCCGCCGATGCGTTGGGCCGAGGCGACGCGTCGGGTGAGGACTACGGCGACGCCCTCGATCGGTGGCTGGCACTCGGTGGGGCGGATTTCGACGACCGTGTTCCTGGCGCACTCGCCGGTGTCGGTCTCGACGGGTCCAAGAGTCGGGGCGATCTCGTCGGGGTTCTGAGCGGCGGGCAGAAGGCGAGGGTCGGACTGGCCGCATTGGCACTCGCCAGGTTCGATGTCTTCTGTCTCGACGAACCGACCAACGATCTCGATCTCGCCGGTCTCGCCCTCCTCGAGCAGTTCGTGCTCGACGCGGTGAAGCGTCCGGCCGCCGTCGTGGTGGTGAGCCATGACCGCGTGTTCCTGGAGAACGTCACGACGGACATCGTCGAACTCGACTCGGTCGAGCGTCGGGCCGAGAGCTTTGGCGGTGGGTTTGGGGCGTTCCTGCGCGAACGCGAGGTGAAGCGTCGTCATGCGGAGCAGGCCTACGACGACTATTCGGCTCGTCACCGCGACCTACTCGATCGGGCAAGGACGACGAAGGAGTGGGCAGATAAGGGCGTGCGAAAGAGCCGTGCCGACCTGAAGAAGAAGGGGGCCGATCCGGACAAGATCGGTCGCAAGGCAAAAGCAGAGACCAGTGAGAAGCAGGCGGGCAAGGCGTCGCGCTTGGAGAAGGCAGCCGAGCGCCTCGAAGTGGTGGCCGAGCCACGCAAGGTGTGGGAGCTGCGCTACGCCATTGCCGAGGCACCCCGTTCCGGTTCGGTTGTCGTCAGCATGCGCGGGGCGTCGGTGCAGCGCGGCGATTTCCTGCTCGGCCCGATTGATGTCGACCTTGCGTACGGTGATCGGGTCGCTCTCACCGGACCCAACGGGGCGGGAAAGACCTCGCTGCTGTCGCTGCTTCTCGGCCGTGTGACGCCCGAGCGCGGAACGGTGCAACTCGGACGCGGTGTCGTCATCGGTGAGCTCGATCAGGGTCGGGTGCCGACGGTCGGAGATGTCACGCTCGTCGATGCATTCCTGTCGTGGTATCCGGATTCGACCATCGCCGATGTCCGCACGCTGCTAGCCAAGTTCGGTCTTGCCGGCGACGATGTGGCGAGACCCGCTCGGTTGTTGTCGCCAGGGGAGCGGACCCGAGCCACGCTTGCCCGGTTCCAGCATGACGGAGTGAACCTGCTGGTGCTGGACGAACCCACGAACCATCTCGACCTGGCCGCCATTGAGCAGCTCGAGACCGCCCTCGACAGCTATCCCGGGACCCTGGTCCTGGTGAGCCACGACCGCCGCCTCCTCGACGCCGTCCGCCTCACCCGCCGCTGGCACCTCGACGCAGGCCGCCTCACCGAATCGCTGGCGTAGTCCCGCTGGACCAATTCCGCTGGGAGAATTCCCCTGGGAGAGAGGTTGCCCCAATTTATGGGGGCAGAACACCTCCTAATGGCGTTGGGAGGTGTTCTGCCGCATTTGGACAATGCGTGACGACGGTCAGGAGAAAGGCGACGTTTCGCTGCGCTCCGCCCGGGCCGTGGCAACGGCGTCGCGGAAGCCGACCCGAACCAGGACTCTCTGCCCTTCGTCGGTGAAGGAAATGAGCGTTGCCCCGTTCCGTCGAGCAAGATCGGCGGCTGCTTCCTCGCCGTCGAAGACCCCGCTGAGGGCGGCGGCATCGGCGGCGGTCTGGGCGCGTGCGCGGTCGGCCGCGGCAACGCTGAGCTTGGTCACCTGCAGCACGAGGTAGGCGACGATGAGCAAGGTCGCACCAAGCAACACGGTGACGCCGCCGTGTTCCGAGTGTTCGCTCCGGTTCTCTCGACGGCGGTGGTTCGAATGGGTACATGCGTTCATGCGTGCCAGCGTGACCAGCACGGTCGGGCCGTGCCAAGGGGGCGCACTGAACCGGCCTTGATTCGGTCCATCGACGCGGGTGCGCTTCGCAGCGGAGGTTCGCTGTGTCACGGTGGGAAACGTCCTCCGCTTCCACGAATAGCAAGTGCACGAACCACTACGCTCGCTCTCGTGGCCAGGAGGAGACGACGCGTCCGCCGCGGCATTCGTGTCCGTCGTGTCGTTCGCCGGGTCGAGCTCGGTTCGCTGTTCCGTCTTGCGGTCGCGTTCCACCTGCTCTGCTACGCGGTGTCCATGGCGGTGTTGGCGATTCTTCTGAACGTCGTCGATCGCCTCAGGCTGCTCGGACGGATCGAGACGTTCCTGCAGGAATCAGGATTCGGGAACGGGTTCAAAGTTGACCTCGCGGTGGTGCTGCGCGGATCGGCCGGCGTTGGGCTCGGTCTCGTCATCGTGTTCGTCGTGGCCACGATGCTGTTGGGGTTCTTCTTCAACGGTCTCGCCGGCTTCCTCGGCGGGCTGGTGATCACCGTGCTCGAGGAGCGCCCGCCGGTGCCCCGTCCGACAACGGTTCCTGTGCCCGAAATGACCGCGGTGGGGACGAATGACGCGCCGGCGGCCGGGCACGGCGTCAACGGCTGGGAGGACGCAACGATGTGGGACGCGCCGAGTTCCTCAGGGACGCCGCGGAGCACTGCGGTTTGACCACAGGTCCGGTCGTGCGTATTCGCGGTCAGCGTGATGGGTCGGGTGTGTAAGATCGGCATCCGCTTTTTCCAGCAGGTCGGTGGACACGTTCAGGTCACGTCGGCAGCTGGAGAGTGTGTTGTTTTTGGGGCTATAGCTCAGTTGGTTAGAGCGTCACACTGATAATGTGAAGGTCGCTGGTTCGATTCCAGCTAGCCCCACGTGCAAGCGATGCGTCGCCTCGTGTTGTCCCTCGGCCTCGCCGGTCTTGTTTCCGCGTTCGTGCGGCTTCGTGGAAGTGGCGGCATCCCCCCGCAACAGGGCGGATGGCGCGAGCTCTCCGGTCCCGATCTCCGCTGACGTGGCCGGCACGGTTCTCGTCGTCGGCTGCGGCGTGGTCGGCACACGAGTCGCCCGCCATCTCGTGGAATCGGCATCGGCCATCACGGTGGTTGTCGATGACCCGGAATCGCTCTACCTCGACGGTCTCGTCGCGTCGAGTGCGCAGGTTTCGCCGCTCGGCACGAGGTCGTGGGAGGACGTGGAACCCGACGTTGTTCTGCTCACCCTTCCGGCCGGTCACGTCGATCCGGCGACTCGTGCGCTGCGAGTGGGTGCCAATGTCGTGTCGGTTGGTGATGCCGTGGTCGATGTGCAGGGGTTACTTTCGCTCGGGCCGATGGCTGCATCGCTCGAACGCCGAGTCGTTGTGGGTGCAGGGTACGCGCCCGGCCTCACCTGCCTGCTCGCGCGACACGGGGCGGCAGGGTTCGACGAGGTCGACGAGATACACGTCGCCAAGATCGGAACAGCGGGTCCGGCCTGCGCCCGCCAGCATCATGCCGCGCTGAGCAGCGAGTCGCTCGATTGGCGTAACGGACGGTGGGAGCGCTTCGTTGGCGGGTCCGGCCGCGAGCTGTGCTGGTTCCCCGGTCCGATCGGCGGCGTCGACTGCTACCGGGCGGCTCTCGTGGATCCGATTCTGCTCCAGCCGGTGTTTCCCGAGGCTCATCGCATTACGTCGCGCGTCGGGGCGACGCGACGCGACCGGGCGACGGCGCGCCTTCCGATGCTCCGTCGTCCCCACGCCGAAGCCGGTGACGGCGCCGTGCGTGTTGAGGTGCGCGGACGGCGCGACGGTCGCGTCGACTCGGTTGTGCTGGGGGCCGCGGCGCGAGCGTCGATCGGCTCGGCTGCCGTCGCCGCCGTCGCAGTTGGCGAGGTCCTGGCGGACCGCTGCGTCGGCCCCGTGGTCGGCGGTCTCGCCGCCCAAGGAGCGGACACGGTAGCGATGCTGCATGCGATTGCTGCGCTTGGTGTGGTGTGCTCGACGTTCGAGGGGGCCACGGTTGGCTCAGTTGAACCACGGAGACGGGCGGCGGAGGCCGTGTAGTCTTCTATTCCCTTCCGGGGACGTAGCTCAATTGGTAGAGCGCCTGCTTTGCAAGCAGGAGGTCGACGGTTCGATCCCGTTCGTCTCCACGAGAGAACCCGTGAGATTGTTAGCGACCAAGCCCCTGCGGGCGGCCGTTGTCGTCGTCTCAGTAGTGAGGGCCCAGACGCTTCGCTTCGACGCTCATCTCGTCGAGGTCGGCGCGGCACCTGGTACGAGGGGGCTCGGAACCAGCGCCACCGTTCGGAGCCTCCGGAGGGGTGTCGTTTGTTTCCGGTGTGGCGTCTCGCGTCATCCGTCAAGTCTGCAGCCAGAGGAAAATCGCGAGTGGTCGTATTTCTGGCCAAACCTCGACAGTCCCCCGAGGGGCGATTGCGTTGCGGAGGGGTTGCGACCCCATGGTCTCTTTGATATCTTTTTAGATATTGACTGGGACATCGAGCAGGAACCAGACGTCGCCGCATGGTTCAACGAATTGGACAGGCCGCAGTTCGGACATGTGGCCTTCCATATCGATCGACTGCTGGTCACCGGTTCGATGCTCCGAATGCCGCACTCCCGGTCGCTGGGCGACGGTCTTTACGAACTTCGATTCGACCTCGGCCCGGTGTCGTGGGCGCATCACCTACTTCTTCACTGAGCCGCGGCGCATCGTGCTTCTCACGGTGTTCCGGAAACAACGGAACAACGAACGCCACGAGGTGAACCGTGCCCACGCCGCCAAGGCACGGTGCATCGCCGAGGGCCACACCGCCGACGAGGATTGACATGACCCGAACCAAATGGACCGAACTCCGTGATGCCCGACTGGCCACGTTCACGAATGAGGAACGAACGGAGTACGAGCGCGGCTACCGCGCAGCAGCGCTCGCCGCCTCGATCGGCGAACAGATCCGAGCCTTTCGAGAGGAGGCGTCGCTCACCCAGCGCGAACTTGCGGGGCGGATGGGCACGAGCCAAGCCGCGATCGCCCGACTCGAGGCAGGCGGTGTCGGTGCGACGGTCACGACGCTTCAGCGCATCGCCGACACGCTCGGGCTGACGCTAACCGTTGAGCTCCACCGGCCGGCTGCGTAATCTCTCCGACGCTCACCGCGTGAGACCAGCGATGGGCTGCGACACTTCCTGCACCGTGGACAGGAAGTCGAAACAGCCGGTGGGACGTAGCCGCAAAACGTAGCCATCCGGTCTTCTACCCGATTTGCGAATTACCGGGCACCAGAAAATACATATGCGTACCTACGACTGCTGTCCGGACGGTTGCGTCCCTATGGACCTGCGGTAACGCATCGAACAGGACCACTCGAGAAGGAACGAGCCGACACGCCGGAGCACGTCTTGGACGATAGTAAGTGTACTTCGCAATGCGTTCGCGCAAACCTGGCTGCCTCGAATGGTCCGACAGACCGGTCGCGGACCTTCGCGGTCGATGTCGGTGGCTCCCCGTGGCTGGAAGTGCTTTGGCACTGTCGACCGCCAGAAGGCCGTCCTGGGTATGTGTAGGAAGAATGGCACCGATGGAAAGACGTTCTTCGGCTGGAGTCCCGCTCCGAGCTGACCACCCGAGGGGAGCGGCAGCCTGTTGGCGCGGTTCGGCGACTTCGGTCGGATCGACGTTCTCGCGCCTCGGGACGCGCGACCCGCAACTCCTCTAGGCGAGGAGTTCGGTGGCCAACCGAAACTGCACTCGGGCGCGGTCAAGGTTCTGCTGCGGTCGATCGACACGGAAGTACACGTCGCCGTTGAGATGATCGGCAAGAAACCTCATCCCGTTCTCCACCGCAAGCACCGGACCGGCGTAGTGAATCAACGCCGCCTCGACGTCGGTGAAGTCATACGCATGCCGGAAACCTTCGATGAGGGCAACGATCACGGGGCGGCGAATATCGAGGGTGCCGACGTCGCGAGCATCCTCGGGCCGGTCCGAGGCGCCAGACCTGATCAGCTCACCGAGGTCGACGAGAGCCGAGCCCGGCATCGTTGTGTCGAGATCGACAACGGCGAGGGCCGCGCCGCTCGTGTGGTGGCAGAGGAGGTTCGTCACCTTGGCGTCGTTGTGCACCGAATGCGCGGCGTTGTCAGCGATTGCCCGTGCCGGGCGCAGGAGACGGTCGGCTAGCGCATCCGCGGCCGACAACTCCCGCCTGACGCTGTTCGTCCGGCCTGTCCGGTTCGCCAAGCGGGCATCACGCAACTGCTCGACGCGCCATGTGAAGTCGTGAAACTGGGGGATTGTTGCGCGTAGAGAGCGGCCAGGAAGAGAACGAAGCGCACTAGCGAACAATCCGAACGCTCGAGCGAGAGCCCATGCGTCATCGGCACCGTTCACCTTCGACGGCGCAACGCTGTGATCGACGTGGTGGGTTGCCCGCCACGTCGAGCCGTCGTGCAAGGACACGTGCAGGCCGTTCGTCTCCGTCCGCAGATGCTTCGGAATGGTGATCCCGTGGCGGTGATCCGCGAGGTGAAAGTGGTCGTCGATTCGGCGGAGGTTGTCCTCGCATGCAGCGAGGTCGCGAAAGACCCGTTCATTGAGCTCCTGGAGGACGTAGCCACGTGCATCGTCGGTCGTCACCGACCAGGTGTGGTGAATGTGCCCGCCACCCATGAGCGAAGCTCCGGTAACAGGGGATTCGATTTGATAGGCGCGCAGAACATCGCCAAGGCGCTCGAATGGTTTCGATCCCACGTGGAACGCGTGCTACCAGCCGCCGGCGATCAGTTCCGCCCGGACTTTCGCTACGTCGTCGGCAAAGGTGACGCCGTGCCACGTGGAGTCCGTCACGGTGACGCTGATGCGCAGGTCGCCGGATGCGACGAGGCGACCGATAGCGTCGGGCAGGCCGAGTTCCGCTTTGGCATTCCCCCGGTGCTCGGTGCGGAAATCATCACCGAGGTTGCGTAGAGCGGTCATGGCACTCGGACGAAACGCCCAAAGGTTCATGGACACGGCTGCGTCGTCCTCAAGTGCGTGGCCGGTCTCGTCGGTGATGACCCCATCGACGCGCTCCACACCCCGTCGTTCCGTCAGTCCCTGGAGGAGTCCGTCAGGATCAACGACGGGTTCGGCACGCGACACCCCGCCGATCCCGGAGAGGGTCCGACCCACGGGGAACATCACTGCGGCTCCGTCGGTGTCGTTGCGCTGCGTTGCTTCGTATGCGTCGGCGAGCGCGGGCACGCCGTAGAGGTCGTCACCATTGGCGACGACCAACGGTCCCGACAACCCGGTGCTCGCGAGCGCGTCGACGGTGCCCCAGGGCTTGCCGGAACCGCCGTCGCGTCCGAGTTGGTCGGCGAACAGCACCGGAATCGGAGGGTTGATGAGCGCGCCGATGATCGCATCGCGGGTGAGTGGTCCAACGACGATGACGGCCTCGGTGAATCCGGCCCGCTTCGCCTGGTCGAGCGAGAGGTGGAGAAGCGCTTCGTGGTCGGGCCCGACCGGAGCGAGGGGCTTGACCCCGCCGAAGCGTGATCCGAGCCCGGCGGCCAGGAGGACGATGGGAACGGGCGTGGTAGTCATGGCTATGACCAAGTCTGCCGTGCCCCAGCCGACCCTTTCGGACGAGGCCGATCTCCGCATCGCCATGGTCGGACTTGGTCTGCGTGGGAACTTGCTCGACGTTGCCCATCGGCCCGGTCGCGGTGGCATCGTCGTCGGTCTCTGCGATCTCGACGAGGACCTGCTCCGGTATCGGGCCGACCAGCTCGGCGAGCGGCCGTGGACGACAACCCGTTTCGCTGACGTGCTCGCCGCGGATGACGTCGATGCTGTCATCATCGCGACGCCCGACGACGCGCACGAGGAGATGGTCATTGCCGCGCTGCGCGCTGGCAAGTCGACCTTCGCCGAGAAACCACTCGCCATCACCATCGAGGGATGCGACCGCATCCTCGCGGCCGCCGCCGATGTTGCCGCCGATGGGGTTCGGCTCTACGTAGGTCATAACCTTCGCCACTACAACGCCATCGGAACCATGAAGCGCCTCATCGACGATGGCGCGATCGGCGAGGTGCAGGCCGTGTGGTGCCGGCATTTCGTCGGTCATGGCGGCGACTTTTACTTCAAGGATTGGCATGCGCAACGCCGCCATGTCACGTCGTTGCTGCTGCAGAAGGGCGCGCACGACATCGACGTGATCCACTGGCTGGCCGGCGGAGTGTCGAGGCTGGTGCAAGGGTTCGGCCGACTCGCGGTGTACGGCCGCGTGGCCGATCGACATGATGGGGCAAAACGTGACGACTGGTTCGACCAGGACATGCACTGGCCTCCGCTGTCGAACACGGGGTTGCATCCGGAGATCGACGTCGAGGATCTGTCGATGATCCAGATGCAATTGTCGAACGGGGTCATGGCGTCGTACCAGGAATGTCATTTCACGCCGGACTACTGGCGGAACTACACCGTCATTGGGACCGACGGGCGACTCGAGAACTTCGGCGACGTGGAGGGTGTTGTGCGCGTCTGGAATCGCCGTGGCGGATACTCCGAGCGTGGTGATATCGAAGTTCCGTTCTTGCCCGGGCAGGGCGGCCACGGTGGTGCCGACGAAGCGCTGATGGCGGAGTTCGTCCAGTTCGCCCGTCACGGCGGGGCGACGCAGACGTCGCCGATCGGCGCTCGGGAGGCCGTGGCGGCGGGATGCGCGGGGGCAGAGTCCTTGCGCTCGGGTGGCACTCCGGTCGCGGTGCGCGCACCTGACCCCGACGTCGTGCGTCGGCTGACGAGCGGCTGATCCGGCCGCCTTGGTCCGGCTCCTGCTGGCATCGTGCGGCAAAACACCTCCGAGTGGCGTTGGTAGGTGTTTTGCCCCAAGAAATGGGGGCAACCTCTCTCCCACGCGCTAGTGACGCACGTCACAGTGGGCTTTGTGTCCGGAACTTCTTGGTGGTGACTCACCACTGGCATCAAACAACGCACCACTCGGGTGCGTGCCAACCACAAGGAGTCATCATGAACCGCACCGCCCGCCGCATTCGCACCATCTCCGCCGCTACCCTCGCCCTCACTGCCGCCGGCCTCACCCTCGGGTCGATCTCCGCCTCGGCTCTCCCGCCGGTGTTCCCGACGATCCCGCTTCCGACCTTCACTATCCCGCCGATCACCCTGCCTCCCATCACCATTCCGCCGGTCTTCGACGGGCCGGTCGTCACCATCGACCCCGGCATCTTCTCCTCTATGTCGACCACCCTCACAGCGCCGGCCGGGCCGGTCGAGCGGGGCGCCAATTACGCCTACTCCATGAAGGTTTCCCTTGGCCCGCTCGTTACCGGCCCCGTGACGCTGCTCCACAGCATCCCGTCCACCATCAACGGCGCCGTGTGGAGCTGTTCCACCACCGGCGGGGCGACCTGCGGCGGCGGAGCCGCCGGGTCCGGGAACATCTCCCGGGTGCTGACGATGCCGTCCAGCTCCACGGTCACCTTCCTGGTCAATGGGACCGTTTCCCTTGATGCCAACAACTTCTCCGTCGCCATGAGCGCAGTCCGCGGCGGCACGCCGTCGAACCGCTCGGTCGACGTGGGCGTCAACGTGCCCGTGCCGACCACCATCACCCCGACGCCTTCACCGACGACCACCGTCGCTCCCGTGGTCCCGGTGGTACCGCCGTCGGCGCCGGTCGTCCCGCCCGCCCCGGCTCCGACGCCCGCCCCGGCTCCGACGCCCGCCCCCGCCCCGGCTCCGACGCCCGCTCAGCAGCCGATCGTGATCGTGCTCCAGCAGCCGGCTCCGCCCGTCGCCAAGAAGGCTGTCAAGAAGGTTGTCAAGAAGGCCAAGAAGGTCAGCAAGAAGAAGGTTGCTCGCAAGCCGGTCCGCCGGGTCGTCTCGACCAAGAAATCGGTTCGCTAGCTCGTCTTGAGCGGGGGGTCGGGCTCGTCTCGGCGGAAGAGCCCCGCCCCCCGAGCCCTCTTGTTTGATCGTTCGCAGGCTCACCTGTGCCCCGGTCCCTCCGCATCAGCGGGGGGACCGGCGCGCTGACGGGCCGGCGAACCCAACCCGACACCTCGCTGCGATTCTGTGACACGGGTCACCGAAGGAGGTTTCTGTCCGGATTCCCCTTTGGGGACTCACCACTGGCGTCCATCGACCTCGGGTTTCGTTTCGGCGAAAAGGCCCGACCAAAGAAGCCCTCGTTCGATTGTCCTGTCCATCTCACGCCCGCCCCGTGCGCCCTGCGTGACTATCCCTAGGCTCTCCCTATGTCCCGGTCCCTCCGCATTGCCAGTGACGCCGATGTGGCGACACGCGCCGCGCAAGGGGATCGTGACGCCTTCGGTGAGCTGTATGACCGGTTCGGGTCGCAGCTGTACGACTTCTGCGCCCGCCTGACCGGTTCGCCTGACGATGCTGCCGACGTCACCCACGAGGTGTTCATCCGGGCCTCGTCTCGGCTGTCGCAGCTCCGTGAACCCGAACGGGTGCGGGCATGGCTCTTCTCGGTTGCCCGACACGAGTGCTACGCCCACACACGTAAACGGTCCCGAACCCTTCCCAAAGATCCCATGCAATTCGGTGAAACCCTCGAACAGAGCGGCCGTACGGCCGGAGGACTCATTGAGTCCGGTGAGCTCGTCTCCCTGGCCACCGCGGCGCGCGGTGGCCTGGAGTCCGATGACATGACCCTCCTGGACCTCCGCTTCCGCCAAGACCTGAGCGGCAACGATCTGGCCGAAGCGGCCGGCGTTCCCCACGAGCACCTCCACAAGGCGCTCGCGCGAGCGGCCGAGCGCTTCGAGAAGTCGCTCACTGCGGTGGTGCTCCTGCGTCACGGTCGTAAGCACTGTGCCGGACTCGCTGCTCTTGCCGCCGACGGCGTGGCCCTTGACCCTCTGCTCCGTAAGCGCGTGTCGCGCCATGTCGAGGGCTGCGATGAGTGCACCCGCCGCCGCCACGCACTCGTGAACCCGTCGACGATGTCGGCCAGTGCCACGTCCCGCCTTGCCCCCCAACTCGCCCCACCAACCGGCCTACGCGACGCCGTGGTGTCGTCGATGGCCGCGGGGGTCGGGTCGTCATCGGTGAGCTACGGCTGGCAGCGCAACGGCTTTCCGCAATCAATCCGCCGCCGCCGGACCCTTCCGACCGTGGCGATGGTGAGCGGTTTGTTGCTGGTGTCGGCCGGTTTGGCTCGCGAAAACCCGACCGGATCGTTCCGACCACCGACTCCCCCGACAACTCTGGCGCCCCCGACCCTCCCGCCAACCACTGTGGTCACGCTTCCGCCGACGACGGTGGCGCCGCCGACCGTCGCTCCGCCGACGTCGACCACCAGTGCCGCCACCACGACATCAACCACCACCACCACCAGCACGACGACGACGACGACCACGACCACGACCACGAAGCTGCCGGTTCCGACCACCGCCAAGGCCGTTCCGCCATCGACGGGCAAGGTCCGCTCGACCGCAATGCCGACGACCCGCAAGCCGACGCGTCGCCGAGCCTCCACCACCCTCGCCCCGCCACCGGTGCTGACGACGGAAGTACCCACTTTCGCGCCGATCGCCGAGCCAACGACGACCGTTGCCGAGGTGACAGTCCCGCCGACGGTGACCACGCCACCGCCGGTCATCATCACGACCACCTCGGCCCCATCGACGGTGCCCCCGACCCAGCCGACCACCCCGCCGACGGTCGTGACGACCACCACCAGACCGTGTGTCCCCGGTCAGACCTGCCCGACCACGCCAACGAACCCGCCGCAGACAACGACCACGCTCAAATCGTGTAACCCGTCGGTCATCTGTCTTCCTCCGACGATCCCGCCGATCATCGTCGTGTTCCGCACCACCACGACGCTTGCGATCACCATCCGCTAGCAACACATCCGCTAGCCGCGTCGCAGCTTCACGGCGTCAACGGTGCCCAGGTGGTCGCTTGTGCGGCCCGTTTCCGACAGCCACGCGCACATAACGCAATCCGACGCGCACATCGGCGTACCGTAGCCGAACCGCAGCCGATTTCGGGCGAGGTGCGCGCCAAAAAGTCTGAGGTGCGCGTGAACTCTGCCTGTCGTTCTGGCCCCGGCCGGTCTCTTGGTTTCCGACCACCAGCGGTGACTCGGCCGAGTGCAGCTACGCCCGGCTGGCAACGACGAGGTCGTCGACGATGGCATCGACGGATACCTCGCGCCGTTCGCCGGTGCGTCGATCCTTGACCTCGACCATGGCGTTGGCGAGACCCTTGCCGACGATGCAGATGGTCGGCATGCCAAGGAGATCGGCGTCGCCGAACTTGATGCCGGCGCTCACGCCGATGCGATCGTCGAGGAGGACCCGAACACCACGGGCGTCGAGGGCGGCAGCGATCCGCTCGGCCTCGACGAGTTGCGCCCCACCCTCCTTGCCGGTCACGGCGACGATGTGTACCTGCGCCGGGGCGATCGAGTTGGGCCAGCACAGGCCGCGCTCGTCATGGCGCTGCTCGGCCACCACGGCCACCGCCCGGGACACCCCGATGCCGTAGGAGCCCATGGTGATGCGCATCGGCTGACCGTCGGGGCCGGCGGCGTCGAGGGCGAACGCGTCGGCGTACTTGCGGCCGAGTTGGAAGATGTGGCCGATTTCGATGGCCCGGCCGGTGGTGAGCGGCGAGCTGCACCGGGGACAGGGGTCGCCCGCAACGATCGTCGCGACCGAGATCACCCGGTCGACATGGAAGTCGCGCCCGACGACGGCATCGATCACGTGGTGTTCGTATCTGTTTGCGCCCGTGACCCATGAGGTGTCGGCGGCGACGGCGGGGTCGGCGTAGACGGTCACGCCATGATCGGCCATGCCGATGGCGGAGACGTATCCCTTCACGAACGATGCCTGGGCGGCGAAGTCGTCGTCAGTGAATGGCTCGAGACGGCCGGGCGCGATGGCGGCTTCAAGCTTGGTTTCGTCGACCTCACGATCACCGGGGACGAGCACCATGATCGGCTTGCCATCGACCTTGAAGAGGATGTTCTTCAAGAGCTTCGTGGCATCGACGCCGAGGTTGTGGTGGTCGTTGAGGTGGGCGACAAGTGCTGTTATGCCGGGCGCTTCGGGCGTATGCAGAGCGGTCATCGTCGGGTGGGTGCCGGGGTCGACGGTGGCGAGGTCGCCAATGGACCGTTCCACTGCCTCCACGTTGGCGGCGTAGTCGCACGACGTGCAGCTCACGAAGGTGTCCTCGCCGGTGGGGCTGGGGGCGAGGAACTCCTCGCTGGCCGAGCCGCCCATGGCTCCGGAGATCGCCTGGACGATCCGGTACTCGATGCCGAGTCGGGCGAAGGTCTTCTGGTAGGCGTCGCGGTGCAAACGGTACGACTCGGCGAGGCCATCGTCGGTCAGGTCGAACGAGTACGAATCCTTCATCAGGAACTCGCGGCCGCGCAGGATGCCCGAACGTGGCCGTGCCTCGTCTCGGTACTTCGATTGGATCTGGTACAAGATCACGGGGAAGTCGCGATACGACGTGTACAGATCTTTTACGGCGAGGGTGAAGAGCTCTTCATGGGTGGGGCCGAGCAGGTAATCGTTGCCGCGTCGGTCCTTGAGACGGAACAGCGTGTCGCCGTATTCCGTCCAGCGCCCGGTCGTCTCGTACGGGTCGCGGGGGAGGAGCGCCGGGAAGGTGACCTGTTGGGCCCCGATCGCGTCCATCTCCTCTTTCACAACCCTCTCGACGTTGTCCTGCACCAGTTGGCCGAGGGGCAGCAACGAGTAGATGCCCGGTGCCCAGCGTCGGATGTAGCCGGCCCGCACCAAGAGCTTGTGGCTGGGAACTTCGGCGTCGGCCGGATCGTCGCGGAGGGTTCGAAGGAAGAGAGTCGACAGGCGAAGCACGCCGCAACGCTATTACCGCTGGGAGAGAGGTTGCCCCCATATATGGGGGCAGAACACCTCCCAACGGCGATGGGAGGCGTTCTGCCGCATCTCACCGCCTGGCGGCGAACCCGGTTGGGCCGGAGCCAGCGGGTCGTCCCGACGGCCCCAAGATCGGGAGGACGCACCATCCGGACACGGAAAGCGACACGAACGGTGATCATCGGTCAGCGAGGTGGTCTGTGGACATATCTGTGGACATAGCTTCCTTTCGGTGGACAACTCCCTCCTTGAATCGACGAGTCGAGCAGTTTTCACGATCTTGTAACCGCTGACCCCCTCGACGACGCTCCATTCCCTGACGGGCCAACCGAACTTCGGTTCAATGGTGAACATGGGTTCACCATTGATTGAACCGTCAACAACCGCAGTGGTCACGCCGCGGCGCCGCGGCGCATTTTCTGAACGTCGACAAGACCAGCTGAGATCGCCGCCGCCGTAACCTCGGAGCATGTTCCGCCCACGGTCTCGCCGTCTCCTTGCGTTCACGGCGGTGGTGGCAACGCTGTCGCAGTTGCCGATGATCGCGCCACCGTCGGCGGCGGCAGTCCGCTCGCAGTCGCTCAGCATTCCCGACCCGGCGCCAGACGTTGCGCCGGGCACCCTGCTCGGTTCGGTGCCGATCGCCGGTGGCGGACCGCTCGGGGCGAAGGCATATCGCGTTGTCTATGCCTCGCGAAGCGTGTCGGGTGCACCGATTGCCGTCACCGGATTTGCGTACGTTCCGCCGGGACCCGCCCCGAAGGGCGGCTGGCCCGTGCTTTCCTATGCGCACGGAACGGTTGGGCTGGCCGATCGTTGCGCCCCGTCGCGCAAACCGGGCACCGCAGAACAATTCATCGGGCTCTCGTTCGTTGGGCTCGGCATGGCCGTCGTCGCCACGGACTACGAGGGTCTCGGCACGCCCGGACGACATCCGTACATCGTTGGGGAGAGCGAGGGACGAGGAGTGCTCGATATCGTCCGCGCCGCTCGACAGTTGCCGTCGGAGTCGCTGAGCACGCGTACCTTGATCTGGGGGCACTCGCAGGGCGGCCACGCTGCGCTGTTTGCCGGTCAGCTGGTGTCGACATGGGCGCCGGATCTCACATTGCTCGGCGTCGTCGCCGGGGCGCCACCGTCGCAGCTGACCAGCGTGGCCGACTCCATCTCGACCTCGCTCTACCGCGGGTACCTCTTCATGGTGGCGGCCGGCCTTGCTGCTGCGAATCCGTCGCTGAATCTCAACGACGTTCTCACGGAGAAGGGTCAGCAGCTCCTGCCCGTGGTCGACACCGGCTGCAATACGGAGGTGTTCAAGGCCTTCTCCGTCGATCCCCTCGACACGCTCATCAAGCGAAATGGCTTCCGCACCGGGCCGTGGGCGACAGCGCTCCAAGCGAACGAGCCGGGCGGCGTGCGCATCCCGGCCCCCGTGCTCATCGTCCACGGCGATCGCGACGAGCAGATCCCGGTGGCGACCTCGGCCAAGCTGCTCTCGCGGATGTGTGCGGCGAAGACGCTGACGCGCCGGGTCGTCTATTCCGGGCAGGACCACACCGGCGCAGCACTGCTGTCGCTCTTCGACGTGATCTCCTTCGCCAGGGATCGGCTCGACGGGAAGGCGGCCAAGAGCAGCTGCCGCAGATGAATGTGGCAATTGGCGCCACGAAATGCGAGTCTTTACTCAGGTTCTGTTGCCGGCTCCCCGAAAGGCCAATCATGCGAATCGTCATTGACGCGGAGAAGTGTCAGGGACACAACCGCTGCTACGCCCTTGCCCCTGAGCTCGTCGATGTCGATGATCTCGGGATGGCGCAGGTCATCAACGGCGGGGTCGTTCCTGCCGGATCGGAAGACAAGGCTCACCTGTTGGTGGCCAACTGCCCGGAATACGCCATCTCGGTCGTCGAGTAGCGCAGCGCCCCCACCTATCCCGACCCCGCCCTGACCCAACGAGAACAAGCGAGCACCAGATGACTGACACCCGCATACGGACGGCCCCCCCGGTCATCGATTGGGCGACGGACTTCGACCATACCGATCCGGTGTGGGTCTACAACCCCTTCCCCATCTGGGAGGACCTGCGCAAGCGCTGTCCGGTCGCCCACAGCGACCGTTTCAACGGCGTGTACCTGCCGACGCGCGCGGAAGACATCCACGCAATCGCCTACGACACAGAACACTTCACGTCGCGTTCGGTTGTGGTGTCGACGAATGAACCGATTGCCGTCGCCCCGATCGGCGGCGCTCCGCCCATCACCAGCGACCCGCCGTTCCACCAGCACGCCCGCAAGATCCTTCTTCCGGCGTTCGGTCCGAAGGTGATCGAGGCGCTTCGCCCCCGCGTCGTCGAGCTCTGCCACAAGCTGATCGACGACATGCAAGGACGCGACGTCGTCGATGGTGCCGTGGACTACGCGCAGAACATTCCGCCGGCGGTGATCGCCCACATGCTCGGCCTGCCGATGGAAGACGGCGACATCTTCCGGAGGTTCATCCACAACACCCTGGGCAACGTCGACGCTGCCCCTGAAGTGCGCGAGGCCGCGTTCGGTGAGCTCGACTACTACCTCGACGCCCACATCGTCGATCACCTCGAGAACCCTCGCGACGATCTGATCTCGTTCTTGCAGAACGCCGAGATCTTCGGGAACAAGCTGTCGTCGGAGCACGTCCGCGGCACCATCGCCCTGCTGCTGATCGCCGGCATCGACACGACCTGGTCGGCCATCGGTGCGTCGCTCTTTCACCTCGCCTCGACGGACTCCGACCGCAATCGACTCCGCAACGAGCCCGAACTCCTGCCGACCGCGGTCGAGGAGTTCCTCCGGGCGTATGCGCCCGTCACGATGGCCCGGATTGTGAAGGAAGACGTGGAGATCAGCGGGACCGTTCTCAAGGAGGGCGAGTGGTGCCTGCTGCCCTTCCCGGCCGCGAACCGCGATCCGGAGGCGTTCGTCGATGCTGATCAGTTCGTGATCGACCGCGCCGAAAACCGTCATGCCGCGTTCGGTCTTGGCATCCATCGCTGCCTCGGTTCGAACCTTGCCCGTCTTGAGCTCAGCGTCGCGGTGCAGGTGTGGATGGAGCGGTTTCCCGACTTCATCATTGAGGACCCGTCTGCTGTCACGTGGGCACCGGGCCAGGTCCGCGGTCCCCGCATCCTGCCCATCCGGGTGCTCGAGCGCTCCTGAACGTGGCCGGTGGCGGCCCGCGCTTCGATTGCTCCGGGTGGCTCTAGCCTGCGGAGCCGATCGAAGGGTACGCATTTCCGTGGTTTCACAGGACAAATGGCAGCGTCAGTTCATGCGTTTCGGCGCGGTCGTCGACCGGTTGAGCCGACCGTTCATGACGATCGAGATCGACCACCGCTCGGCGCTGCCGGACCAGCCATTGCTGATGGCGGCGAACCATCGCAGTCTGGCGGACGTGTTCGTGGCGTGGATCTGCTGCTATCGCCTCAAGCGGCCGACGCGCTTCATCGTCGCCCGGGTGTTCTTCAAACGTCCCGTGTTCGGCACCGTGCTGCGGGCGATCGGCTGTATCGAGGGCGGACGCAAGAGCGGCGCCGGTGCCGTAGCCATCAAGGCAATTGGTGATGGCTTCACCTGCGCGATCATGCCGGAGGGCGAGATCAAGGCAATGGAACCGGGCCACATCCTGGCGCCGCTGCTCCCCGGCGTGGCCGAAATCTGGGAGCAGAGCCAGTGCCCGTTCGTCGCCGTCGGTATCACCGGTGCGGGTGACGTGTGGAGGAAAGACGGCTGGTTTCCCCGCATCGCCCTTCGCCGGAGCAAGCGTGCGCTGGTGCATGTGCGCGTCGCCGACGGTGTCTTCCCCGACGGCCAGCCATGCTCACTCGAACGGGTGGAGGAGATCATGGAGGCCAACTGCGTCCAGAGCAGCCGGGATCACCAGCAGCGGGTCGCCGAGCTGCTGGTCGCAGGCTGAGTAGCCGCTCGTTGCGGGGGGCTGGAGTCAACTACCGGTTTGTGCAACCAAGTGCTGCGTTCAGCGAGGAACAAGCCAGGTGCATTCGCGCTTGGGACAGGGTGGTTACATACGAACGAAACGAGGTCCGGGGAATGGTGGTGATGTTGTCAAACTCACGACGCACTCGCTTGGAACTCCGTCGACCTCAGGACCCGGAAGGAGTTCGGATCTCAAACCGCGAATGTGCGTGGTGAGCTGGGCAACAACCACGGCGCCGATTCGAGCAGCCACGGGGTCTCGGGTGAGGACCAACACCGGCCGATCACCACCCCGCCCGGCGGATGCGATCCAGATTTCACCCCTTCTCAAGGTGTGCCTTCCACGCCGACCAATCCTCCTCACGCAGCCATCCCTGGTCTTCTGGTTCAATCAATTCAGCACTTGTGAGCGGATATGCGTCGTACATGGCCGCATCTCGTTCGGCATCAGCGTGGGCCAGAACCGATCGGAGACTGGTCCGGAGCAACTCCGACGCTGTCGTGTTCGACCGCCGAACCTCTGCTTGGAGCGCCGCGGCCTCCTCGTCGGAAACCCGAACGGTAAGGAGCTTTGACATACAGGAACCCTAACCAGCGCATGTCGCCCCGCTTCAGTCGACCCCACCAACCACCTATGCGGGGAGCGCTATGGCGTACAGCCAGTTGAGGAGGCGCGTCGGGCCGCTGACCAAGCTGTCTCTCACGGCCGGGTTGTTCACCAGCCGGTGAGGATGGCTCGACCGCCTGAGGTGCCGATGCGGGTGGCACCGGCCTCGATCATCGCCCTTGCCGTTGCGGCGTCACGGATTCCGCCCGAGGCCTTGATGCCGGTGTCCTCGCCGACCGTCTCGGCCATGAGGCGTATGGCTCCGACCGTCGCCCCGCCGGATGGATGAAACCCCGTCGAGGTCTTGACGAAGTCGGCGCACCAGTTGCCTGAGTTCAGAGCGACCCGCGCGTTGCGATCCATTCGCAGGGTTGGCCGGTGACCGCGGCGATGCGGTCGAAGTCCTCGTCGTAGTGCCACACGACGTCACCGACTGCTTCGGCTGCGGCCGCGATGATCAGGTCGGCAATCGTGACGCTCCGATGGTGCAGCCCGCCGACGTGCGCCAGTGCACGCTGGACGTCCAGTGCCCGTTCGAAGGTTGTCGTGTCGCACGGCACAACGTGCAGCGCTCGCAGTTCATCGGCGATCGCGTCGTAGTCCGATGCGCTACGGGCCGAGTACAGGACTTCGAGCCGAACCTGATCGCACATCGACACGTCGTCGGCATCGAGTCGGGCAATGAGGGCATCGGCGACGGCCGACTCGCCCCGGCGGTGCCATGCGCTCGTGTCGATACACAACCGACCGGTCATGGCGCCGGCCGAACGGCAGCGAGCATTTCGGGTCCGCTGTCCATTCCCTCGCCGGATCGAATGCGCTCACGCAGGCGGTTTCGGCGATCGGCCCGGATGATTTCGCGAAAGGCGGCTTCTACGGTGTCGCGAATGCCGGTTGTGCCGAGTATGCGCCGAGACTCTTCCAGCAGCATCTCATCTAGCTCGATTGATGTGCGATGTGTCATGCAATGAGTATATATAGGTAGATGGCCGCTACCAGCCGGTGAGGATGGCTCGACCGCCTGAGGTGCCGATGCGGGTGGCACCGGCCTCGATCATCGCCCTTGCCGTTGCGGCGTCACGGATTCCGCCCGAGGCCTTGATGCCGGTGTCCTCGCCGACGGTCTCGGCCATGAGGCGTATGGCTCCGACCGTCGCCCCGCCGGATGGATGAAACCCCGTCGAGGTCTTCACGAAATTGGCGCCGGCTGACCTCGCGACGCGGCACGCCTCGACGATCTCGGCGTCGGTGAGGACTCCCGTCTCCAGGATGACCTTCAACAGTGTGTTGGGGACGGCGGCTGCGACATCGGCGATATCAGCTTCGAGCGCGTCCCAGTCGCCGGACTTGATGAGGCCGAGATTCGCGACCATGTCGATCTCGGCCGCTCCTGCGGCAACGGCGAGCGACGCCTCCATGGCCTTGATACGGCTGTCGACGGCCCCGCTAGGGAACCCGATAACAGTGCACACGACGATGCCGTCATCGACCGCATTGACAGCGAGTTCGACGTGGCACGGGCTCACGCACACCGCACCGACCCCCAACTCGTTCGCCTCAACGCACAGGGCCACGACCTCATCGGGCGTCGCTTCGGGACGGAGGAGCGTGAGGTCGAGCATGCGGGCAACATCGTCGCGGGATAGATCCATCTCCCCACGTTCTCACGGGCGTCGACGCTCGTTGCTCGTTGCTCGCTGCGTGCGAACGTCGAATGCATCGCCCGCTGCTGGAAAGCACCCGCTTCGGAGGGGAAAAAGGGGGTTTGCGGGCGATGAACACCGCGATGCCAGGCGACGGCAGCTGCGGCGTCGAGGTGCGCCGTGAAATTTGGGAGGATGCCGGGGTGACTGATTCATCCGCTCCACGTCCTGCCGCCGTTCGCGCCGTGGCGCAAGGCTGGCTCGCCACCGATCCCGACCCGGTCACCAGAGCCGAGACACAGGCGATGCTCGACGCGGCGGCGACCGGTGACGCGAAAGCGGTGGACGATCTTGCCAACCGGTTCACCGGACGGCTCCAGTTCGGCACCGCCGGTATCCGCGCGGCCCTCGGCGCCGGTCCCCAGCGCATGAACAGGCTCGTCGTCCGCCAGACCGCAGCCGGCGTCGCCGCGGATCTCCTGGCGACGGTGCCCGACGCCGCCATTCGGGGCGTGGTGATCGGCGGCGACGCGCGGCATGGGTCGAAGGAGTTCGTGGAGGACGTGGCCGCGGTGCTGGCCGGCGCCGGCATCGCGTCGACGCGGTTCGCCGATCCGACGCCCACCCCGGTCGTGGCGTTCGCCACGAAGCACCTGAACGTTGCTGCCGGCATCCAGGTCACCGCGAGCCACAACCCGCCCGCTGACAACGGGATGAAGGTCTACTGGGGCGACGGCGCACAGATCGTGCCACCCGTCGACGCTCGCATTGCCGCAGCCATCGCCGTCGCAGCGAAGGGTCCGATCGAACTCGCGGAGCCCGCCAACCCGCTCGCCACCCTGTGCCCCACGACGTTGGTCGACCAGTACGTTGCCGGGGTGCTCGGTCTCGATCCGCACACCGCAGCCGCGGCCGACCGGGCGGCACTGAAGATCGTGATCACCCCGATGCATGGCGTCGGTGGAGCGCTGCTCATCCGTGTGCTCACCGAGGCGGGATTCACCGACGTCGTGCCGGTGGCCGAACAGTTCGCGCCGGACCCGGATTTCCCGACGGTCTCGTTCCCCAACCCCGAAGAGCCGGGGGCCCTCGACCTGGCCTTCGCCACGGCACGGCGGGTGAACGCCGACATCATCATCGCCAACGACCCAGACGCCGACCGCTGCGCACTTGCGGTTCCTGATCCCTCGGTGGTCGGCGGGTGGCTCATGCTTCGTGGCGACGAGGTTGGCTGGGTGCTCGCCGATCATCTCCTCGGCGTTCCGTCGGACGACCCGCGACCGACGTTGCTGATCACCACCCTGGTCTCGTCGTCGCTGCTGTCGGCCATGGCGGCGCGTCGTGGCGCGACCTACGTGGAGACGCTCACCGGGTTCAAGTGGCTTGCCCGTGCAGCCATGGACCGCCCCGACCATCGGCTGGTCCTCGCATACGAGGAGGCGCTCGGCTACTGCGTCGGCGACCTCGTGGCGGATAAGGACGGCTTCAGCGCCGCCCTCGTGGCCGCCGACCTCGCCGCCCGCCGCAAGGCCGATGCTTCGTCGCTTCTCGGGGCTCTGAGCGACATCGAGGCGGTGTATGGGCGTTACGACACCTCGCAGTGGTCGCTTCGCTTTGACGGGCCGACCGCCGCCCAGGACATGGCGGCCCTCATGGTTCGCGCCCGCGCTGCCCACCCGACGGAGATCGCCGGATGCCCGGTGGTGGACGAGCGGGATTACCTCACCAACGATCCGCCCGCCGATGTCGTCGCCTTCTCCCTCGGTGAAATCGGCCGCATCACGGTGCGCCCCAGTGGTACGGAACCGAAGTGCAAAGTGTATTTCGAGGTCGTGTCCCATGGCCCCGCTGCAGCGGTCACCGTGGATGAGCTCCGTCTGGCCATGGCCGTGGTTCTGGGTGTCCCGGCGTGACGCGACGACGCCGTTTGATGCGAGTGATGGCTCTGCCGGTTGGTGTCGCGGCGCAATGCGACGACAGAGTTGTTGACGTGATGGCTCTGCCGCTGGGTGTCCCGGCGTGACGCGACGACGCCGTTGTGCTGCCGGTGGCGGCTCTGCCGCTGGGTGTCCCGGCGTGAGTGCGGAAGAGCGTAGTGGTGGGGGAGGGGGGTCTTCGGG
>JANOHI010000149.1:0-2866 GCA_031406385.1 Acidimicrobiia bacterium
TCTGCCCCAGCGGAGCTGTGATGGTTAGGAGGCAAAGAGTCTCGTTTCCCAGGTGCCGTGGTGTTCGGCGAGGATGTCGGACAGAACGGAGGCAAACGACGGCAGTGCGTCGGGCGCCTCATCAGCATGCGCGGCAGCCTCGCCGGCGAGTTCGTCGAGATGGGCGGCCCGATCGGCGGCGAGCGCCTGGACCGAAAAGGGGTCGAGCCCCATCAGCCGGACCGCTGCGGTTGTCACCGCGCCGACGAGGTGATGGAGCGAGCACAGTGCCGCATCGTGAGGACGAAGCCCCGCAGCCGACGCAACCGCACCCAGTGCGACGGGCTGCATCGGCCCGTCGACGTGAAGCGCGCGTAGCGATTCGACCGGCAGCACAGGCCATGCGCGCGACGCGCCTCGGAGAAGCTGTCGGCCGAGCGAACGGCTCACGCCGCGCAGGCGCGGCGACGGTGTGCGGATCATCAGCTCATGGTCGAGTTCGCCCCACCGTGACGGTTGACGGCAGGCCGCGGCGGCAAACGCAGCCTCGGTCCGGGCCGTCGTGGCCAGACGGCCATCGAGGAACACCGCCAGATCGGCGATGGAGCGAACGCCGCCCGCACCGTGGCTCGGCTCCACCCCGGCGCTGTGGGCGTGAGCACCGGTCGGGAAGCGGCTGTCGGCCAGAAGGAGCAGCGTGGCGAGGCTCATGACTACCGTCGAGTCGGAGTCGGCGCAGGGAAATGGACATCAACCAGCCGCCGGTGTCGCCAGCACGAGAGCACAGCGGACGAGCGCAGCGCAATCAGCAGGGCCATCAGAAGAGGAAGTAGCGCTGGGCCATCGGCAGCACGCTGACCGGTTGCGCTTCGATCAACTCGCCGTCGACCCGAACCGCGAACGTGTCGGCGTCGACGGTGATGCGGGGCATGGCGTCGTTCTCGGGAAGGTCGGCCTTCCCCCTGGTGCGCGTGTCGGCCGAAGCGACGAGGCGGCGACGGAGCGCAAGCCGATCGGCCAGGCAGTCGTCGAGCGCGTCCTGGGCGACGAACGTGAGGCTCGTGGCCGCCGCGGTGCGCGGCGACGCGCCGAACATCGGGCGGGCGAACACCGGCTGCGGCGTCGGGATCGATGCGTTGGCGTCACCCATGGCCGCCCACGCGATCACGCCACCCTTCACGACGGCGTGAGGCCGGACACCGAAGAACTTCGGTTCCCACAGAACAAGGTCGGCGAGCTTTCCGACTTCGATCGATCCGATCTCGTGATCGAGACCGTGGGCGACCGCGGGACAGATGGTGTACTTCGCCACGTAGCGACGGGCGCGGTGATTGTCGGCTTCGCCGTCACCGACCAGCGCGCCGCGCCGGAGCTTCATCACGTGGGCGGTCTGCCAGGTGCGCAGGATCACTTCGCCGACGCGGCCCATGGCTTGGGAATCGCTGCCGATGATCGAGATGGCACCCATGTCGTGGAGCACGTCTTCTGCGGCGATCGTCGATGGCCTGATGCGGCTCTCGGCAAATGCCAGATCCTCCGGCACCGAGGAGTTCAGGTGGTGGCAGACCATCAGCATGTCGAGATGCTCGGCCAGGGTGTTGATGGTGTGCGGGCGCGTGGGGTTGGTCGACGACGGGAGCACGTTCGGGTGGGCCGCGATCGTGATGATGTCGGGAGCGTGACCGCCGCCCGCACCCTCGGTGTGGTAGCTGTGGATCGAGCGGCCGGCGATGGCCGCAAGCGTCGACTCGACGTAGCCGGCTTCGTTCAGCGTGTCGGTGTGGATGGCGACCTGCACGCCCGTGCGATCGGCAACCGTCAGACACGCATCGATGGCCGCCGGCGTGGTGCCCCAGTCCTCGTGCAGCTTGAACCCACCCGCACCGGCCAGCACCTGCTCATGCAGCGCATCCAGCGACACGGTGTTGCCCTTGCCGAGCAGAACGACATTGACCGGCATCTCGTCCATCGACTCGTGGATCCGAGCCAGGTTCCAAGCGCCCGGAGTCACGGTGGTCGCCTTCGTGCCTTCCGCCGGGCCGGTGCCGCCACCGATGATCGTCGTGATGCCCGACGCCAGCGCCGCGTCGACGATCTGTGGACATATCAAATGCACATGGCAGTCGATGGCCCCGGCCGTGATGATCCGGCCGTTGCCCGACATGATCTCCGTCGACGGACCGATCACCAACGACGGATCGACACCGGACATGGTGTCAGGATTGCCGGCCTTGCCGATGCCGACGATGCGTCCGTCGCGGATCCCGATGTCGGCCTTCACGATGCCCCAGTGATCGAGGATCAACGCGCCGGTGATCACCAGATCGGGCGTTCCCTGGGCACGCGTCCGGCCCGACTGGCCCATCGACTCGCGGATGACCTTGCCGCCACCGAAGACCGCTTCGTCGCCACCGACGCAGTAGTCCCGCTCCACTTCGATGAGCAGATTCGTGTCGGCCAGCCGCACGCGGTCGCCGGTGGTGGGGCCGTAGAGCGCGCGGTAGCGCGCACGCGAGATCTCAGACATCGAGCGCTCCTCCGACATCGCCACGGAAGCCGGCGACGATACGGTCACCGGTGAACGGCACCAACGACACCACGCGTTCCAACCCTGGCTCGAAGCGCACCGACGTGCCGGCCGGGATGTCGAGGCGGTAGCCTCGGGCGGCGGATCGATCGAAACGAAGAGCCGGGTTCGATTCGGCGAAGTGATAGTGCGAGCCGACCTGGATCGGCCGATCCCCACCGTTCACCACCTGGAGTTGCGTGACCGGGAGCCCGGCGTTGATGACGATCACGCCGTCCGGCCCGGTGACCTCGCCCGGGATCACTGATCCGTGTGCTGCGCCACTCCGCTGCGCTTCACTGCTCGCAACACCTGTCTCGC